>JAHCAN010000049.1 GCA_019634915.1 Steroidobacteraceae bacterium | reverse complement strand
GATGCCGACCGACAGGTCGACGATCGTGTACATGCCCTGGACGCCCAGCACGGCGCGATCGGCGTCGCGCAGGTCGGACCAGCTGTTGCCCTGGTGCACGACGGCGCCCTGCGCGAACGCATCGAAATCGCCCAGAGTGAAGCGGTAGCGTCCGGTCAGGTTCGCCTTGAACCGCGGCGTGACCGGCAGCTGCGTGCCTTTCGGCGCGTCCGGGCAGTCGGGGCTGGCGGCATCCTCGCAGTAGTCCTGCCGCAATTTGTTCTCGAGGTAGGCGAAGCCGCCCGACCAGGTCATGTTCGGCGTGACCGCGTAGCTGAAGTCCGCCTCGATGCCGACGATGCGGGCCGCACCGGCGTTCCTGATCTCGGTCAGGCCGTTGGGGCCGAGGTAGGAGAACTGGATGTCGTCCCAGTCCTCGACGAACAGCGCGCCGCTGTAACGCAGCCGGTTGTCGTCGGTCGTGCGCTTCCAGCCGAATTCGTAGTTCTTCAGGTAGTCCGCGCCGTAGGGCGGCAGCGTGCCGCGGCGGTTGATGCCGCCCGGCCGGAAGCCCTCGGAGTAGGTCGCGTAACAGCAGGTTACCTTCGCTGAAGCGGTAGGTCGCGTTCAGCTTGATCGTGTTGCCGGTCTCGTCCACCGACTTGTCGAGATTGGTGCACGGCGCGCCGTTGATGCCGCCGCCGACGGTCGGCGGATCGGTGCATGCGGCCTCGCCGGTGCTGCCGCTGAAGCCCGCGCCGTAGCCGAAGAAGCCCATGAGCGAATTGTCGGACTTGAAGAAGCGCACGCCGCCGGTCAGTGACAGCCGGTCGGTGGCCTTGAAGGTGACCTCGCCGAACGCCGCGTAGTCGCGGTCGACGCGCACCTGTTCGGTGAGCCAGATCGTGCCCGGCCAGCCGGTGACGCTGATCGAGTCGCCGATCGCGTCGATCCGGTAGTTCTGCTCGATGTCGTGCTGCTGGCGCTGGTAGAACAGGCCGGCGACGAAATAGGCGCGGTTGTCCTTCGACGACGACAGGCGCAGTTCGTGGCTCTGCTTCTTGAAGTGGTCGCGGCCGATGAAGTACTGCGACGGATCGACGATCGTGCCGTCGTCGTCGTAGAAATACGCGCCGTACCCGAACAATGTGTCGTAGTAGAACGAGTAATCGTTGTAGTCGTTGTCGGAGTCGTACTTGCGCTTCAGATAGGCGCCCGCGTAGACGAGGTCGAGGTTCGCGATCCTGCCCTCGACGGTCAGCGCCGCCTGCAGCCACGAGTCCTTCGCGTTGTCACGGCGGTAGTGCGTCAGCTTCAGGTCGCCGACCGACGGGTCGTAGCCGAAAAAGCCGCCGATTTCCTGTTTCTGGCCCATCAGCTGCGGCGTCACCGTCCAGCTGTCGTTCAGGTCGATCTTCAGCGCGGCGCGCGCGCCGTAGGTTTCGACGTCGTTGTAATCCTTCTTCGCATAGGCCGCGTTGTTGATCGTGCCGCCCCAGGTCGGGAACGTGCGCTCGCCGTACACGTTGTCGATGAAGCCCGCGTCGTGCGCGGCCCAGCCGACCAGCCGGATCGCCGCATTCGAGCGCAGCGGGATGTTGACGAAGCCCTCGGCGGCGTAGCCCTGTCCGCCGTGCTCGACCGTGTTGCCCTCGAGGTCGAAGCCGGCGTCGAAACCGGAAGGGTCGGGCTTGTTCGTGATGATGCGGATCGTGCCGGCCTGCGAGCTCGCCCCGTAGAGCGTGCCCTGCGGGCCGGCGAGCGCCTCGACGCGTGCGATGTCGTAGATGCGCACGTCGAGCGCGCCCTGGATCGTCGTGATCGGCTGCTCGTCGAGATAGATGCCGACGCTCGGCTGCGGGCCCGAGTGGTTCGAGTTCTCGCCGCTCGCGACGCCGCGCATGTAGACCGAGGCGGCGCCGGGACCGATCGACTGGAAACTCACGCTCGGCAGGAACTTCACGTAGTCGTTGAAGCTCGTGACGTGCAGCTCCTCGAGGCGCGTGGTGCCGAGCGCCTGGATGCTGAGCGGCACGTCCTGCAGGCTCTCCTCGCGCTTCTGCGCCGTGACGACCACTTCCTCGAGCGCGCCGCCCGAAGTGGGCGTCTAGGCCGTGACCTGCGTGCCGGTGATCGCGGCGAGTACCGCCGCGGACACCATCGGTGCACGCCCGACCCTGCCAGCCGGGCGCCGCAATTGCTCGCGCACCAGCTTCCTGCGTTTGCTGCGTGTCATGGTTGACCCCCGTCTTGTGCCGACCAGTATGCCGGTATTCCCGGATAGGCGTCGAGTACCGGCCCGAGCGCATCCCGCAAAGGCCCGAGCCAGGGGGTGTAGTGCCGCCACTGATCGACGCCATCGCGGTAGATCGGCCGGCGGACCTGCTCGGAGCTCGCGGTGCGCACCGCGCGCTCGGTCTGCCAGAAGCGCAGGCAGGCCTCCTCGAAGGGCAGGCCGCAATAGTCGAGCAGCCGGCGGACCTCGGCCTCGGTGTCCTCGACCATGCGCTCGTAGATCACCCGGTGCACGCGCCCCGGCAATACGGCGTCGATATGGGCCATCAGCTCGACGTAGCCGGCGTAATAGCGGCCGACGTCCTCGAGGCTGTAGGTGAAGCCCTGCCCGCGCGCGAAGTGCTGCTTGAACGCCGAGAAGCAGCAGCCGAGCGGGTGGCGCCGCGCATCGATGATCTTCGAACGCGGCAGGATCAGGTGGATCAGCCCGACGTGCGCGAAATTGTTCGGCATCTTGTCGATGAAGAACGGCGCGCCGTGCTTGCGCTGGACACGGGTCTGCGCGAGATAGCGCTCGCCGAGCTCGCGGCAGTCGTCGGCGGACAGGCCGGCGAGCGCCTCCAGGTAGCGCGGGCCGTCCGGGCGCTTCTTCCGCCCGCCGAGCTCGCGCGCGAGCATGCCGATGTCGGGCAGTTCCATCGTGCCCTCGACCTGCGAGTGGCTCGAGAGGATCTGCTCGAGCAGCGTCGAGCCCGCCCGTGGCAGGCCCACGATGAAGATCGGGTCCGGCGCGGGGCTGCCGAAGCCGGCGCGGGCGTCGAAGAAGGCTTGCGTGAACAGGGCCTTCGAGCGCCCCACGTGCGCCCGTTGCTCGTCCGCGTCGTAGGCGAGACCCTGGCTGCGCAGCCGGTTGGCCGCGTCGTAATGCCCGAAGGAGGCCGCATATTCACGGCGGTCCTCGAGCGCCTTGCCCATCGCGAAATCGAAATGGAACCGGTCCTCGGGCGCGAGATCGGCACGCGCGAGCTGGCGCGTCATCGCCGCGAGTTCGTCCGGCGTGAAGCGGAAGGTCTTCAGGTTGGCGAGGCTCCAGTACGCCTCGCCGAGCTCGGGCGCGAGCGCGATCGCGTGGCGGTAGGCGGCGATGCTGTCGTCCTGGCGGCCGGCGGTCTTGAGCGCATGGCCGTAACTCAGCCAGATGCGCGCCTGATGCGGGTACTCGGCCAGCACGTCGGCGAAGATGTCGATCGACTGGTCGTATTCGCCGATGCGCGTCAGGATCGCCGCCTTCAGATTGCGAAAGCCGGGATTGCTCGGCTCGGCCGCGAGCAGGCGTTCGGCTTCGGCGAGCGCCTCGACCGGCTTGCCGCCGCGCAGCAGCACGATCGCGCGGTTGTGGCGCGCGGCGGTGAAGCCGGGCGCGAGCTCGAGACAGCGCTCGAGCAGCAGTTGCGCGTCGCCGTAGCGGCCGAGGCGTGCGGCGACCTCGGCCAGCATCCGGATCGCCGCGACGTCGGTCGGATGCTGGGTCAGGTGCGCGCGCAGCGCCTGCTCGGCGGGCGCGATGCGCCCTTCGCACAGCGCCGCGGCGGGCGCGAGCAGCCGCGGGTCGCGTGTCGAATGGCGGATGTGCTGCGCGTAGGCCGCGTCGGCGCCGGCGATGTCACCCATCATCGTCAGGTGATCGCCGAGCGCCCGCCAGGCATCGGGCAGGTCGCGCTTCAGCTGCACGGCGCGTCGCAGCGCCACCACCGCCTCCTCGCCACGCCGCGCGCTGCCGAGTGCGAGGCCCAGCTCGAAGTGCACGGCGGCTGCATTCGGCTGCGCGCGCGCCAGCGGTTCGAGGATCGCGAGCGCGGCATCGGTGTCGCCCTGCAGGCGATGCGCGGCGCCGAGCATCAGCGTCGCGCCCGGGTGGCCCGGCACCGCCGCGAGGATTTCCGCGGACTGCTCGGCGGCGAGGCGTGGTTCGCTGGCGAGCAGGCGCGCGGCGTGCGCGAGCGCGACGTCGAGCGTGCCGACCGGCTCCGGGGGGCTGGGCATGGCGCGATCAGAAACCGCCGCGCCGCGGCTGTCAAACCCGCGCGCACGGGCGCTGCGCCATAATGCGCCGATGAATACCTCGACCCGCATGACGAGAGGCGCGATGCTGGCACTGATCACCGCGGTGGTCGGTGCCTGCGCGCAAACGACCGCGCCGGTGGTCCAGGCGCTGGATGCCCCGTATCCGGCCGACACCGGTTCGATGGCGCTGCAATGCGGTGCGCTGATCGACGGCCTCGCCGATGCGCCGCTCGCGAACGTAACGGTGGTGATCCGCGACGGCAAGGTCGCGAGCGTCGAGTCGGGGCGCCGCGCGCCGCGCGGACTGCCGGTGCTCGATCTCGCCGGCTACACCTGCCTGCCCGGGCTGATCGACATGCACACGCACATCACCGAGCGGCCCGAGGATACGTCCGACCTGCGCGTGTATTTCGATCGCACGCAGGCCGAGCAGCTCGCGATCTCGCGCGAGTTTGCCGCCGCAACGCTGCTCGCCGGCTTCACGACCGTGCGCAACGTCGGCGTGTACGTCGGCTGGACCGACCGCGAGCTGCGCGATGCGATCGCGGCCGGCCAGGTCGCCGGGCCGCGCATGCAGGTCGTCGGTTACTACCTGACGATCCCCGGCGGCGGCGGTGACCTGCTGGTGCCCGGCGTGCCCGAGGCGCAGATCCCGGCCGCGGTCCGGCTCGGCGTGGCGCGCGGGCCCGCGGAGTTTCGCGCGAAGGCGCAGGCCGCAGTCGATGGCGGCGCGGACCTGCTGAAAGTGATCGCCTCGGGCGCCGTGCTCGCCTACGGCGGCGTGCCCGGCGAGCCGGAGATGACGCCCGAGGAGATCGCCGCGGTGACCGAAGTCGCGCATGCCGCGGGACTCAAGGTGGCCGCCCATGCCCACGGCGCGCGCTCGATCAGGGAGGCGATCCTCGCCGGTGCCGACACGATCGAGCACGCCTCGCTGATCGACGACGAGGGCATCGCACTCGCGAAAGCACACGACGTCGCGCTGTCGATGGACGTCTACAACGGCGATTACATCGATACCGAGGGCCGGCAGCAGGGCTGGCCCGAGGAATTCCTGCGCAAGAACGCCGAAACCACCGAGGCGCAGCGGCAGGGATTCACGCGCGCGCATGCGGCCGGTGTGGCTATCGTCTACGGCACCGATGCGGGCGTCTATCCGCACGGCCTGAACGCGCGGCAGTTCCCGATCATGGTCGAGCGCGGCATGACGCCGATGGAGGCGATCAAGGCGGCGACTTCGCTCGCGGCGCACTACATGGGCTGGGCGGACCGGGTCGGCGCCGTGGCGCCCGGGCGCTTCGGCGACGTGATCGCCGTGAAGGGCGATCCGCTCGCGGACATCCGCCAGCTGCAGGACGTCGCGGTGGTCGTGAAGGGCGGGCTGCTGTTCAAGCAGTGACGCGCGAGCGGCGAGCGCGGGCGCCGCACGATCGGGCGAACGGGTACAATCTGCCGTCCATCGGGGGGTGGCCATGACCATCGAAGCCGCGCGGTCCGTGCCGCGCGTCCTGGATCTCGAGCGCACGCGCGGACCGTTCGCGGACGCGCGCACGCTGCCGGGCGCCGTCTACACGTCGGGCGAAGTATTGCAGCTCGAGCAGCGCGGCCTGTTCGCGCGCGAATGGCTCTGCGTCGGCCGCGAAGTCGACATTCCCGCGGCGGGCGATTATTTCCTGAAGGAGATCGCGGGCGATTCGATTATCGTGCTGCGCGGCGCGGACGGCGCGGTGCGCGCGTTCTACAACGTCTGCCGCCACCGCGGCTCGCGGCTGCTCGACGAGCCGCGCGGCCGTGGCCTCGCGCGCGTGCTGTGCCCGTACCACTCGTGGAGCTACCACCTCGACGGCAGCCTGCAGAACGCGCCGCGCATGGACGAGGGCTTCTGCAAGGCCGAGTTCGGGCTGGTGCCGGTGCGCATCGGCGTGCACGAGGGCTTCATCTTCGTGAACCTCGACGACGGCGCGCAGCCGCTCGAGCGCTACCTCGCCGATCTGCCCGACCTCGCGCGTTTTCGCATGCCGGAGCTCGTCTGCGGCCGGCGCATCGAGTACGACGTCGCGGCCAACTGGAAGCTGATCTGCGAGAACTACAGCGAGTGCTATCACTGCGCCGGCGCGCATCCGCAGCTCGCGCGCATCAGCGAGCAGATCAGCCGCGGCGAGCGCGGCCAGGAGATCGGCGCGTGCTTCAACGGCGGGCCGATGCGTCTGCGCGAGGGCGTCGAGACGATGTCGATGAGCGGGCGCAGCACGCTGCCGACGATCCCGGGCCTGTCGCTCGACGACTGCCGCTACGTGCACTATTACGTGATCTACCCGAACATGCTGCTCTCGCCGCATCCGGACTACGTGCTGGTGCACACGGCGTGGCCGGTCACGCCAGAGCGCACCCATGTCGTCTGCGAGTGGCTGTTCACCGCGGCAGCGGTCGGCGCGCCGGACTTCGATCCGTCGGATGTCGTGCAGTTCTGGGATACGACCAACCGCCAGGACTGGGCGCTGTGCGAGCGCGCGCAGGCGGGCGTGCGCTCGCGCGGTTTTCGACCCGGGCCGTACCAGTCCTCCGAGGATTGCGTGCACATCTTCGATCGGTGGTACGCCGATCGGCTCGCGGAACTGCTCTGAGCCGCCGCGCCGTATGACGCGCTACGACGTGATCGTCATCGGCGCGGGCCACAACGGCCTGACCACCGCTGCGTTTCTCGCCAAGTCCGGCCTCAAGGCGCTCGTGCTCGAGCGCAAGCCGTGGATCGGCGGCGCGGCGGTGAGCCGCGAGCTGCACCCGGGCTGGATCTATTCGAACTGCTCATACGTCTGCAGCCTGCTGCGGCCCGAGATCTACCGTGGCCTCGATCTCGCGCGCCATGGCCTGCAGGTGGCGCCCTACGGCGGCGGCGTCACTTTCACGCGCGACGGCGACTACATCGGCGGCTATCCCGACAAGGACGTGCGCCGCCGCGAATACGCGCGCCACAACGAGCGCGACGCGGATGCATACCTGCGCTATTCACGCGACACGATGCGCCAGTGCCGCTTCATCCGCTCGCTGCTGATGCGCACGCCGCCCGATCCGGCATCGCTGCGGCTGCGCGACCTGCGCGAGCTCGCGCATCTCGGGCGCGAATTCGTGAAGCTCGGCCCGACGACGATGGGCGACACGATCCGCTTCTACTCGATGAGCATCGCCGACTATCTGAACGAGTATTTCGAGTCCGATCTGGTCAAGGCGCATCACGCCGGCAGCGGCATCATCGGCACCGCGCTCGGCGTGCACTCGCCCGGCACGGCCTACGTGCTGCTGCATCACTACATGGGCGACGTCGACGGCCAGGTGGGCTCCTGGGGTTTCGCGCGCGGCGGCATGGGTGCGGTGTCGAACGCGCTCGCCGGCGCGCTGCGCGCGGCCGGCGGCGAGATCAGGGCGGACGCGCCGGTGGCGCGCATCCTCGCGCGCGACGGCCGCGTCAACGGCGTCGTGCTGCAGAACGGCGACGAGCTCTACTCGGACATCGTGATCTCGAGCCTCGACCCGAAGCGCACTTTCCTGAAGCTGCTCGACGCGGGCGATCTCGACGCGGACGTCGTGCGCAAGGCGCGCGAGTTCAGGATCCGCGGCTCCTCCGGCAAGCTCAACATCGCGCTCGACGGGCTGCCGAGCTTCCCGGCGCTCGGCGCCGGGCATCCGCTGGTCGCCGGTGACATGCATTTCCTCGACACGCTCGAGCGCTTCGAGCGCGCCTACGACGACTGGAAGGCGGGGACCTGGTCGAAGGATCCGTATCTCGACCTGCTGATCCCGTCGCTGACCGATCCGACGATGACGCCGCCCGGCAAGCACTACATGTCGGTGTTCGTGCAGTACGTGCCGCGCGAGCTCGCCGGCCGCGACTGGACCGACGCCGACCGCACGGCGTTTCGCGAGACCGTGTTCGACCAGATCGCGCGCTACAGCCCCGATTTCCGGAGCCTCGTGCTGCACGCCGAAGTGCGCACGCCGCAGGAGCTCGAGAACGAGGTCGGGCTCACCGAGGGCAACATCTTCCAGGGCGAGCTGACCTTCGACCAGCTGTTCTTCAACCGGCCGTTCCCGGGTTATGCGCAGTACCGCGGGCCGCTGCGCGGCATGTACCTGTGCGGTTCGGCGACCCACCCGGGCGGCGGCGTGATGGCCGCGCCCGGCGCGAACGCGGCGCGCGAAGTGCTGCGCGACCTGCGCCGGCCGGCGATCGTGCCGCAGGGGTGGAGCGATGACTGAGGCCGGCCGCATCGTCATCGTCGGCGGCGGGCACAATGGACTCGTCTGCGCGGCCTATCTCGCGCGTGCCGGCCGCAAGGTCCTGGTGCTCGAGGCGGCCGACCGGGTCGGTGGCGCGGCGGTCACGCGCGAGTTCGCGCCGGGCTTCCTCGTGTCCGCGCCCGCCCATCTGCTGTACGGCTTCGATGCGGCGATCGAGCGCGAGCTGCGGCTCGCGAAGCACGGGCTCGGGTACGCGCGCCGCGGCCTGCGCACGGTGGCGCCCGGTGATGCCGGCGCGCTGATCCTCGATGGTGCGGACGTGGTCGCGGGCGAGGTGTCCGCGGCCGATCGCGCCGCGCTCGTCGAGTACGTGCAGCGCCAGCGCCGCTTCGCCGCGGTACTCGCGCGCCAGAACGGCCGCGTGCCGACGCCGTGGAATCTCGCCCGGTTCGCGCTCGACATCCGCTGCCTCGGCCGTGCCGGCATGCGCGAGCTGCTGCGCGTCGGCACGATGAACCTGCACGACCTGCTCGAGGATCGCTTCGAGAGCGCCGCGCTCAAGGGCGCACTCGCGCTCGACGGCGTGCTCGGCGCGAAGCTCGGGCCGCGCTCGGGGCAGACTTTCTTCACGAGCCTGCAGCGTGCGGATGCCCATTCACTGCCGCGCGGTGGCATGGGTGCGGTGACCGGCGCGCTCGCGATCGCGGCGCGCGCGGCCGGCGCCGAGATCCGCGTCGCGAGCCCGGTCGCGTCGTTCGTCGTCAGCAGCGGGCGCGTGAGTGGCGTCGCACTCGAGAGCGGCGAGGAGATCGCGGCCGACGCGGTGGTCTCGAACCTCGATCCGAAATCGACCTACCTGCGCCTGCTCGGCGCGCGCCATCTCGATGCCGAGTTCGCGCGCCGCGTGCAGCATTTCCGCACCGACGGCTGCGTGGCGAAGCTGCACCTCGCGCTCGACGGGCTGCCGGAGTTCCGCGGCGTGCCGGCCGACGCGCTCGGCGAGCGGCTGATCGTCGCGCCCGACTGCGGCTATGTCGACGCGGCATTCGATCCGGCCAAGTACCGTGAGTTCTCGCCGCAGCCGGTGCTCGAGATCACGCTGCCGTCGATCCACGATCCGGCGCTGGCGCCCGCGGGCCGGCACGTGCTGTCGGCCATCGTGCAGTACGCGCCCTACGATCTCGCCGGCGGCTGGGACGAGGGCCGCAAGGGCCTGTTCGACGCGACGCTCGCGGTGCTCGAGCGCCATGCGCCCGGGCTGCGCAGCCGCATCATCGCCGCCGAACTGCTGGCGCCTCCCGACCTCGAGCGCGAATTCCGCATCACCGGCGGCCACTGGCACCACGGCGAGCTGGCACTTGACCAGTTCATGATGCTGCGCCCGGTGCCGGGTGCGGCGCAGTACGCGGCGCCGGTCGACGGTCTCTATTCCTGCGGCGCCGGCTGCCACCCGGGCGGCGGCGTGATGGGCAATGCGGGGCGCAATGCCGCGCGCGTCGTGCTCGCGGCACTGCGCCGCGCGCCGGCGGGAGGCGCAGCGTGACGATCCCGCGCGAACATTACCTGCAGGCCGTGTTCCCGACGCCGTTCCATGCGCGCACGTCGGCCGCGAACACGCTCAATGCCTGGCACCGCTGGCGCGATTACACGGTCGCCGATGCCTATTTCGACGTCGGCCTCGAGTACACCGCGCTGCGCAATGCCTGTACGGTGTTCGATCTCTCGCCGATGACGAAGCACCTGATCACCGGGCCCGACGCGCTCGCGTACATGAACCGGCTCGTCACGCGCGACGTCGCGAAGCTGAAGCCCGGCCGGGTCGGCTACACCGTGTGGTGCGACGATGCCGGCCAGGTCGTCGACGACGGCACGATCTTCCACCTGCGCGATCACGTCTACCGGCTCTGCTCGCAGGAGCGCCAGCTCGACTGGCTGCACGGCTCGGCGCCCGGCTTCGACGTGTCGATCCAGGAGGAGACGCACGACGTCGCGGCGCTCGCGCTGCAGGGCCCGACGAGCTGTGCGGTACTGAAGCGCCTCGGACTCGCCGGCATCGAGACGCTGACGCCATTCGGCATCCGCGGCTACGCGTTCGAGGGCGGCGAGCTCACGGTTTCGCGCACCGGCTTCACCGGCGATCTCGGTTACGAGCTGTGGATCGACCCGGAGCTCGCGGTCGCGCTGTGGGACCGGCTGTTCGACGTCGGCCAGCAGGTCGGCCTGAAGCCGATGGGGACCTTCGCGCTCGAGATGAGCCGCATCGAGGCGGGCTTCATCCAGGCGGGCGTCGATTTCCTGCCGGCCGATCGCGCGATCCGCGCCGAGCGCACGCGCTCGCCGTTCGAGCTCGATCTCGCGTGGCTCGTCGATTTCGCCAAGGGGCCGTTCACGGGCCGGCGCGCGCTGCTCGCAGAGAAGGCGCGCGGCTCGCGCCACCGGCTCGTCAGGCTCGACGTCGAGGGCAACAAGCCGGCCAAGGATGCCTTCATCTACGACCGGCGCAGGAAGAACGTCGGCGTCGTCACGTCGGCGCTGTGGTCGCCGGCGGCGAAGTCGAACATCGCGCTCGCGTCGGTGGAGATGCCGCACGGCGCGCCGGGCGATGAGCTGTGGGCCGAGATCTACTACCAGAAGGAGCTCAAATGGAGCCGCTTGATGGCGCGTTGCACGGTCGTCGAGGGACCGTTCTACAGCCCGGCCCGCCGCCGCGCGGTGCCCGCCGCGGATTGCTGAGCGCGCGCACCGCGGCGCGCGCGCCGCTCGCACTGCTCGCGCTCGCGCTCGCGCTCGCGCTGCTGCCGCTCGCGACCGCGCAGGCGCGCGGCGTCGTCGCCGAGGACGTCTATCGGCTCGAGACCGTAGAAAGCCCGCGCTTCTCGCCCGACGGGCAATGGATCGCCTACGCGGTGAGCGTGGCCGACCGCGAGGCCGATGCCGACCAGAGCGACCTGTGGCTCACGCGCTGGGACGGCAGGGAGACGCGCCAGCTGACGCGCAGCAAGGCGAGCGAGCACAGCCCGCGCTGGAGTCCCGACGGCCGCCGGCTCGCGTTCCTGAGCGACCGTGCCGACGAGAAGGCGGGCGACCAGATCTGGGTGCTCGACATGGCGGGCGGCGAGGCGCAGCAGCTGAGCCGCTTCGAATCGCCGGTCACCGACTTCGCGTGGTCGCCCGACGGCACGCGCATCGTGTTCACCGCGCAGCTGCCGCGCATCGTCGACGAGGATGAAGACAAGCCCGCGCCGATCGTGATCGACCGGCTGCTGTTCAAGTCGGATGACGGCGGCTACCTGCGCGCCGAGCGCTCGCATCTTTTCCTGCTGCGCGTCGCCGACGGCGCGGTCACGCCGCTGACCGACGGGCCCTACGACGAACTGCAGCCTGCATGGTCGCCCGACGGCACGCAGATCGCGTTCGTCAGCAAGCGGGGCGAGGAGCCCGACGCGCACGACAACTGGGACCTGTACCTGATCGCCGCCGAGCCCGGCGCGACGGCGCGGCAGCTGACCGCCAACCCTGGTGCGGACGGCGATGCCGACGGCGAGTGGCTGAGCGGCCCGCCGCGCTTCAGCGCCGACGGCCGGCGCATCGCGACGCTCGCACGCGGCGCGCCGGAGGACCTGTGGTACTCGCTCGCGCAGGTGGCCGTGATCGACGTGCCGGCCGGCGCGCAGGCGGCGCCCGGCGAGGCGCGGCTGCCGACCGCCGCGCTCGATCGCAACACGGTCGAACCGCGCTGGTCGGCCGACGGGCAATGGATCTATTTCCGCCTCGAGGACGATGCGAGCGTGGTGCTCGCGCGCGTGCGCCTGCGCGACGGCCGCGTCGAGCGGCTGACCGCGCCCGGCGGTGTGGTCAGCGAATTCGACGTTGGCGCGAACGGCCGCGTGGTCGTCGTGCACGGCACCAGCGCGCAGCCCGGCGAGCTGTCCGCGGTCGAGCGCGGCACGCTGCGCCGGCTCTCGCACCACAACGACGCCTGGCTCGCCGAAGTCGAGCTCGTGACCGCACGCGACATCGCCGCGCGCAGTGCCGACGGCCTCGAGGTCCACGGCCTGCTGCTCGAGCCGAAGGGCGCGGCAGCCGGTGCCCGCCACCCGACGCTGCTGCGCCTGCACGGCGGGCCGGTGTCGCAGCACCAGCACGAGTTCGACCTGTCGTGGCAGCTGTTCGCCGCGCAGGGCTACGCGGTCGTCGCACCGAACCCGCGCGGCAGCACCGGCCGCGGCCACGCGTGGCAGCGCGCGCTGTTCGCGGACTGGGGCCATGCGGACGTGCCCGACGTGCTCGCGCTGACCGACTTCGTCGTCGCCGCAGGCATCGCCGATGCCGACCGCCTCGGAGTCGGCGGCTGGAGCTATGGCGCGATGCTGACCAACTACGTGATCGCGGCCGATACGCGCTTCAAGGCCGCGACCAGCGGCGCGGGCATGTCGAACATGCTGGGCGGCTACGGCGTCGACCAGTACACCTACGGCTGGGAGGTCGAGCTCGGCCTGCCCTGGGAGCGCACCGACCTGTGGCTGCGGCTCTCCTACCCGTTCGTGCACGCCGACCGGATCCGCACGCCGACGCTGTTCCTGTGCGGCAGCGAGGATTTCAACGTGCCGCTGCCCGCGACCGAGCAGATGTACCAGGCGCTGCGCCGGCTCGGCGTGCCGACGCAGCTCGTGATCTACCCGGGGCAGCACCACGGGCTCAGCCGTCCGAGCCTGCGGGTCGACCGGCTGCAGCGCTACGTCGACTGGTACGCGCGTTACCTCGCGCCGGCCGTCAGTTCAGCCGCGGCCCCTTCAGGAAGTAGTTGATCTTGTCGCGATAGGTGCGCGAGAGCTTC
>JAHCAN010000048.1 GCA_019634915.1 Steroidobacteraceae bacterium | reverse complement strand
AGTTCCTCGAGGAGCTCCGGCGCAAAGCGCGCGCGCGGGATGCGCAGGCGCTTGAATTCCTGCGCATCGACCAGCCGTCCGGCGCGGTCGTGCCGGAAGACATAGGCGTATTTCGCGAGCACTTCCTCGCGCAGCACGGTCTTCGGGTACGGGAAACGGTCGCGGATCACCTTGAAGACGACGTCGAAAGAGGGCAGCGTGAAGCACACCATCACGAGTCCGCGCTCGCCGGGTGCGTGCACGAAGCGGTCGGTCGTCTGCTCCATGTGGCGCAGCAGTTCCCGGAACCGCTCGGTCTTGCCCTGCTTGGCACGGCCGAGCACGGTGAACAGCTCGCTGACGGGCTTTTTCGGCAGCAGCGACTTCAGGAACACGACCGCCTCGCCGACCCGGTCGAGGTCGACGTGGAAATACGAGCGCGTGAACCCGAACACGATGCTGACGTCGGCTTCCGCGAGCATCACGGCATCGACGTGGATGCCGCTTTCCGTGTTCTTGAGGGCGATCACGAGCGGCACCGTGAAGCCCCGCCCGGTGATGCGCCCGACGAGGAAGGCGCGGGTCATCTGGTAGAAGACGGGACGGATCATGTCGAGGCGGGTCAGCGTGCGGCGTTCGCCGAGGGTGGCGAGGTGCGCGGCGACTTCGGCGGCCACGTGTCCCACGCTGCGGTCGAAGTCCTTCCACGGCGAGTGGAAGCGTAGGTCGCCGAGCAGGTCCTCGAACAGCAGCGGCAGGGAGCCACGATTGAGATATGTGTTGGTGACGACCTCGCTCGTCACGCTCGCGAGCGGGTCGAGGTCGGCGGCGACGAACTCGATTTCGGGCGCGACACCCACGGTGCCGTACAGACGGCGCGTGATCGAACTGAAATAGGTCTTGGTGAACTCGCGATCCGGCAGCGCATCGATCTGGTCACTGAAGTGTGCCCGGATCGTGCGCCACAGGTCCCGGTCGTGGGCACGGTGGCCGAGCTTCAGGCGCATTTCCGCGATCGCCCGGTCGACCCAGCGGTCGTAGAGTTCGATGCGCTCGACGGCATCGCGCTGGCTGCCCTTCCAGTCGCGCTCGTCGAAGCGCTGCGGCGCGCGCCGCGTGATCGCGCGAAACTCGGCGTTGTAGTCCGCGAACGCGGCGGCGATATGCCGCGCGCAGTCCTCGGCCAGCGCGGAGTCTGCGGTCACGCAGCGCGTTCCGGCGGCACTCAGAGGTTCTTGATCAGTGCGTCGGCGAACTCGCTGCACTTCACCTCGGTGGCGCCCTCCATCAGGCGCGCGAAATCGTAGGTGACGGTCTTCTGGCCGATCGTGCGATCCATCGCGCCGAGAATCGCGTCCGCCGCCTCCGTCCAGCCCATGTAGCGCAGCATCATTTCACCGGACAGGATGACCGAGCCCGGGTTGACCTTGTCGAGGTTGGCGTACTTCGGCGCCGTGCCGTGGGTCGCCTCGAACACCGCGTGGCCCGTGACATAGTTGATGTTGGCGCCGGGCGCGATGCCGATGCCGCCGACCTGCGCGGCGAGGGCATCCGAGAGGTAGTCGCCGTTCAGGTTGCAGGTCGCGAGCACGTCGAACTCGTCGGGCCGCGTCAGCACCTGCTGCAGCGTGATGTCGGCGATCGCGTCCTTGATGATGACCTTGCCGGCCTTCTTCGCCGCGTCCTGCTCGTCGTTTGCCGCCTTCTCGCCGCTCTTCGCCTTGGTCCGCTCCCACTGCTCCCAGGTGTAGACCTTGTCGCCGAACTCGCGCTCGGCGAGCGCGTAGCTCCAGTTGCGGAACGCGCCCTCGGTGTACTTCTGGATGTTGCCCTTGTGCACGATCGTGACGCTCTTGCGCCGGTTCGCGATCGCGTACTCGACCGCCGCGCGGAACAGCCGGTCGGTGCCTTCCTGCGACACCGGCTTGATGCCGATGCCCGAGGTCTCCGGGAAGCGGATCTTCGCGTAGGCCTTCGGGAAGTGCTGCTTGAACAGTTCCTTGAACTTGCGATTGTCCTCGCTGCCGAGCTCGAACTCGATGCCCGCGTAGATGTCCTCGGTGTTCTCGCGGAAGATCACCATGTCCACCTTGCCGGGCGCCTTGACCGGCGAGGGCACGCCCTTGAACCAGCGCACCGGCCGCAGGCACACGTACAGGTCGAGCATCTGGCGCAGCGCGACGTTCAGCGAGCGGATGCCGCCGCCGACCGGCGTGGTGAGCGGCCCCTTGATCGACACGAGGTACTCGCGGCACGCCGCCACGCTCTCGTCCGGCAGCCAGGTGTTGAACAGCTTGTTCGACTTCTCGCCCGCGTAGATCTCCAGCCAGTGGATGCGGCGCTTGCCGCCATAGGCCTTCTCGACCGCCGTATCGAACACGCGCACGCTGGCGCGCCAGATGTCCGGACCGGTGCCGTCGCCCTCGATGAACGGGATGATCGGCTGGTCGGGGACGGCGAGCTTGCCGTTCGCGATCGTGATTTTCGCGCCGCCGGCGGGCGGGGTGATCTTCGGGGAGGGAGCGGTCGCCATGCACAGGACTCCTTGGGATTAGCCATCAATTCTACCATGTAGAATGCAGCCGATGAGCCGCACGCTGACCACGACACCCGCTGCCGACGGCTATCGCATGCCCGCCGAGTACGCGCCTCACTCGGGCTGCTGGATGCTCTGGCCCGAGCGTCCGGACAACTGGCGCGAGCATGCGCGGCCCGCACAGGCCGCCTATGCCGCGGTCGCCGCGGCGATCGCCCGCTTCGAGCCGGTCACGGTCGGCGTCGGCGCGCGCCAGTTCGAGTTCGCGCGCGCGCAGCTCGCGCCGCAGATCCGCCTCGTCGAGCTGTCGTCGAACGACAGCTGGATGCGCGACGTCGGCCCGAGCTTCGTGACCGACGGCCGCGGCGGGCTGCGCGGCATCGACTGGCGCTTCAATGCCTGGGGTGGGCTCGACGGCGGGCTCTACTTCCCGTGGGACCAGGACGACCTCGTCGCGCGCAAGGTGCTCGAGATCGAGCGCGTCGACCGTTATCGCGCGCCGATCGTCAACGAGGGCGGCGCGATCCACGTCGATGGCGAGGGCACGCTGCTCGTGACCGAGCAGTGCGTGCTCAATCCGAACCGCAATCCATCGCTGTCGCGCGTGCAGCTCGAGGCGCATTTCCGCGACTGGCTCGGCGTCGACAAGGTGATCTGGCTCGGCGAGGGCGTCTTCAACGACGAGACCGACGGCCACATCGACAATCTCGCCTGTTTCGTGCGGCCCGGTGTCGTCGCGCTGACCTGGACCGATGCAAAGCGCGATCCCCAGTACCGCGTGTCGCGCGACGCCTGGGAGCGGCTCAACGATGCGCGCGACGCACGTGGCCGGCGCCTGCGCGTCGTGAAGCTGCCGCAGCCCGGGCCGCTGCGCATGAGCGCGCGCGAGGCGCGCGGCATCCTCGCCCGCGACGGTGCCAAGCCGCGCCGTGCCGGCGAGCGGCTCGCGGGCAGCTACGTGAACTTCTACATCGCCAATCGCGGCGTCGTCGTGCCGCTGCTCGATGCGCGCACCGACAGGGCGGCGCTGCGGCGCATCGCCGCACTGTTCCCGGGCCGGCGCGTCGTCGGCGTGCCGGCGCGCGAGATCCTGCTGGGCGGCGGCAACATCCACTGCATCACGCAGCAGGTACCCGCGACCGGCGGGCGGGAAGGAGACCGGCATGGCGAAGGCCGTCGACGCGGCGAAGCTGCCCGATAAGCTGCGCGTGCGCCCCGGCGCGCGCATCGTGCTGCGCGAGCCGGCCGCGCGCGCGACGCATGGCTGGAGGAAGGCCGACGCCGAGCGGGCGCTCGAGCGCAACAGGCATGAACTCGGCGCGCTGCAGTACCGCATGTACGCGGGCGGGCATCACGCGCTGCTGGTCGTGCTGCAGGCGATGGACACGGCCGGCAAGGACAGCACGATCCGCCACGTGATGACCGCGTTCAACCCGCAGGGCTGCACGGTGCACGCCTTCAAGGCGCCGAACGACCTCGAGCGCCAGTACGACTACCTGTGGCGCGCGCATCGATGCGTGCCGCCGCGCGGCTCGATCGCGGTCTTCAACCGCTCGCACTACGAGGATGTGCTGGTCGTGCGCGTCAGCCAGCTCGCGCCGCGTGCCGTCTGGCAGCGACGCTACCGGCACATCAACGAATTCGAGCGGCTGCTGGCCGACTGCGACACGCGGGTCGTGAAGATCTTCCTGCACGTCAGCAAGGCCGAGCAGAAGCGGCGCCTCGAGGAACGTCTCGAGGACCCGAAGAAGCACTGGAAGTGGGATGCGGCCGATCTCGACAAGCGCAGGCAGTGGCGCGACTACATGCAGGCCTACCAGGCGGTGCTCACGCGCTGCTCGACCGCCCATGCGCCGTGGTATGCGGTGCCCGCCGATCGCAAGTGGTTCCGCAATTTCGCGGTTTCACAGATCCTGCTGAACGAGCTGAGGGCGCTCGCGCCGAAGCTGCCGAAAGTCGAGCTCGATCCGGACAGCTACCGGATCTTCTGATCGCGCTCGGCCTCGGCGAGCCACTCGCGCTGCGCACGCCGGTAGTGCGCCGGCGCGATGCGCGCCTGTTCGAGCAGTTCCGTGAGTACTCGCCCGGCCTCGGCGTCCTGCCCGGTGCCGCGCAACAGGCGCGCGTAACGCACGGCCGCCTCGGCGCCGGGGTAGTAGGACGCGAGCGCCGCGTATTCCTCGAGTGCCTTGGCCGTGTCACCGGTCGCCTCGACTGCACGCGCGTAGAGCATGTGGCCGTCGGGGCTGCGGAAATCAGGATTCTTCGCGATCAGCAGGTCGAGCGTGTCGCGCGCACCGGCCGCATCGCCGCTCGCGAACTGCGCCTGCGCGAGTCCGAGCAGCAGCCTCGGGTCGTGCTCGTAGAGCCCGGTGAGGCCGGCGCGATACGCGGCGATCGCCTCGGCGTGCCGGCCCTGCCTCGACAGCTCGTCGGCATAGGCCTGGCGCGTCGCGACGTCGCCGGTCACCTGCAGGCGGTCGGCCGCTTCGCGCAGGTCGCGACCCGGGTCGAGCGCGCGCGACACGCCGCGCGCGGCGCTGCGCGCCGTGCGGCTGCGCATCAGGTCAGGCACGATCTCGACGGCGACGTAGGCGATCACGCCGGGCAGCGACAGCAGCGCGAGCACCCAGATCCACAGCTGGTTGCGGCCGGTCTTGATGCAGTGGACGATCAGCAGCACCTGCAGCGCGATCGAGACGATCAGATAAAGCATGCGCGGAAGTCTACCGCAGGGCTCAGGGCGCGACGTACGCCAATTCGATGAACGCCGCACGCCCGCGGCCGGGGAAATACCGGTATTCGCCGAACGCAAAGTCGGCGCGGTCGGCGTACGCCGCGTCGGCGAGATTGAGCGCCCGCAATGTCAGGCGCCACGCGGGCGAGGGCGACCAGCCGGCGCGCAGGTTCAGCAGCGTGTGGCCGGCGTACTCGTGCTGGTTCGACGCATCGAGCCAGTAGCGGCCGACGTCGAGCACCTCCAGCTCGGCATCGAGCGTGGCGAGCGGCGACCAGCCGATGCGCAGCGCGTGCACGTTGCGCGGCGCGGTGTCGACGTCGTTGCCGTCGCGGATCGTCTCGCCGCCCTCGACCGCGGCGCTGAACGCGTAGCGATGCCGCGCGACGCTGCCGGTGACGCTCGCGCGCCAGTGCACCGACGGGCGCCAGTGCAGCTCGTACTCGATGCCGCGGTGCGTGGTGCGGCCGCCGTTGACGTTGAAGCCCGCGCTGTCGCGCAGGATCACGTTGCGCTTGTCGAGCGCGAACGCCGCGAGCGACCAGTCGAACGCGCCGGCACCGGCGCGCCAGCCGATCTCGCCGCCCTGCAGGCGCTCGGAGTCGAGATCGGCGATGTCCTGCTGACGCTGCAGCCGGTACAGCTCGGTCTGTTCCGGCGGGCGAAAGCCGCGTGACCACGACGCGTAGAGGCGCTGGCGTGGCGAGGGCGAATAGCTGACGTCGAATTTCGGCGCGACGTTGTCGAAGTCGTCGTCGCGATCGGCGGGACGGCTGTAGAGACAGCCGCTGCCGGGGCAGGGCACGCCGTGCTCGTCGGTGTTGCCGGCGAGCATCCGGTTGTCGTAGTCGTAGCGGGTGCGCTCGACGCGCAGCGCGCCGTTCACGCTCCAGTGTGTGGCCGGGCGCAAGCCGAGCGTCGCGTAGGCCCCCGCGGTGCGCCCACCGACGCGGTAATCGTAGTGCCGGCCGGCCGGGCGGATCGCGTTCGCGGCCGGCGTGCCGTCGGTCGTGGGTCCATCCTGCGCTTCCTGCAGGCTCGACCGGGACCATTCCAGGTCGAGGCCCGCGCCGAAGGTCCAGCGCGGGCCGAGCGGGCGGCGCAGTGAGGCGCTGCCCATCACGCTCGTCTGGGCGTTCTCCTCGAGCGGCTTGCCGAGCAGGAAGTGCTGCAGGAAGCGCATCTGCGAGCGGCGCACGATCATGCGCAGGTCGTCGCTGCAGTCCTCGCAGGCCGCGCGCGACCAGACCGCCGAGCCACGCGCGCTCCACGCATCGCGGAACGCTTCCGGATCGGCGTTCGTCCTCGTGAGCGAGCGGTCGCGGTAGGCTTCGTAGCCGCGGATGTAGCCCGCGGTCTCCTGGTTCAGCACCGTGCCCGCCGCGCGCAGGCGCAGCGTGCCGCCGGCGACGTCGTCGTCATCGTAGAGCAGATTCAGCTTGCCTTCGTCGAGGCCGGAATCGGCGCGAAAGCCGCCATCGTGCGTGTAGCTGCCATAAGCGCCGAACGCGTGATCGCCGCGCGTCATGCCGGCGGTGAGCTTCGCGCGCCGGTAGTCGTACGGTCCGCCCTCGAGCGCCGCGCCGAAGCGCGGCAGCGACCTGGCGGCGGGCGTCAGCACGTTCACGATGCCGTGCACCGCGCTCGCGCCGTAGAGAGCCGGCCCCGGTCCGCGCAGGATTTCGATCGCGGCGGCCTGTTCGGTGTTCACTTCGAACAGGTCGTTGACGTTGCAGGAGCCGATCGGCCGGATCGCGAAGCCGTCCTCGGCGGCGAGGAAGGCGCCGCAGGCGCCCGCGCCGGTGAGCACCGGCGAGCGGATCGCGACCAGGCTCTCCTGCCCGCTGCCGCGCTGCACGTACACGCCGGCCACGCGGTTCGCGGCTTCCGAATAATGCGTCGCGCCGAGCAGGGTCAGCGTTTGCGTGTCGATGCGCGTCACGCTCGCGGGCACGTCGATCTGCGGCGTCGCGATGCGCGACGTCGTGACGACCATCTCCTGCAGCGGCTCCCGGTCGGCGCCGTACGCCACGGTGGCGCCCGCCGCCGCGAGCGCGAGGATGCCGCGCGCCGCCCTCATCGTTTCAGCGACCAGGCGATGATGTAGTCGCCCCGCGGCGTGCCGAGCCCGCCGTGGCCGCCGGCGGCGAGCACGATGAACTGGCGATGATCGGGGCCGGCGCGATAGGTCATCGGAGTGGCCTGGCCGCCGGCGGGCAGCGCGGTCTTCCACAGCTCCTTGCCGGTCTCGATGTCGAAGGCCCGCAGCTGGCTGTCCATGCTCGCCGCGACGAACACCAGGCCGCCCGCGGTGACGATCGGCCCGCCGAGGGACGGCATGCCGAAATCGCGCGCCGGCAGCCAGGACGGTGCGTAGCCCCGCGTGCTGCCGAGCGGCACCTGCCAGACGATGCGGTTGCCCTCGAGATCGACATTGACGAGCGTGCCCCACGGCGGGCGCACGCAGGGCAGTCCCCACGGCGACAGGAAAGGCTCGCGCCGCATTCCGTAGGGCGTGCCGCGCTGGGTCGCGAATTCCGAATGCGGGTATTCGCCGGAGTCGCGCTGTGCGGCGAGCTGCGCGTCGAACTCCTCGCGCGGCAGCAGCGTGACGATCATCGGCAGGTGGTTGACGACCGCGATGATGCGGTTGCTGGCCGGGTCGTGCGCGAGGCCGCCCCAGTTCACGCCGCCGACATAGCTCGGCGAGAGGATCGTGCCGGCGGTATCGGGCGGCGTGTACGCGCCCTCGTTGCGGTAGCGGCGGATCAGCTCGCGGCATTTGCCGCGATCCCAGAACGTGAGGCCCCAGGCATCGTCGGGCGTCAGCGGCGAGTGCGACACGAGCGGCGGCGTCGATGGATACGGCTGCGTCGGCCATGCCGACTCGCCGGGCACGCGCGAGGCCGGTACCTTGCGCTCGGTGATGCCGTAGACCGCCTCGCCGGTCTCGCGGTCGAGCACGAACAGCAGGCCGGACTTGGTCGCCTGCACGACGGCCGGTATCGACCGGGTGGCGCTCTCGATGTCGATCAGCGTCGGCTGCGCGGCGAGGTCGAAGTCCCACAGGTCGTGGTGGATGAGCTGGCGGTACCAGCGCACCGCACCGGTGAGCGCATCGAGCGCGACGATCGAGTTCGCCATCGCGTTGTCGCCGAGACGCTCGCCGCCGTAGAAATCGGGACTCGCCGAACCGGTCGGCACGAACGCGAGTCCGCGGCCCGGATCGACGGTGATCGGCGCCCAGGCGTTGCCGCCGCCGGTGCGCTGTGCCTGCGCGGGGCGCCAGGCGCTGTAGGTCGGATGCCCGGGCGTGTCGGGGATCGGGTCGAAGGTCCACAGCAGCGCCCCACTGCGCGCATCGAAACCGCGCACGATGCCGCGCTCGAGCTCGACGCCGCGGTTGTCGCCGATCGCCGAGCCGACGATCAGCACGTGCTCGAACATAGCCGGCGGCGAGGTGACGAGGTACTCGCCGGGCCCGGTCGCGCGCGCCGCGGGGCCGAGCGGCACGCTGCCCCCTTCGCCGAACCCGGCGCAGGGCTTGCCGGTCTCGGCGTCGAGCGCGATCAGGCGTGCGTCGAGCGTGCCCTCGAACACGCGGCGGCGGCATGGGCCGGTCTGCCCCGCCTCGGGGTCCTCCCAGACCGTGACGCCGCGGGACGCCGCCTCGGAGTAGTGCACGCCGCGCGGCACCTGCGGATCGTGGCGCCAGCGCTCGCGGCCGGTCGCCGGGTCGAGCGCGATCACGATGTTGGTCGGCGTCGACAGGTACAGGTTGCCGAACGCGAGCACCGGCGTGGCTTCGAACGTGAGCTTGCCCGCGCGGGCGAAACCTTCACCCATCTCGCCGGTGCGGTAGGTCCAGGCGACCTCGAGGCGCGCGACGTTGTCGCGGTCGATTTCGTCGAGCGGCGAGTAGCGCTGCGCGAAGGCGTCACCGCCGTAGTGGCCCCAGTCGCTGACGACCGGCGACTGGGCGTGGGCGGTGACCGCGATGGCCATCGACAGCAGCAGGGCGGGACGGATCACGGCGGCATTATGCTCGATTACGGGACTGGTATCCTTGGCCCCCGTGAAATTCGCGCGGCTGCTCGCCCTCCTGCTCGCCCTCGCGCCGGTGCTCGCCGCGGCCGCCGACTCGCGGCCACGCATCGGGCTCGTGTTGTCGGGCGGCGGCGCGCGCGGCGCGGCGCACGTCGGCGTGCTGAAGGTGCTCGAGGAGATGCACGTGCCGATCGATGCGATCGCCGGCACGAGCATGGGCGCGGTGGTCGGCGGGCTGTACGCGAGCGGCCTCACGGCCGACGAGATCGACGCGCAGCTGCGCGCGGTGCATTGGGACGAACTGCTCGGGGATCGCCCGCCGCGCGACGACCTGTCGTTTCGCCGCAAGGAGGAGGACCGCAACTTCCTCGTGCGCCTGCCGCTCGGTCTGCACGGCGGTGAGTTCAGGCTGCCGAAAGGCCTCGTGCAGGGCCAGCGGCTGAACGACCTGCTGCGCCGGCTGACCTTGCCGGTCGCGGCCGTCGGCGACTTCGATGCGCTGCCGACTCCGTTTCGCGCGATCGCCACCGACCTCGAGACCGGTGACCGCGTCGTGCTTTCCTCCGGTGACCTGACGACCGCGATGCGCGCGAGCCTGTCGGTGCCGGGCGTGTTCGTGCCGGTCGAGCGCGACGGCCGGCTGCTGGTCGACGGCGGGCTCGCCGCCAATCTGCCTGTGGACGTCGCGCGCTCGATGGGCGTCGACATCCTGATCGTCGTCGACGTCGGCTTTCCGCTGCTGACGCGCGATCGGCTCTCGACCGTGCCGATCATCTCGAACCAGATGCTCGCGATCCTGATCCGGCGCAACAGCGAGCTGCAGCGCGCGTCGGTAACCGCACAGGACGTGCTGATCGATCCGGCGCTCGGCAGCGCGTCGTCGTTCGACTTCAGCCGCTTCGTGAGCCTGATCGGCGCCGGCAGCAGCGCGGCGCGCGCCGCGGCGCCCCGGCTCGAGAGCCTCGCGGTGGCGCCGGCGCAGTACGCCGACTATGTCGCACAGCGCGTGCGGCAACGCTCGGGCATCGCACCGCAGATCGACTTCGTGCGCGTGGCCGGGGATTCCGCGCGCTACCGGCGCCCGATCGAGGACCTTTTCGGCGACTTCGCCGGTGCGCCGTTCGATGCCGCGGCCGTCGACCGGCGCATCACCGGGTTCTACGGCCTCGGCAATCTCGAATCGCTCGATTACTCGATCGTGCGGGACGATGCCGGGCGGCAGGGCCTCGAGGTCAGCGCGCAGCGCAACTCCTGGGGCCCGAACTACGTGCGCTTCGGCGTGAGCCTCGGCGACGACTTCGAGGGCAACTCGGCCTACAACGCGCGCGCGCGCTTCGTGCTCGCCGAAATCAACCAGCTCGGTGGCGAGTGGACCTGGGACCTGCAGATCGGTGAATCGCCGCACATCGCGACCGAGCTGTACCTGCCGTTCTCCTACCGGCAGCGCTGGTTCGCGCTGCCCCAGGCGCGCTATGAGGCGCGCAACGTCGGTCTGTTCGACGCCGACGGCCGGCGCCTCGCGGAATACCGCGTCAAGGGCACGCGCTACGGGCTCGACTTCGGCCGCGAGTTCGGCAATGCCTTCGAAGTGCGCGCCGGGCTGCGTTACGAGAGCGGCGAGTCGCGGGTGCGCGTCGGCGATCCGCTGCTGCCGGTGCGCGAGTTCGACGTGCGCCAGCTCCATGCGCGCATCGCCTACGACGGCCTCGACGACGTCGGCTTCCCGCGCCGTGGCGCCTCGTTCTTCCTCGACTGGACCGGCGAGCAGGACCGCTCGAGCGCGGGCATCGATGCCGATCTCGTCAGCCTCGACTGGCAGATCGCGCGCTCCTGGGGTCGCCACCGCGGTGTCTTCTGGGCGAGCGCGGGCAGCAATCTCGACGCGGGTCCGGTCGACGTGCGCAATCTGTATCCGCTCGGCGGCTTCCTGAACCTGTCGGGCCTCGCGCCGGGCGAGATCGCCGGTCGCCACTTCGCGATCGCGCGCACGATCTATTACCGCCAGATCGGTCGCGGCGGCACCGGATTCCTCGATCTGCCGACCTATCTCGGCGTGGCCTGGGAAGTCGGCAACGTGTGGGAGCGGCGCGGCGACATCAGCTTCGATTCGGCACGCCAGGACTTCAGCGTCTTCCTCGGCGTCAACAGCTGGCTCGGGCCGCTGTACCTCGGTGCCGGCTACGACGACAGTGGCGAGATGGCGTACTTCCTCTCGCTCGGCCGCTCGTTCTGAGCGGTGGGCGCGGACCGCGCCTACAGCCCGCGGCTCTCGGCGAGCTTTTCGACTTTCTCGAAGCGCAGCGCCGGGCTGTCGCCGGGGCGCGAGTATTCGTGCTTGCGGCCCATTTCGGCGAGCACCGCGTCGCGCTCGGCCGCCGTCGTGAACCAGTGGGTCCGGCTCCAGTCCGGTCCGAGGAGTTTGCGGAACGGGTCGTTCGCCCGCAGGCTCACGCGCACGCCGTACGGGCGCTGGTTGCGGCTGTCGGGATTGCTGCGCAGGTTGTGCGGTTGTGAGATGCCCATCGGGCGCGAAGAGTATCAGAAGCGGCGATCGCCGGCGCCTTCGCGGTCCGCCCAATGGAGCAGGCGGCGCGTGACGAAGAGATAGAGCCGCTTGCCGGTGCGCATCCACGCGCGCGACGGCAGTGAAGGCGTATCGAGGATGCGCCGCTCCCGCGCCGTGAGGCGCCCGGGCAGGTAGCTGCGCTTGTGCTTCAGCATGTGCCGCAGGTCATCGTGGGCGAGCGTGCGGAACAGGCGGCCGCGGCGGCGCGCCGTCCAGGCAAGCTGGAAGTCGACCAGCGCGGGCGCGCCGTCCGGCGTCACGAGCCAGTTCGGCTCCTTCGCCAGATCATTGTGGACCACGCGCCGCGCATGCAGGCGCCGCAGCAGCATCAGCGCCGCGCGGTAGTACGCAGGGTCCGCGGGGCGGGCCTTCTGCATCGGTTCGCCGGCGAGCCATTCCCGGCGCAGCACGCCGGCGTGCCAGTCGATCAGGCGCGGCAGCTGGCCAAGCCCGTCGAGGCGGCGCAGCGCGCGAGCCTCGCGGCGCGCGAGCCAGCGCGCGAGCGGTGCGGCCCAGCGCCGCGCGATGCGTGTGTCGCGGCAGACGTGCAGCGGCCGGCCGGTATCGTCCAGCACGAGGAATACGGCGCCGAAATGATCCCGCTTGAGCTCGAGTTCGGTCACGGCAGGACGAGCAGCGTCGGCACGATTCCCGACGTGCGCAGCGCCTGGGCGATGAGCAGCAGCGCATAGAGCAGGAAGAACGCGCCGGCGTCGACGAAGGCTTTCCACAGGACGGCCGGATGGACGACGAGCGTCTCGGGCAGCGACCACCGCGACGACGCCGGCCACCAGCGCGCCGTCGAGCGCGCATACGTGGCATAGGCCTCGCCGTGGTGGGCAGCGAGCCAGCGCTCCTCGCGGCGCGCGGCGCCGGCGAACAGCAGCGCGAGCACGATCGCGGTGATAACAATGATTGTCATCGAGCCCGTCGCGAGCGCGAGCCCGAGACCGCCCACGAACGACAGCACATAGAGCGGATGGCGGCACAGCGCGTACGGGCCGTCGGTGACGATGGTCGAGTCCTTGCGGCCCGCGATGAACACCGAGCACCAGATGCGCCCGAGGCAGGCGAAGGCGATCAGCAGCACGGCGGGTGCCTGCAGCGCAGCGCCCGGCGGATGCTGCGGCGCGCATACGGCGGCGGCCGCGAGCAGCGCGAGGAAATAGAGCTGCGTGAGCCGCAGGCGTGGCGTGCTGGCGGAGCGGGTCATGCGGCGCATGGTAGCGTGGCCGGCGCCGGCTTGAGTTGCACCCCGCGTGCCCCCACACTGATAGACCCCCAGGAGGAATCATGAGCCTGTTCCACCGTTCTTCGACGCTGCCGGCCAGGTCGCAGGCATTGCCCGGGCGCGCGATGTCTTTGCCCGTGCCGGACAAGCATTTTGTCAGTGGCAATCCGCTGCAGCCACCGTTCGAGGCTCCGCTCGAGGAAGCGGTGTTCGCGCTCGGCTGCTTCTGGGGCGCCGAGCGCCTGTTCTGGCAGCTGCCGGGTGTGCATTCGAC
>JAHCAN010000047.1 GCA_019634915.1 Steroidobacteraceae bacterium | reverse complement strand
AAGGAGCTGGTACGTTCCCATGACCGCACGGTCATCGCCGTCACGCACGACGATCACTTCGCGGCCGGCGCCGATCGCCAGATCGAGATCATCGACGGGCAGATCGTCTGACGGCTGCCATGAGCGGGGTCACATGGCTGGCCGCATGTCTCGTCCTGGGCGTCGTCGCCGCGCGGCTGGTCCCGCAGCCGGCGCGGCTCGCCCGCGCCCTCGCCTGGTGGATCCTGCGCATCGCGCTGCCGGCGCTGGTGCTGACACTGCTGCCGCGTCTCGCACTCGACCGCGAGCTGTGGTTCCTGGTGGCGGCAATGTGGCTCGTGTTCGCAGGCGGCTGGGCCGTGGCCGCGATCGCCGGCGCGCACTACGGCTGGACGCGCGCGCGCATCGGCGCGCTCGCGCTGCTCGCCGGACTCGGCAATACGGCCTTCACGGGCTACCCGCTGATCGCGGCGCTGCGCGGGCCGGAGGCACTGCCATTCGCGGCGGTGGCCGATCAGCTCGGCTGCTTCATCGCGCTGTCGACCGGCGGCGTGATCGTCGCGTCGTGGTACGGCGGCGAGCGCGTGCACGCCGGTGCGCTGGTCCGGCGCATCCTGCTGTTCCCGCCGTTCCTCGCCTGCATCGCCGGCCTGCTCGCCGGGCAGCTCGGCGGCTGGCCGGGCTGGCTCGATCAGGTGCTGCGACTCGTCGGCGCGACACTCTCGCCGCTCGCGCTGTTCACGATCGGCCTGCAGCTGCACTGGCGGGTCGATGCCGCCCAGTTGCAGGCGGTGGGCATCGGCCTCGGCTGGAAGCTCATCGCCGCGCCGGCCCTGGTCTGGCTGCTCGGTATCGCGGCGGGCGCCGGGGGCCTGGTGCTCGCAGTGGGCGTATTGCAGGCGGCGATGGGCCCGATGGTTTCCGCGGCGATCCTCGCTGGGGAGCACAGGCTCGACACCACGGTCGCGAATGCGATGCTCGCGATCGGCGTGCTGGTCTCGCTCGCCAGCGTGCCGCTGATCGACGCGCTGCTGTAGTCCGGGCCCGGTGCGCGGCGTTACTTGCGGTAGTCGAGCGGCGGCGCGCGCTCGCCGATCATCGGCCGGTAAACGAAGTCCGCGCCGCGCGCGCGCAGGAACTCCTCGCGGGCCTGCTTCACGAGCGCGGGATCGAGGTACAGGCGCGCGGCGGTCAGCGCGAGCGCCTTCGACGCATTGTTCATGCCCTTCACGCCGATGCTCATGCCGGCCGCCGCCGCGGCCTGCCAGCTGTGCGCCGAAGTGCCGGGCACCCAGGTCGCGGTGTTCAGGCCGACCGTCGGCACAGTCCAGCTGACATCGCCGACGTCGGTCGAGCCGAAATGCTGCTCGGGCGCATAGGGCTGCACGGCCTGCTCGCTGCCGAGCCCGCGCTGGGGATTGTCGAGCGTTGCGTGGATGCGCTGCGCGAACGCCGCTTCGTCGGCATCGTAGTGCACGCCGCCGACGCGCTCGAGGCTGGCCTGCATCACGCGGCCGAGCGTGTGGTTCGGCAGCAGCGGATACGCGCCGTGGATGATCTCGACGTCCCAGGTCGTGCCGGTGCCGAGCGCGGCGCCCTCGGCGATCTTCGTCAGGCGCTCCCACAGCTGCTGCACGACGCGCGGGTCGGGATGGCGCACGTAGTAGAAGACCTCGGCGAAATCCGGCACGACGTTCGGCGCGGCGCCGCCGCGCGTGATCACGTAATGCAGGCGCGCGGTGGTCGGCATGTGCTCGCGCATCATGTTCGCCATCATGTCCATCGCCTCGACGCCGTCGAGCGCGGAGCGGCCCTTGTCCGGCGCGCCGGCCGCATGGCTCGAGATGCCGTGGAAGCGGAACTTGCCCGACTTGTTGCTGTTCGAGCCGTTCTGGCTCGCGTCGTTGCGATCCCCGGCATGCCAGTGCAGTGCGACGTCGACGTCGTCGAACAGGCCCGCGCGCACCATGTAGGCCTTGCCCGCGCCGCCCTCCTCGGCCGGCGTGCCATAGAGCCGGATCGTGCCGGTGACGCCGCGCGCGGCGAGCCAGTCCTTCAACACGATCGCCGCGGCGGCCGAGCCTGCGCCGAAGAGATTATGGCCGCAGGCATGCGCCGCGTTCCTGCCGTCGACCACCTGCCGCTCGGCGACCGCCGCCTGCGAAATGCCCGGCAGCGCGTCGAACTCGGCGAGGATCGCGATCACCGGCCTGCCCGAGCCGGCGCTCGCGATGAAGCCGGTGGGCATGCCCGCGACGCCCGGCTGCAGCGTGAAGCCGGCATCCGCCAGCTCCTTCTGCAGCAGCGCCGAGCTCTGCGTCTCCTGGTAGCCGACTTCGGCCCATTGCCAGATCTGCAGCGCCGTGGCCGCGCTTTGCGCGGCGTGCGCATCGACGCCGCGCAGCAGGAAATCCCGATCGCGGGTGGCCAGTTCGCCACCGCGTGCCGGTAGCGTCGCGACGAGGGCGAGACTCAACAGGGCGGCGCGCATTAAGATCACCGGACGCACTCCTGAATGACGGGATATCACATGGTAACGCATCGTGACCTGAAGCCGATCCTGTGCTGCGCGCTGCTGGCTGCCGCGCTCACGGCACCCGCGCTGGCCGCCGACGATGACGCGCTCGCGCACGCGAACCGCCTGCTCTCGAAGACGATCCTCGTCGACGGCCACAACGACCTGCCGATCGCGATCCGCGGCTCGCAGCAGGCGCCCGGCGACGTCGACGCCTACGACCTGCGCGGCCCGGTACCCGGGCAAACCGACATTGCGCGCCTGCGCGCGGGCCACGTCGGTGCGCAGTTCTGGTCGGTGTACATCCCGGGCGAGCTGAAGAGCGGTTACGCGCGCATGCAGCTCGAACAGATCGACATCGCGCGGCGCATGATCGCGAAATATCCCGACGTGTTCCGGCTCACCGGCACGGTGGCCGAAGTCCGCGCCGCGCACCGTGATGGACGCATCGCCTCGCTGCTCGGCATCGAGGGTGGTTACGGCCTCGAGAACTCGTTCGGCCCGCTGCGCGCCTACTACGATCTCGGCGTGCGTTACATGACGCTGACGCACAACACGCACACCGACTGGGCCGACTCGGCGATGCCCGACACGCCGAAATTCAACGGCCTGTCGCCGTTCGGCGAGCAGGTAGTGCGCGAGATGAACCGCCTCGGCATGCTCGTCGACCTGTCGCACACCTCGGCCGACACGATGCGCGATGCGCTCGCGGTGTCGAAGGCACCGGTGATCTTCTCGCACGCCGCGGCGCGCGCGCTGGTCGACATCTCGCGCAACGTGCCCGACGACGTGATCGCGCAGCTGCCGGCCAACGGCGGCGTGCTGATGGTCACCTTCGTCGCCGGCTTCGTCTCGCCCGAGGCGGCGGCCGTGCTGTTCCCGGCGATGAAGGCGTTCTACGCGAATTCGAGCCAGGCGAAATCGGCCGAGGAGCGACGCGCGCTGTACGAGGACTTCAAGACGAAACTCGTGCTGCCGCCCGTCACCGTGGCCGACGTCGCCGACCACATCGAGCACGTCGTCAAGATCGCTGGTGTCGACCACGTGGGCCTCGGTGGCGACTTCGACGGCAACGATCTGTGGCCGGAGGGGCTCAGCGACGTATCGATGTATCCGAACCTGTTCGCGGAACTGATCCGCCGCGGCTGGTCGGACCGCGACCTCGAGAAACTCGCCGGCGGGAACGTGCTGCGCGCGATGGAGCGGGCCGAGCAGGTCGCGCGCGAGCTGCAGGCGACGACGCCGGCCGCGAACTCTATTTCGCGCGGCGGAACGTGAGGTTGTAGCGCAGCGCGCCGGTCGCCGGATGCTCGCCGGCCTGCAGTTTGCGCACACCGTGGAAGCCCGCGCGCGCGCCGCCACCCCAGACGACGACGTCGCCGTCCTCGACCAGCGTCACGAGCGGCCGGCCACGCCTCGTCGCGCCGTACCACAGGAAGGCCGCCGGCAGGCCGATCGACACCGAGACGATCGGGAAGCGCTTGTCGAGTTCGTCCCAGTCGCGGTGCGCGCCCATCTGCGCGCCGGGCACATAGCGGTTGACGAGGCAGGCGTCGGGCTCGAAGCCCGGGAAGCCGCCGAGCGCCGCCGCCTCGCGCGCGAGCCGGGCGAACGGCGCCGGCATCGGCGGCCACCGGGCGCCGGTGAGCGGGTCGAGCTCAACGTAGCGATAGCCGCGCCGGTCGCTGTGCCAGCCCCAGGGGCCGCAGTTGGTCATCGCGACCGACATCGTGCCGCCGCCCGGGGTCGACAGCTGCCGGAACGGTGCCTGCGCCGCGATCCGCCCGATCGCCGCAACCAGTGGCCCGGTCGGCGCCGCGTGCCCGCGCAGCAGCGTGACTTCGGGCGCGATCGGGATTGCGGTCGTCTCGGCCATCAGACACTCTAGCCGCACAACGACGCGACAAGAAAGCCAACGCGCATGTCCTCGACCACGCGCATCGTTCTGAGCCTCGTCATCGGTCTCGCGGCCGGCGCCACGATCGCCGCCGCCGGCAGCGCCGACCTCGCGCGCGTCGTCGCGCTCATCCAGCCGCTCGGCACGCTGTGGGTCAATGCATTGCGCATGACCGTGATTCCGCTCGTGTTCTCGGTGCTGGTGACCGGGGTGGCCTCCGCGGCGAGCGCCGCGAGCGCGGGCCGCCTCGCTGCGCGCACGCTCACGCTGTTCATCGTGATCCTCACCGGCTCCGTGATCGCGACCGCGCTGATCGCGCCGGCGATCTTCGCGACCTTCCCGATACCCGGGAGCGCCTCGGCCGCGCTGCGCGCCGGCGCGCTGACGCTGCAACAGCCGATGCCGACGGTCGCGCCGCTCGCCGAATGGCTGATCGGCATCGTGCCGGTGAACCCGGTGCAGGCCGCCGCCGAGGGCGCGGTGCTGCCGCTGATCGTGTTCGCGCTGTTCTTCGCGTTCGCGGTCACGCGCATACCGGCCGATTCGCGCGACCGGCTGACCGGCTTTTTCCAGGCGGTCGCCGAGACGATGATCACGATCGTCAAGTGGATCCTGTGGGCCGCGCCGGTCGGCGTGTTCGCGCTCGCGCTCGGTGTCGGCTTCCACGGCGGGATCGGCGCGGCCGGCGCGCTGCTCTATTACGTCGTGCTGCTGTCGCTGATGTGCCTGCTCGCCACCGGCGCGATGTACCCGCTCGCGGCGCTCAGCAAGGACCTGACGCTACCGCAGTTCGCGCGCGGCGCGGCCGAGGCGCAGGTCGTCGCGGCGAGCACCCAGTCCTCGCTCGCGACGTTGCCGGCGATGATCGACGTCGCGCAGAAGCAGTACGGCCTGCCGGCCGGCGTCGTCGGCCTCGTGCTGCCGCTCGCGGTATCGCTGTTCCGCGTCAGCACCGCGATCGCGAACCTGTCGGCGGCGATCTTCGTCGCCGCGCTCTACGGCATCCCGCTGTCGGCGCTGCAGCTCGCGACCGGCGCGCTCGTGTCGATCGCAACCAGCATCGGCAGCGTCGGCGTATCGAGCCAGGTGAGCTATTTCTTCGGCGTGATGCCGATCTGCCTCGCGATGGGGCTGCCGGTCGAGGTGCTCGCGCTGCTGCTCGCGGTAGAGGTGCTGCCGGACATCTTCCGCACGATCTGCAACGTGACCGCGGATCTCGCGGCGACCGTGCTGCTCGGGCGCGAGCGCCGTGCGACCCCCCGCTGAGCCGCAGGCGGCGCGCGGCCATCGCGGCCTCGCCGCGGCCGTATCGGCGCTGTTGCTGCTCGCGGGCCTGCTGCTCGCGTTCGCGGAACTCGCCGACGAGGTCACCGACGGCGACACGCATGCCTTCGATCGCGCCGTGCTGCTCGCGCTGCGCACCGCCGGCGACAGCGCCGATCCGGTCGGTCCGGCCTGGCTCGAGGCGGCCTTCCGCGACATCACGACGCTCGGCGGCACACCCGTGCTCGCGACCGTCACGCTGGTCACGCTCGGCTATCTGCTGCTCGCGGGCCGGCGCGCGACGGCGCTGCTCGTCACGATCGCGGTCGGCGGCGGCGTGCTGCTGTCGAACCTGCTGAAGGCGGGCTTCCAGCGACCCCGGCCGGATCTCGTCGCGCATCTCGTCGAGGTCAGCTCGCTCAGTTTCCCGAGCGGGCACGCGATGATGTCGACGGTCACCTGGCTCACGCTCGGCGCATTGCTCGCGACCGTGCAGTCGACACGGCGCATGAAGATCTATGTGCTCGCGGTCGGCGTCGCGCTCGCATTGCTGATCGGCGTGAGCCGCGTGTTCCTCGGCGTGCACTGGCCGACCGACGTGCTCGCCGGCTGGTGCATCGGCGCGGCCTGGGCGCTCGGCTGCTGGCTCGCGGCGGGCTGGCTGCGCCGGCGCGAGTCGTCGCGCACCGCGGATTGACAGTCACGCTCACCCACAATATCTTGTAGCCGTCAGCGGTGCTCACCCCAACAGGTGGGCTTCAAGAGGGAATCCGGTGCGGCGCAAGCCTATTCCGGAGCTGCCCCGCAGCGGTAATCGGGAACGACCGGCACCACGGCACTGAGCTCGTCACGAGTTCGGGAAGCCCTGCCCAGTAGATCGCGCTCTCGCCCCGAGAGCGTCCAGCCCGTAAGCCCGAAGACCTGCCGCTGCCGCCGCGCAAATAGCGCGGCGAACGGCTGTCGGGCTCTCGCGGGAGGAGCGGCCGGAATGCACTTGCGGGCCGGTTCGCCCGCGAGCCGCCGCGTTCCGTTCCCACCCCTGTCGTGGCCCGATCCTGCTCGCGGGAGCGGAAAGCCACGACCGGACGATGTCTCGCGGCCCGCGTGCGCGCCGCAGGTCAGCCGCCGGCGTGTTTCCGTCTCCGGGAGCCTCAGTCCAGGGAGACCGACGATGACTTCGCCAGCGACTGCCACCGACCACTCCGGGTCCACTGCCGGACAGGCCGCCTTCCGTCTGACCGCGCCCGCGGCCGCCCGCACGCAGATGCGCGTGAAGAAGCGCAACGGCACGCACGAGCCCGTCGACGTCAACAAGATCGTGCGCGCCGTGACGCGCTGCTGCGACGGGCTCGCCGACGTCGACCCGATGCGCGTCGCGCTGAAGACGATCGCCGGTCTGTACGACGGGGCGGGCACGCGCGAGCTCGACGAGCTCTCGATCCACACGGCCGCCTCGTTCATGTTCGAGGAACCCGGCTATTCACGTCTCGCGGCACGATTGCTGTCCGGCTTCATCGACAAGGAGGTGCAGGGGCTCGGCGTGCACTCGTTCTCGCAGTCGATCCGCGCCGGCTTCGACGTCGGGCTGATCAACGAGCGCGTCGCCGGCTTCGTCGAGTCGCACGCCCGCAAGCTGAACGACGCGATCGATGCGACGCGCACGCTCGAGTTCGAGTACTTCGGCCTGCGCACGCTCTACGACCGCTATCTGCTGAAACACCCGACGCGCCGGCACGTGTTCGAGACGCCGCAGCACTTCTGGATGCGCATCGCCGTCGCATTGAGCCCGGACGTGCCCGAGGCGATCGAGCTGTACCGCCTCTTCTCGAGCCTCGAATACATCGCCAGCTCGCCGACACTGTTCAACGCCGGCACGCGCCACGAGCAGCTCTCGAGCTGCTTCCTGCTCGACTCGCCGGAGGATTCGCTCGAGTCGATCTACGACACGTACAAGGACGTCGCGCTGCTGTCGAAATTCTCCGGCGGCATCGGTCTCGCCTGGCACCGCGTGCGCTCCGAAGGCTCGCTGATCCGCGCGACCAACGGCCTGTCGAACGGCATCGTGCCGTGGCTCAGGACGCTCGACGCCTCGGTCGCGGCGGTCAACCAGGGGGGCAAGCGCAAGGGCGCCGCGTGCGTCTACCTCGAACCCTGGCATGCGGACGTCGAGGCGTTCCTCGAGCTGCGCGACAACACCGGCGACGATGCGCGCCGCACACATCACCTCAATTTCGCGAACTGGATTCCGGACCTGTTCATGCGCCGCGTCGAGGCGGGCGCAGCGTGGTCGCTGTTCGACCCGAAGGACGTGCCCGAGCTGCCGGACGTGTTCGGCGAGGCCTTCGAGTCGGCCTACGCGCAGGCCGAGGCGCGCGGGCTCGCGAAGAAGACGCTGCCCGCGCGCGACCTGTACCTGAGGATGATGCGCACGCTCGCGCAGACCGGCAACGGCTGGATGACGTTCAAGGACAGGTCGAACCTCGCCTGCAACCAGACGGCGCGGCCCGGCCGCACCGTGCACCTGTCGAACCTCTGCACCGAGATCCTCGAGGTCACGAGCGGCGCGGAGACGGCGGTCTGCAACCTGGGCTCGATCAATCTGGCGCGACACGTCGACGGGGCCGAATTCGACTTCGACAAGCTCGCGCACACGGTCGGAGTCGCGGTGCGCCAGCTCGACCGCGTCATCGACCTGAATTTCTATCCGATCACGAAGGCGCGCGCGTCGAACCAGCGCTGGCGGCCCGTGGGTCTCGGCGTCATGGGCCTGCAGGACGTGTTCTTCCGGCTGCGCCTGCCGTTCGACGGCGCTGCGGCGCTCGAGCTGTCGACGCGCATCGCCGAGACGATCTACTTCCACGCGCTGCGCACGTCGATGGAGCTCGCACGCGAGCACGGCCGTCACGAGACCTTCGCCGAGACCCGTGCCGCGCAGGGCGTGCTGCAGTTCGACAGTTGGGGCGTCACGCCGTCGGCGACGCTGCTGTGGGACGATCTGCGGCACGACATCCAGGCGCATGGCCTGCGCAACAGCCTGCTGGTCGCGATCGCGCCGACCGCGACGATCGCCTCGATCGCCGGCTGCTACGAGTGCATCGAGCCGCAGGTCTCGAACCTCTTCAAGCGCGAGACGCTGTCGGGCGACTTCCTGCAGGTCAACCGCTACCTCGTCGAGGAGCTGAAAAACCTCGGCCTGTGGACCGGGGAGCTGCGCAATGCGGTCAAGCTCGCCGACGGATCGGTCCAGGGCCTGCAGGAACTGCCGGCGCCGCTGCGCGAGATCTACCGCACCGTGTGGGAGCTGCCGATGCGCGCGCTGATCGACCTCGCGGCGGCGCGCGGCCCGTACATCGACCAGAGTCAGTCACTCAATCTCTTCATCGCCAACCCGGTGATCGGCCAGCTGTCGAGCATGTACATGTATGCCTGGAAGCGCGGCCTGAAGACGACCTACTACCTGCGCTCTAGACCCGCGACGCAGATCGCCAAGACCACCGTGAGCGGCAACCGGAGCGCGACAGCCGATGCGGACGCTGTCGCCTGCTCGCTCGAGAACCCCGAAACCTGCGAGGCCTGCCAATGAATGCTTCCCGACCCGCCCTGCTCGACCCGGGGTTCGATCTGACGCTGCGGCCGATGCGCTACCCGCGCTTCTACGACATGTATCGCGCCGCGATCAGGAACACCTGGACGGTGGAGGAAATCGATTTCCAGATCGACCTAGGCCAGCTGCAGGGGCGCATGACGCCCGCCGAGCGTCACCTGATCGAGCGCCTGGTGGCCTTCTTCGCCACCGGCGACTCGATCGTCTCGAACAATCTGGTGATCAGCCTCTACCGGCACATCAACGCGCCCGAGGCCCGCATGTATCTCTCGCGCCAGTTGTACGAGGAGGCATTGCACATCCAGTTCTACCTGACGCTGCTCGACAACTGCGTGCCCGACCCCGGGCGGCGCGCGCAGGCTTTCGCCGCGGTCGAGAACATCCCGTCGATCCGCCGCAAGGCGCAGTTCTGCCAGCGCTGGACCGACGAGATGTTCGCGATCGGGCGCATCGACTCGGCGGCCGACCGGCGCCGCTTCCTGCTGAACCTCACCTGCTTCGCGAGCTGCATCGAGGGCCTGTTTTTCTTCGGCGCCTTCGCCTATGTGTATTTCCTGCGCTCGCGCGGGCTGCTGCCGGGGCTCGCCGCCGGCACCAACTGGGTGTTTCGCGACGAAAGCGCGCACATGGCGTTCGCGTTCGCGGTGATCGACACTGTGCGGTCCGAGGAGCCGGAGCTGTTCGACGCCGAATGGGCCGCGCAGGTGACCTCGATGATCGAGGAGGCCGTCGATTGCGAGACGCAGTTCGCCGACGACGTGCTGTCGGGCGGAGTGGTCGGGCTGACGCGGCGCGAGATGCGGCAGTACCTCGAGTACGTGGCCGACCAGCGCTTCACGATGCTCGGCCTGCCGGCGCGCTATGGCGCGCGCAACCCGTTCCCGTTCATGGAGCTGCAGGACGTGCAGGAGCTTGCGAATTTCTTCGAGCGCCGGGTCTCCGCGTATCAGGTCGCCGTGCAGGGCGAGGTGTGTTTCGATGCCGCGTTCTGAGGAGTCACGATCCATGTCCGTCCGCGCCACCAATCTCGGCTTTCCCCGCATCGGCCCGAACCGCGAGCTGAAAAAGGCGCTCGAGGGCTACTGGCAGGGATCCACGACGAAAGACGCCCTGCTCGACGCCGCCGCGGCGCTGCGCGCCCGGCACTGGCGACTCCAGAAGCAGGCCGGACTCGACCACATCCCGTCGAACGACTTCTCGCTCTACGATCATGTGCTCGACCTCAGCTGCATGCTCGGCTGCATTCCGCCACGCTACGGCTGGCAGGGCGGCGCGATCGACCTGGACATCTATTTTGCGATGGCCCGCGGCCGCCAGAGTGGCGGCGCGGATGTCACCGCGATGGAAATGTCCAAGTGGTTCGACACCAATTATCACTACCTGGTGCCGGAGTTCGAGGCGCAGCAGACCTTCAGGCTGTCCTCGACCAGGATCCTCGACGAATACCAGGAGGCGAAGGCGCTCGGCGTGGGGACGCGCCCGGTGCTGGTCGGGCCCCTGACCTATGTGACGCTCGGCAAGAAGCGCGCCGGCGCGGATTACTGCCGCAGCACGCTGATCCCGAAGCTCGTGCCGGTCTACATCGAGATCCTGCAGCGGCTGCAGGCGCTCGGCGCGCAGTGGGTGCAGATCGATGAGCCGGCACTGGTGCTCGACCTGCGCGACCCGTATCGCGACGCGTGCCGCGCGGCCTACCGGCAGATCGCCACGGCGGTGCCGGGGCTGAAACTGCTCATCACGACCTACTTCGACGGTCTGCGCGACAACACGGACCTCGCCTTTTCGTTGCCGGTGGCGGCCATCCACATCGACCTGTGCCGTGGCCCGGGCCAGGCGAATACCGCCGCAAACGATCCGGACCGGATTCTCGACGAGGCGCTGGCGAAGGCCGGTGACAAGTGCCTGTCGCTGGGCGTCGTGGATGGCCGCAACATCTGGAAGAACGATCTCGGCAGCTCGCTCGCGCGCATCGAGCGGGCCGTCGCGAGGCTCGGCGCCGGCAGGGTATTCGTCGCGCCGAGCTGCTCGCTGCTGCATACACCGGTCGATCTCGACAGCGAGGACCGGCTCGATCCTGCCGTGAAGAACTGGCTCGCCTTCGCGACGCAGAAGCTGGCCGAGATCTCGACGCTGGCCCGCGGCGCGAACCGCGGCCGGCAGGCCATCGCAGCGGCCCTCGAGGCGAGCGACGCGCTCGGACGCGAGCGTCGGACGTCGCCGCGTATTCACGACGCGGCGGTCCACCGGCGCCTCGCGGCCATCACGCCCGACATGGCAGCACGCTGCTCGCCGTTCGCCGCGCGACGCGAGGCGCAGCGCGCCATCTTCGGGCTGCCGCCGTTCCCGACGACGACGATCGGTTCGTTCCCGCAGACACCGCAGATCCGCCAGGCACGCGCCGCCTTCAGGCAGGGCCGGCTGGACGATGCGCAGTACATCGCGGCGATGCGCGCGGAAATCCGCGCGGTCGTCGATCGTCAGCACCGGATCGGGCTCGACGTACTGGTGCACGGCGAGCCGGAGCGCAACGACATGGTCGAGTACTTCGGCGAGCAGCTTGCCGGCTTCGCGTTCACGCAACACGGCTGGGTGCAATCCTACGGCTCGCGCTGCGTGAAGCCGCCGATCATCTTCGGCGACGTCTCGCGGCCGAAGCCCATGACGGTGCAGTGGGCCACCTATGCCCAGAGCCTGACCGACAAGGTCATGAAGGGCATGCTTACCGGGCCGATCACGATCCTGCAATGGTCGTTCGTGCGCGACGATCAGCCCCGTGCGCTGACCTCACGCCAGATCGCGCTCGCGATTCGTGACGAGGTCGCGGACCTCGAGCGGGCCGGCATCAGGATGATCCAGATCGACGAGGCCGCGCTGCGCGAAGGCCTGCCGCTGCGGCGCGCCGACTGGCAGGCCTATCTCGACAATGCGGTCGGCGACTTCCGCCTTGCGTCCTGCACGGTCGATGACCGCACGCAGATCCACACGCACATGTGCTATTCGGAGTTCAACGACATCATGCCGGCAATCGCCGCGATGGATGCCGACGTGATCTCGATCGAGACCTCGCGCTCACAGATGGAGCTGCTCAACGCTTTCGCGGATTACCGTTACCCCAACGAGATCGGCCCGGGCGTCTACGACATCCATTCCCCGCGCGTGCCGACCGTCGGGGAGATGCTGGCGCTGCTCGACAAGGCACGCACGGTGCTGGCTCCGGCACAGCTCTGGGTGAACCCGGACTGCGGGCTCAAGACGCGCGGCTGGCCGGAAGTCGAGGCGGCGCTCGTGAACATGGTCGCGGCTGCACGGCTCGCCCGCGAGAAGGCCGGGGGCCGCACCGGCACCTAGGCGTGCCTCAGCGCAACGATCGGATCGAGCCGTGCCGCGCGCCGCGCGGGCCAGCTGACGAAAGCGAGGTTGATCAGGATCGCGGCGGCCAGCGCGAGGGCGGCGTTGCCGCCGTCGAACACGAACGGCAGCCCCGCGCGCGCCGCGACGAGCTTCGACACCGCCCAGCCGGCGGCGAGACCGCAGAGCGCGCCCGCGGTCGCGAGCACCATCGCCTCGAAGGCGAACTGGAAGAAGATGTCCGCCGCGGTCGCGCCGAGCGCGCGGCGGGTGCCGATCTCGCGCGTGCGCTCGCGCACCGTGATCCATGCGATCGCGAGCACGCCGACGCCGGCGACCAGCAGCGCCGAGAGGCCGATCCAGCGCACGAAGAAGCCGAGCCGTTCGGCGGCGGCGACGCGGGTATTGCCGAGCTCCTGCTGGTTCAGCACCGAGAAATCGTCGGGCCTGAAAGTGCCGGTGCGATGCCGGTCGCGCAGCAGCTCGGTGATGTCGCGCACCGCGCCCGCCATCGCCGGGAAGCTGCCGACCTCGAGCACGAGCGCATTGTAGTGGTCGACGTTCAGCAGGCGGCGCATCGCGGCGGTGAGCGGCACATAGACCTGCGCGTCCTCGTTCGTCGTATCGAGTCCCTGGCCGCGCTCGGCCAGCACGCCGATCACCTCGAACGGCACGCGGTTGATGAACAGTCGCTCCCCGAGCGGCGACTGCCCGCCGTAGAGATCCTTCGCGACGGTCGCGCCGAGCAGCGCGACGCGCGCCGAGCGCCGCAGCTGCGCGTCATCGAAGACCTCGCCTTCGGCGATGGCCCAGTGCTTGATGCGGAAGAAATCGGGCTCGCAGCCGACGACCGGCGCGACTTTCGACAGGCCCGCGGCCTTGAGCCTCAGGCTCGACCCGGCGAGCGCCGAAGAGCGCACGATCGCCGGCACTTCGCGGCGCAAGGTCCGGTAGTCCTCGTCCCGCAGCGTGGTCGCGATCGTGCCGGTGCGCGCCCGCCCGCCGCTGCTCCGGTCCTGCAGCGCGGACACGACGATCACGTTGGTGCCGAGCCGCACGACCTGGTCGATCACCTGCTGGCGTCCACCCGAGGCGTAGTTCACCGCGGCAATCGAGCCCGTGACGCCGAGCGCGGCGCAGGCCATCACGAGCAGCGAGCGCGTGCGGTAGCGCCACAGCTGGCGCCACGCCGCGCTCGTCAGGTGCCGGTAGCGGCTCAGCTGCGCAGCGCCTCGATCGGATCGACGTTCGCGGCTTTCCATGCGGGATAGAGACCGAACACGACACCGACTGCCAGCGACAGCACCACCGCGCCGCCGATCATGCTCCACATGTACGCCGGCGGCAGCTTCTGCAGCAGCGCGCCGACGGTCGCGCCGCCCGCGCCGATCACGATGCCGATCACTCCGCCGAGCATCGAGATCAGCGCGGCCTCGGCGAGGAACTGGGTCATGACGTCGGCACGCGTCGCGCCGACGGCCCGGCGCACGCCGATCTCCCGGCGGCGCTCCGACACGCCGATCAGCATCAGGCTCATGATCACCGCGCCACCGATCAGCGTCGCGATCACCGCGACGCCGGTCACGATCTTCGACAGCGCACTGCCCACCTGCTCGATCTGCGCCAGCGTCGCCCGCGGGCTGCTGACCGTGAAGTCGTCCTCCGCCGGCGGAATGATCCGGTGCCGTTCGCGCAGCA
>JAHCAN010000046.1 GCA_019634915.1 Steroidobacteraceae bacterium | reverse complement strand
GGCCGGCCAGCAGCGGCTTGATCTGCACGCCGAGATTGTCGAGCGCGACCATCAGCGCGAGCGCGAAGATCGCGATGCGGATCACGAACAGCAGCACTTCGAACGAGCTGGCGCGCGCCGCGTCGGCCGGCCCGCCCTTGTGCAGCTGGCGGTCGAGGCCCAGTCGCGCGAGCGCGATGCCCCACAGCGCCACCTGGAACCAGAACGACAGCACGATCACGACGGTGAACGCGTGGCTGACACCGGCGGGCAGCGCCAGGATGCGGGTGGCGAACCACAGCGCGAGCGTCAGCAGGAACAGGCGCGACGTGCTCGCGACGAGCTTGCCGGCGTAGTTCGGCGGCGGGCGGGCACCGCTGCCGCGCTGCGCGAGCTGCGCCTCGCGCGCGCGATGCCGGCGGGTGACGTAGCGGCGCACGGCCGGCAGCACACCGAACGTGAACGCGAATGCGAGCGCCGCGAGCAGCCAGGCGCGCAGCGAATTACCGAAGAATTCGTGACCGAGCAGTTGCTGCAGATGATCCATGCGGCGGAATTATAGTCACTCGGCGTCCGCGTCCAGGCCCAGTTCCTTCAGCTTGCGCGTCAGCGTGTTGCGGCCCCAGCCGAGCATCCTCGCCGCCTCCTGCCGCCGGCCCTGCGACTTGTGCAGCGCGACCCGGATCAGTGTGCGTTCGAACTCGGGCAGCGCGCTGTCGAGCCACGGGCCGTCGCCCGGCACGCGCCCTTCGGCCCAGGTCGCCAGCTGCCGCGCCCAGTCGGCGCCGTCCGGCCCGCCGTCGCCGCCACCGATCTCCGCGGGCAGATCGTCGACGTGGATCTCCGCGCCGGGCGCGAGCACCGTGAGGCGCCGGCACAGATTGACGAGTTCGCGCACGTTGCCCGGCCAGTGCCAGCCCTCGAGCCGCGCGACGACCTCGGGCGCGAGCGTCTTCGGCTCGACGCCGAGCTCGCGCGCCGCGACGCGCAGGTAGTGCGCGGTCAGGTCGGCCACGTCCTCGCGCCGCGCGCGCAGCGGCGGCAGTTCGATGCGGATCACGTTCAGGCGGTGGTACAGGTCCTCGCGGAAGCGGCCGCTGCGCACCTGCGCGTCGAGGTCCTGGTGCGTCGCTGCGATCACGCGCACGTCGACGCGCAGCGGCTGCTGGCCGCCGACCCGGTAGAACTCGCCTTCGGCGAGCACGCGCAGCAGCCGGGTCTGCAGCGGCGTCGACATGTCGCCGATCTCGTCGAGGAACAGGGTGCCGCCGTCGGCCTGCTCGAAGCGTCCGCGGCGCTGCGCGTCGGCGCCGGTGAATGCACCCTTCTCGTGGCCGAACAGTTCCGATTCGAGCAGCTCGGACGGGATCGCCGCAGTGTTCAGCGCAATGAACTGCCGGCTGGCGCGCGGGCTGTGCTCGTGCAACGCGCGCGCGACGAGTTCCTTGCCGGTGCCCGATTCGCCGGTGATCAGCACGGTCACGTTCGAGCGCGACAGCCGGCCGATCGCACGGAACACCTGCTGCATCGCCGGCGCGCGGCCGAGCAGCTCCGGGATGCGCGGCAGGCTGCCACCGGCCGCGTCGTCGGTGCGTGCACCGGTGCGGGCCGCCGCGCGGCGCACGAGTTCGACCGCCTGATCGACGTCGAACGGCTTCGGCAGATACTCGAACGCGCCGCTCTCGTAGGCCGAGACCGCGCTGCCGAGATCGGCATGCGCCGTGATCACGATTACCGGCAGCAGCGGCCAGCCGTCACGGATGCGCTGCAGCAGCTCGAGCCCGCTCGTGCCAGGCATGCGCACGTCGGTGATCAGCACGTCGGGTGTGGCGCCACGCAGCGCAGCGAGCGCCGCGTCGGCGGATTCGAAACTGCGCGGCGTCATGCCGCCGGCACGCAGCGCACGTTCGAGCACCCAGCGGATCGACGCGTCGTCGTCGGCAAGCCAGACCTCGAGGCTGCGCGTGCTCACGCGGCCTCCGTGACCGGCAGCAACAGCGTGAACACCGTGCGCCCCGGTTCGCTGTCGAACTCGACGAGGCCACCGTGCCGCGTCGCGACTTCCTGCGCGACCGCGAGACCGAGGCCGCTGCCGTTGGCGCGCCCGGTCACGAGCGGCAGGAAGAGCCCCGCGCGCAGCTCATCCGGCACGCCCGGGCCGTTGTCCTCGACCTGCAAACTGGCGACGAGGCGATGGCGCGTCGCGCCGATCGTCGCGCCGGGCAGCGCGCGCGAGCGCAGCGTGATGCGGCCGCGTTCGCCGACCGCCTGCAGCGCATTGCGTGCGAGATTGAGCAGCGCCTGGATCAGCTGGTGGCTGTCGAGCTCGGCGTCGGGCAGGCTCGGGTCGTAGTCGCGCTCGATCAACACGGCCGGGTGCGCCTCGCTGCGCAGCAGCGTGTAGACGTGTTCGCACAGCTCGTGCACGTTGGTGCGCGCCTTGCGCATCGGGCGCAGCGGGCCGGCCATCGAGTCGACCAGCGCGGCGAGCCGGTCGGCTTCGCCGATGATCACGCCGGTGTACTCGCGCTGCGCCGGGTCGGCGAGCTCGCGCTCGAGCAGCTGCGCGGCGCCGCGCAGGCCGCCGAGCGGGTTTTTGATCTCGTGCGCGAGCTGGCGGATCATCAGCCGGCTGCTGTCGAGCCGCGCGAGCAGCTCGCTCTCGCGCGAGATGCGCTGCCGCTGCGTCGCATCGGCGAGCTCGAGCAGCAGGTGCGAGCCGGTCACGGTGCCTTCGAGCGGCGTCACCGTGATGTCGACGACGCGCGCCTCGCGCGCCGATCCGGTCGGCCGGAACACGAGCTCGCGGTCGGCGAAGGCCTCGCCCCCATCGAGCGCACGCCGCAGGATGGCCGCGAGCCCGTTGGCGTCGACGAGCAGTTCGGTGAACGGGCGCCCGCGCGCGCGCGCGAGGCCGGCGCCGAGCAGGTCCTGCGCCGCGACGTTCGCGTAAACCACGCACAGCTGGCGGTCGAGCACGACGATGCCGGTCGCGAGCGCATCGAGCAGATCGGCCGGGTCGAAATGCGACAGCGGCGAGGGCAGCGCGCGCTCGGCGGCCATCACGGCCTCCCACCGCCGCGGCGCGCGTTCAGCTGCGCGGCGTGTTCGGCCTCGGTGCGGGCGCCGGTGTCGGGGCGCGGCGCGGCGGCGACAGCAGCGAAGGCTGGCGCACGTGGAAAGTGACCGCGGACGACTGGCAGACGCCGCGACCGTCCGCATCGAGGATGCTGACCATCAGCGTGTGCGTCCCGCGATCGACCGGCGCGATCGTGAAGCTCGTGCCGGTCGGCGACACGCCCGCGAGCAGCTTGCCGTCGAGCGCGAGCGTGACGCGATCGCCGCTGCGCAGCGCGGGGCTGATCTGCCAGGCCACCGAAACCGAGAAGGCGTTCTGCAAGGTCTCGTCCGCCGCCGGGCGCGAGATCGCGCAGCTGTCGTAGCGGAACGGCTCGCCGTCGGCCGCGGCACTGGACGCGGCCGTCGCGCTCGCGACGACCGGCGCCGGCGGGCTCACGCGCGGCGCCGACTCGATCTCCAGCTGGCTCGCGCCGGGCCGCGGCTGATCGGAGTAGTGGATCGTGCCCTGTGCATCGACCCACTTGTAGATCGTGCCGGCGCACACCGTGCCGGACGCGAGCAGCAATATGGCAAATGACAGGCGAAGCATTGCCGGCGAGCATACCTGCGCGCGTCCCGCGCGACAAAGACGGCGGTCGCACTCCCGCGAAGGCCGCCCCCGGCCGGGTTCGTCCTGCGGGGCGGCGCAACGCGGGTGCCGCCATCAGCAGCTGTAGTACAGGTCGAGCTCGACCGGGTGGGTCGCCATGCGGAAGCGGGTCACTTCCTGCATCTTGAGCCCGATGTACGCATCGATCACGTCGTCGGTGAACACCCCGCCGCGCGTCAGGAACTCGCGGTCCTTGTCGAGGTGCTCGAGCGCCATGTCGAGCGAGTGACACACGGTCGGGATGCCCTTCGCCTCCTCCGGCTCGAGGTCGTAGAGATCCTTGTCGGCCGGATCGCCGGGATGGATCTTGTTCTGGATGCCGTCGAGGCCCGCCATCATCATCGCCGCGAACGCGAAGTACGGATTCGCAGTCGAATCCGGGAAGCGCACCTCGATGCGGCGCGCCTTCGGGTTCGACACCCACGGCACGCGGATCGACGCGGAGCGGTTGCGCGCGGAGTAGGCGAGCATCACCGGCGCCTCGAAGCCCGGCACCAGGCGCTTGTAGCTGTTGGTGCCGGCGTTCGTGAACGCATTGATCGCCTTGGCGTGCTTGATGATGCCGCCGATGTAGTACAGCGCGATATCGGAGAGACCACCGTACTTGTCGCCGGCAAACAGCGCCTTGCCGTCCTTCGACAGCGACTGGTGCACGTGCATGCCCGAACCGTTGTCGCCGACCAGCGGCTTCGGCATGAAGGTCGCGGTCTTGCCGTAGGCATGAGCGACATTGAGTACCGCGTATTTCAGGATCTGCACCGAGTCGGCCTTCTGCACGAGCGAGCCCGCGCCGACGCCGATCTCGCCCTGCCCGCCGGTCGCCACCTCGTGGTGATGCACCTCGACGACCTGGCCGAGTTCCTCGAGTGCATTGCACATCGCGTTCCTGATGTCCTGGAACGCATCGACCGGCGGCACCGGGAAGTAGCCGCCCTTCGTGCCGGGGCGATGACCCTTGTTGCCCTCCGGGTAGATCGTGTTGCTGTTCCACGCACCCTGCGCGGAGTCGATCTCGTACGAACAGCCGCGCAGCTCGTTGCTCCAGCGCACGCTGTCGAAGATGAAGAATTCGTTTTCGGGGCCGAACAGCGCCTTGTCGGCGATGCCGGTCGACTTGAGATAAGCCTCGGCGCGCTTGCCGAGCGAGCGCGGGTCGCGCTCGTAGCCCTGCATCGTCGCGGGCTCGATCACGTCGCAGCGGATGTTCACCGTGGTCTCTTCGATGAACGGATCGATGACGGCCGTGCCCGGCTCGGGCATCAGGATCATGTCGGACTCGTTGATGCCCTTCCAGCCGGCGATCGATGAGCCGTCGAACATCTTGCCGTCGCGGAACAGATCCTCGTCGACGAGCTTCGCCGGAATCGTCACGTGCTGCTCCTTGCCGCGCGTGTCGGTGAAGCGCAGGTCGGCATACCGCACTTCTTTTTCGTTGATCAGTTTCAGGACGTCGCTCGGGGTCATGCAGGTCTCTCCGCAAGGGGGATATTGGAAACGCACGCTTTCAGTGCAGGGAGCGTGCCAAGCAGCGATGTGCAGAAAATCAATGAGTTATTCGCACGAAGCTGACCAGGGTGCGCCATGATAGTGCACAGGGATATGGCCGCGCCCCAAAATCGTGCGACCCTGGGGCAGCCATCCACGATTGGCAGTATCTCAATCACGTATTCAGTGATAGAGTAGCCAAGTGCGCAACATCACCATCAGCTTGAATGACGAGACCGCCGCTTGGGCTCGGCGGTTGGCCGGGGAACGGAATACCAGTGTCTCGGCGCTCGTGACGGAGTTGCTGGAGGACAAGCGCCGTTCGTCGGAGGCCTACCAGGCTGCCAAACGGGATTTCTTTTCGCGAACCCCGACGCACCCTCTCTCCAATCCCGGCGACCGCTACCCCACGAGGGAGGAGCTCTATGACAGGCCCGTGCTTCGTCGACGCTAACGTGCTCATTTACTCCCGCGACCGGGCCGATCAGTCGAAGCAGGATCGGGCTTTGGCGTGGATCGATCAGTTGTGGGACGACGACGCAGGCCGCACGAGTACCCAGGTGCTTTCCGAGTTCTATGTCACGGTGACCCGGAAGCTTGCCCAGCCGCTGCGCAAGGAGGAAGCCTGGGCGGACGTGCAATCCTTCCTCTCCTGGAAACCCCTGCCGATCGACACCGAGGTCCTCGCCCGTGCCAGGCAGGTCGAAGAGCGGTTTCGCCTCAGCTGGTGGGACAGCCTGATCGTCGCGGCAGCGCAGGTGCAGCATTGCGTACTGCTGCTGACCGAGGACCTGCAGGACGGTGCCGTCTATGGGAGCGTCACGGTCCGTGACCCGTTCCGGTTGTCCGTCCAGGAAGCCATCGCCACGTACGGGGCAGCCCCAGTCCCCCGTTATCGAAGCCGGCCGTCGGCAATGCGAGCCTGACTCCCCTAGGATAGGTACATCACGCGACGAGACCTGTGTCCCCTTCCGTGGGAGATGAGAATCTGTATCATTAATCGGCTACAGGCTTTTTCAGGGAGTAATCGAGTAGTGGCCGCAGGTATCACCGTCCCCGACCGCAAGCCGAGCGCTGTCCGTTCCATCTTCCAGGTCTCGATCGATTTCGTGCTGCTCGCCGCGTGCATCGTCGGCATCGTGCAGTTGCCGCTGTGGGGCAAGATCGCCTGCACGCTTGCGCTGGCCGTAGTCTTCGCGCGCCTGTTCGTGCTCGGCCACGACGCCTGTCACGGCAGCCTCTTCAAGAGCGACAAGGTCAACGCGTTCGTCGGCCGCCTCGTGTTCCTGCCGACCCTCACCACGTTCAGCCTCTGGCACGTCGGCCACAACGTCGCCCACCACGGCTTCGCGAACCTGAAAGGCCGCGACCAGGTCTGGGTGCCGTTCAGCCCCGAGGAGTTCGCCGCGCTGCCGAAGTGGCGCCAGCGGCTCGAGCGCATCTACCGCTCGGTGTGGGGCTTCGGGCTCTACTACCTCGTCGAGCTGTGGTGGAACAAGCTCGTGTTCCCGTCGCGCAAGCATGTCGGCGCGCGCCGCAAGGAATTCATCGTCGACTCGGTGCTGACCGTGGTGTTCGCGGTCGCCTGGCTCGCCTTCCTCGTCGCGGTCGCCTATGTCACCGAACAACCGTGGTGGCTGCTCGCGCTGTTCGGCGCCGTGCTGCCGTTCCTGCTGTGGAACTACATCATGGGCACGGTGATCTTCGTGCACCACACCGGCCCCGACATGGTGTGGTTCGACAAGCGCTCAGAGTGGATGCGCATGCGCAAGGTCGACGACCTCACGCGCGACATCCACTTCCCGCTGCGCCTCGAGAAGCTGCTGCACGGGATCATGCTGCACCGGGCTCACCACTACGACCCGTTCGTGCCGAACTACCGGCTCAAGGCCGCCACCCAGCGCCTGATGGCGCACGGCGTGGCGAGCGCGAAGGCGACCGTCGCGGGCTGGAAGTACCTGCGCGAGCTGTCGCGCAAGTGCGCGCTGTACGACTACAACGCGAAGGCCTGGCTGTCCTTCCCGCAGCGCGAGGCCCTGCCGGCCGCGGCATAGCCTTCGCGCACACCTGAACACGCGACTGGGCCACGTTCGAGGTCGGGCCGCAAGCGTGGAGGGCGCCGAGCCGCGGCGAGCAGCGCGAGGCGTCGCGCCGAGGATCCTGCTGCCACAGTTCCATTCACCGCCTCGCGCCGCCGCGGCGAGGGGACGCCACCGCAGGTGGCGCGCCCGACCCGCTTGCGGCCCGACCTCGAACGTGGCCCAGCCGCGCGCGCAGACGCCCGCTCCAGGCTCACCCGGCAGCGGCGGTAACGTCGTCGAACAGGCGCAGGAAATTTCCGCCCAGCACCTTCGCCGCATCGCCCTCGCTCATGCCGCGCATCAGCAGCGCGGCGGCGAGCAGCGGGAAGTCCGCGTAGTCGGTCAGCACCGGCTTGTAGTTCGCATCCATGTCGGTGCCGATCGCGACGTGCTCGATGCCGACCGCATCGACCAGCGCGAAGATCTGCCCGACGAAATCCGCGAGCGTCGTGCTGCCGATGCCCGCCGGCCACGCGCCGATGATGCCGCCCGCGTCGGTGACCAGTCGCGCGTGTTCCGCCGAGATCAGGCGCGGCGAGGGCTCCACACCGGACTGGAGACTGCTGTGCGAGAGCATCACCGGCACTCGGGATTCGGCCACGACGCCGGCACAGGTCGCCTGCGTCGCGTGGGCGACGTCGATGATCATGCCGAGGCGATTCATTTCACCCACGACCGCCCTGCCGAAATCCGTCAGCCCTTGATGCACCGGCGCAACAGTCTGAATGTCACCAAGCTGATTGACGTGATAATGCACCAATGTCACGGAACGCAGGCCCGCCGCGTACGCTTCCGCGAGCCGCTCGAGCCGATCCTCGATGAAGTCGCCGCCTTCGCTGCACAGCACCGCGACGCGCTCGCCGGCACGATGCGCCGCGCGGATGTCCTCGGCCACGAGCCCCAGGCGGATCAGGCCGTCGTCGACGAGGCTGCGCAGCCGCGCGAACTGCCGATTGAAATCGCGCCAGACCTCGCCGTCTTCGAACTCCCGCACCGCGCGCAGTCCGCCGTTCTCGATGGCGAGCAGCGGAAAATCCGCGACGATCGAGAACAGGCTCGCCGTCACGTGCGCGCGGCGCATGTCGGCGATGCGATCGGCCTCGAAACCGTCGCGCATCAGGCGGATCAACAGGCTGTCGGGTTTCGCGCCGACCAGGAACGAGCGACCCGGATGGCCGTGCACGTCGACGCTCGGATGTTCGGCGAGCAACGCGGCCCCGCGCCGCAGGAAATCCTCGGGGATCTCCATGCCGAGCGGCGGCTTGCGGCTTCGCGCCCACCACAGGCCGCCGGCCGCGGCGATCGCGACGCCGCCGGTGACGCCGCCCGCGATCAGGGCACGGCGCGTCAGCTTACGCACTGGCTTTGCTCCGCAGTTCCACGTGGCAGACCTCACCCAGGTAATCGATGTGCGCCTCGAGCGCGCACTGCGCGGCGATCGGGTCGCGATGCACGAGCGCCTCGACGATGCGCCGGTGATTCCCGAGCAGCTGCGCGACCGAACCGGCCGACGTCAGGCTGCGCCGCGTCGCCGCGCTGAGCACGTCGAGGCTCTTGACCGCGCGCGTGAGAATCGGATTGTCGACGGCAGTCTCGATGATCGCGCGAAATTCCTCCGCGAGCGCGTTGACCCGCGCGACGTCGGGCCTGCCCTGGCGCGACTGCGCCGCGATCTCCCCGAGCTCGGCGAGGTTCGCCTCGAGCTTGCGCAGCGCGCGCGCATCGATGATTTTCGCGACGTAGGCCAGCAGCGCACCCTCGATGACCTTGCGTGCCTCGAGGATCGTATCGAGCTTGTGGCGGTCGAGACCGAGGAAAAGATGCAGCGGGCCGAGCAGCGTATCGGGCTCGAGCTCGCTGACGAACACACCGCCGCCATGGCGGATGTCGAGAATGCCGAGCAATTGCAGCGCCCGCAGCGCTTCACGCAATGTAGGCCGACCGACGCCGAGCTCCTCGGCCAGCGTGCGCTCCGCGGGCAGGCGGTCGCCGGGCTTCAGGTGACCGGCCTTCACGAGCCCGACCAGTTGCCGGACGATCTGTTCCGGCAGCGCCTCTCTTTTGATGACAGGTGCTATCTTCGGTGCGATGTCAGGGGTCTTCTGCTTCATGCGCGTAGATCGTTGACACCCCTGGCGACTGGTCATACCATTTTGCCAGTTTCATTCTAACGATCAACGGGGAGTACGGCAATGATTCGCGGGAATTCGAACGTCGACACCGAGCGTCCTGGAACCACTGCCGCGCCGGGCTGGCTGCAGCCGGGCGCCGCCGCCGCCGTCGTGGCGGCATTGCTGATGACTCCTCTCTGCGCGTCGGCTCAGGACGACGCGTTCGCGATCGAAGAGGTGGTCGTGACCGCGCAGAAGCGCACCGAGCGCCTGGTCGACGTGCCGGTCGCGATCTCGGTGTTCAGCGCGAGCTCGATGGAGCAGACCGGCGTGCACGAGCTGAAGGAAGTCTCCGGCTACATCCCGAACGTGCAGATCTCGCCGACCAACGACTTCCGCTCGACGGTGACGATCCGCGGCGTCGGCGCGACCAGCCGCAACATCGGCTTCGACTCGCGCGTCGGTGTCTACATCGACGGCGTGTACGTCGGCCAGTCGCCGGCGATCAACCAGGAACTGCTGAACCTCGAGCGCGTCGAGGTGCTGCGCGGGCCGCAGGGCACGCTGTTCGGCAAGAACACGGTGGCCGGCGCGATCAACCTGGTCACGAAGAAGCCCGACGACGATCTGCACGGCCGCGCGAGCCTCGACATCGGCAATCTCGACTACCGCAAGATCACGGGTTACGTGAACCTGCCGCTCGGCGACACGGTCAGCACCGCGTTCACGGTGTCGAAGACCGACCGCGACGGCTACGTGCGCAACATCATCACCGGCAACGACCTGAACGAGCGCGACGTGCTCGCCTACCGCGCGCAGCTGCGGATCCGCCCGAACGACCGCTTCGAGGTCAACGCCTCGTTCGACGGGCTCAACAGCGACGGGCGCATCCTGATCGGCGATCCGATCACCGACATGCTCGGCATGCAACCGGTGCAGATGGCCCCGGAGCTGGGCGTCGTCGCGTTCAGCTTCGATCCGAACGACGAGCGCGACGTGTACGGCGGCAGCCTCGATCTCGCCTACGAACTGAACGGCGGGAACACGATCAAGAGCATCACCGGCTATCGCACCACCGACGCCATTTACACCAACGCGACCGACTATTCGCCGGTCGACATCGTGTCGATCGAATACACCGACAAGTACGACGTGCTGTCGCAGGAGTTCCAGTTCATCTCGTCGACCGACAGCGCGTTCAACTATACCGCGGGTCTCTACTACTACCACCAGAAGGCGAAGACCAACCGCGACGTGATCCTCGGCAACGATTTCGTCGACTACTTCATCGGGCCGCTGTACATGTCGGGCGCGCTGACCCCGCCGCTGCCGGCGTACCCCGCGCTGCCGAACGCCGTGGTCTCGCAGCTGATCGGCTTCGGTCCGCCGCTGTCGAAGGTGTACAACCGCGGCGAGGTCACGACCAAGAGCTACGCGGCCTACTTCAACGGCACTTACGCGTTCACCGACCGCTGGAAACTCGGCTTCGGCTTCCGCTGGTCCACCGAGGAGAAGGACGTCGACTGGCTGCTCGACGGGCGCAACTCGGGCATTTTCCGCATCGGCTCGACCGGTTCGGACCCGCTGAACCCCTCGCCGCTGATCAACGACCGTACCGACAATTTCTTCGCACCGGCCGTGAACCTGACCTACGCGCTGAACGACAGTTCGAATATCTATGCGCGCTATGCCTCGGGCTACAAGAGCGGCGGTTTCAACCTCGATTACATCAACGCCGACGAACTCGCGGCGAACCAGGGGCTCGAATTCAACAAGGAGACCGTCGACAGCTTCGAACTCGGCCTGAAGGGCGTGTACCTCGACGGGCGGCTGTCGCTGAATCTCGCCGCGTTCATCGCCAACTACGACGACTACCAGGTCAACCAGTTCGTCGACCTGGGCGGCGGGCGCACCTCGATCCGCATCAACAACGCGGCGAAGGTCGAGACCCACGGCTTCGAGGCGGAGACGACCTTCCGCGTCACCGAGAACTTCACGCTGCAGGCCTCGCTTGGCCTGCTGGATGCGGAGTTCGACAGCTTCCCGGGCGGCGGCAGCGGCGGAACGGACGTCTCGGGCAACAAGCTGACCAACGCGCCGGAAGTCACCTACGCGGCCGGCGCGATCTGGAATGTCCCGGTGCCGGCGCTGCGCTCGACGTTGCTGTTGCGCGGCGACGTGACGCACATCGGCGATTTCTACACGACCGCCGACAACGCGACGACCACGCCGTACAACAGTGCCTATCCGGGCACGATTCCGTTCGGCAAGCTGAAGGCACGCACAGAAGTCAATGCGCGCATCGGCCTGAAGTCGGACGACGAGACCTGGGAAGTCTACGCCTGGGGCCACAACCTGACCGACGAGACCGATCCGCAGGACGAGCTGCGCGACTTCTTCGGCACGATCGCCAAGCTGCCGGGCATGCCGCGCACCTATGGCGTCAACCTGATCTGGAACTTCCACTGAGCCAACCGGGAGCGCCGTCATCAGCACGTCCTCGCAGCGCCACGCAACGATAGGCGCAGCCGTCCTTGCGACCCTGGTCGCCGGCTGCGCCTCGCTCCCTCAAACCGCCACCCGCAGCGTCGAGATCCAGCGCACCGCGCACGGCATCGCGCACATCTCGGCGCCGGACTACGAATCGCTGGCATACGGCGTCGCCTGGGCGCATGCGCAGGACAATGTCTGCCAGACTGCGAACGAGCTGGTCACGATCCGCGGCGAGCGGTCGCGGTACTTCGGCACCGATGAGAAGGCGCTGCTCGGCCTGCGCGTGCTGCAGAACGGGCTGATCGACGTGTTCGTCCGCAGCCACATGGACGACGCGCTGCTTTCGGCGGCCTACCGCGACGCGAGCCCCGACACGCGCGCCGTGTCCCGCGGCTACGTGGAGGGCTACAACCGCTACCTGCGCGATCACGCATCGAAGCTGCCGGCGGAGTGCAACGGCCAGCCCTGGGTGCGGCCGATGACCGAAGCGGAATACCTGCGCCTGCAGGAGCTGACGATGATCCAGCTCGGCGTCGGGCTGTTCGCCGACGCGATCGTCGGCGCGAGCCCGCCGGCCGAAGGCGAGCCGGACACGATCACCCCGACGGCGGCAGAGGCCACGGCCGCACTGGCGCCATTCCACCTGCGTGAACCGCTGCTCGGCTCGAACGGCTGGGCGTTCGGCTCGGAGGTCACGGCGAACGGCCGCGGCGTGCTGCTCGGCAACCCGCATTTTCCGTGGAGCGGCGTCAACCGCTTCTGGGAGATGCACCTGACGATCCCGGGCAAGCTCGACGTCATGGGCGCCGCGATCGGCCACAGCCCGGTGGTCCAGATCGGCTTTAACCACGACGTCACATGGACGCACACGGTCTCGACCGGCCTGCGCTTCACGCTGTTCGAACTCACGCTCGTGGCCGGCGATCCGCACAGCTATGTCGTCGACGGCCAGCCCGTGCCGATGACGCCGCAGCGCGTGACCTACGAAGTGACCGACGCGCAGGGCGCGGTCCAGACGCGCGAACACACCGTCTGGCAGACGCGCTTCGGGCCCGTCGTCGAAGTGCCGCAGGCGGGCCTCGGCTGGACCAGAAGCCATGCCTACGCGCTGAAGGATGCGAACACCGCGAACCTGCGCGCGATGGACATCTGGCTCGGCTTCAATCGCGACCGCACTGTCGCGCAGATGCGCGAGACGCTCGCGAAGCTCGGCGTGCCATGGGTCAACACCATGGCGGCGGATCGCGACGGCCACGTGATGTACGCCGACGTCAGCGTCGTGCCGGACGTCGACGCGGCGCAACTGCAGCGCTGCGCGCCGTCGAAGGCGGCCGCCGCACTGTTGCAGGCCGCGAGCCTTGCGGTGCTCGACGGCTCGCGCAGCGACTGCGACTGGCATCGCGATCCGCAGTCCCCGGTGCCGGGCCTCACGCCGATCGAGCGCATGCCGGTCGCCATCCGCAGCGACTGGGTACAGAACAGCAACGACAGTTTCTGGGTGAGCAACCCTGCGATCGACTGGCCGGCGTTCTCGCCGCTGGTCGGCGGCATCGACGAGCCGCAGAGCCTGCGCACGCGCTCCGGCCTGTACGAAATCCAGCAGCGCGTCGCCGGCACTGACGGCATCGCGCCGCATGCGAAGGTGGGTATCGCCGAAGTCCAGGCGATGCTGTTCAGCAACCGCAACCACGCGGCCCATGTCGTGCTGGACGATTTGCTGCCGGTCTGCCGCGAAGCGGCGACCGAAGCCGGTCGCGCCGGCTGCGCCGTGCTCGCGGCCTGGGACCGGCGCAACAATCTCGATTCGCGCGGCGAGCACCTGTTCCGCGAGTGGTGGCGCGCGGCGGAGCGGATCGAGGGCGTCTGGCGCCGGCCCTTCGATCCCGCCGATCCGGTGAACACGCCCGCTGGCCTCGATACCGGCAAGCCCGCGGTGCGCGCGGCCGTATTGAAGGCGCTCGACGATGCCGTCGCGACCGTGCGCGCGGCCGGTTTTGCGCTGGATGCGCCGCTCGGCGAAGTGCAGACCTACGCGCTGCCGGGCGGCACGGTCGGCCTGCACGGCGGCCCGGAATTCGAGGGCGTGCTGAACAAGGTCGAGACGGCGGACCGCGGACCGCTCGCGGCCGGTGGCTACCAGATCGACTTCGGCAGCAGCTACATCCAGACCGTGACGTTCGACGATCGCGGCCCGGTCGCCGAGGCGATCATGGTCTACGGGCAGTCATCGCGGCCCGATTCGCCGCTGTCGTTCGACCAGTTGCCGCTCTATACCGGCAAGCGGTGGATGCGCCTGCCGTTCCACGCCGAGGACATCGCGCGGGAACGGGTGGGCGAGGTGCTGCGGCTGGCGATCGAGTAGGGCGCGGCGGCCGACCTTGCCGGTAGCGGCGGATCACGCCGCAGCCGCTCGCGGCTAGAGCGCCGCCGCCAGCCGCGCCCCCTGGTCGATCGCCCGCTTCGCATCGAGCTCCGTGGCGACGTCGGCGCCGCCGATCAGGTGCACTTCCATGCCACGCGCGCGCAGCGGCGCCTCGAGTTCGCGCAGCGGCTCCTGCCCCGCGCAGAT
>JAHCAN010000045.1 GCA_019634915.1 Steroidobacteraceae bacterium | reverse complement strand
AATCGCGCTGGCGCGCGGCGCGCTCAGCTCTGGCGTTAGGCGACACTTTGGAACTGAGGCGCTCCAAGAAGATGCTCGTGTTTATCGCCGCGCTCTGTGGGGCAGGCTGTGCATTTCTGCTGCTTAAGGGCGCAAGCGAAGATCACATCGGCAAGGTCTTCGCGTTTTCACTGGGCGTAGTGGCGGCAATTCCAACGGTGGTTTCCATGGTCATGGTCCTTCGAGATCCCGTCGTCGGCCTCATCAATGACACGGGCATTCTTATGACCTTCTGGAAAACAGGTCCCATTGCTTGGGCGGATATTGCCTCCTACAGCATCCAGAATCCAGGTGAAGGAGGGCTGGTCATATGCCTCTATTTGCGCAATGAGAGTCACTACCTATCCGCAGCCAGCCTCCCGACGCGGCTGGTCGGTCCGCTTCGGAGGTGGATCTTTGGCACTTCATTCGTAATCTATGCGGGCAACATCGACCGCAAATTGCCAGACATCGAAACCGAGATCCGGAAAAGAATTCAGGTACGTGCACGTGTCGCCTAACCAATCGTTGCAGCGAGCCGTGAACCATAAAGTGCTTGGCCGCGGGCGAGTAGTGTCGGCGCCCTGTCGAGCGCAGCGCGCCCGCGTGCTGACAGGTCAGCCCGCGGCCGCTGAACTCAATAGTTATGCCGCTTAGGTCTGTGGCGTTTTCGGCGCTTCTCGCTGCGGCTCTAGCAGTGTCCTTGGCAGTTGGCGTCACCGCTTGGGATGTCGCCACGGACCAGACAGGTGCCGCGAGCGATGCAGCGGCGAAGGGCGCCCCGGCGACCCCATTCATCTTCGCGCTTCTCTTCGCAGTATTTTTTGTCCTCGGTCGAGCGCTGCTTGCCGCGGGTAGACCATCCTATGGCAAGGCGGTACGTCTCACCGCAGTTGTCGCTCTCCTCCTGGTAGCCATCCCAGCGATCGTAAGCATCGTGTACAGCGGCGACTCGTTACTCGAAGTCTCGACTTATCTTCCGTGGGCGATCGGCTTTGGCGCATTGCCCGCGATCCTTCTGCCGGGATCGCTCGTTCAGGCATTCCTGCTTGTCTCGCGGCATAACATCACTGGAGCGCGGCCGTGAACGATAAAGTGCTACCCCGACAGCTCAGCGCGCGGCGCGCTCAGCTCAGGCGTTAGACGGCGCTAACTCAGTGTTGCGCCGGCCTTTTCTGACTTTCTTCAATTTGTGGCATGCTAGATCGAACGCGGGAGGTATCCCATGTCCAAGCCCATTGAAGCCATAGAGGCCGAAGTCCTGAGTCTGCCCCAGGCCGATCGTTCCCGTTTGGTCGACAAGCTCATCGCCAGCCTCGAGCGCGATCCCGAATGGGAAGCGGCGTGGTCGGAGGAAGCGGACCGTCGAGAGGAACGCATCGCACGGGGTGAGTCGTCCTGGGTTTCGGGCGCGGAAGCAACCGCCCGCCTTCGTGCCAAGCTTGCGTGACCTATTCTCTATCTGTTGAAGCCGAGGCCGAACTTGCCGAGGCCATCGACTTCTATGCTCTCAACGTCAGCCGCAAGGTGGCAGAGAACTTCCTTGCCATGTTTGAGGAGAAAGCGGAGCTTCTTGTCGAGTTTCCGGGCCTTGGAGCACCGACGAGCAAAGGCCGGCGCCTGTGTCCTATTGGCCGATATCCCTACTCGATCCTCTACCGGGAGCGGGATGGGTTCATCTATATCAGTGCAGTCGCTCATCAGTCACGACGCCCCAAGTATTGGCAGGCACGCAAGCCATAAGCGCATAGCTCCGCGCGCACTCCCGGCGAATGCGGTCTAACATTTCGCTCGAGCGCGGCCGTGAGGGATGAAGTGCTAAAAGGAGAGCTGAGCGCGCCGCGCGCTCAGCTCGGACGTTAGTTGCATGATGAAAGCTCTTCTCTCCTGCGTGCTGATCCTCAACCTTTTGTCGTGCGCAAGTCGATTGCCTGAACGTCAAGCTGAAGAAGCACCTTCGCGAGAAGATGCTCTACTGAGACGATTTGCAGGAGCCACGGATGGCACTTGGCAAGGTTCGTTCGACATCACATCGCCGACCCCAGAGCCCATCACAAAGATGCTCGTCCTTTGCTTCACCATCTCCAATGATGAGGTTCGTGCCAGCATCTTTGAAGATGGGAAGTGGAAGCCATTGAAACCCTTCACCTTCAAATCCATATCGTACGGCCCATCGCAGCTTATCTATTCGTTGGACGGCGGAGAGACCGCAGGTGGCGGGCCCTGGGTGGAAGCCTGGACGATATCTTTTACGACCATAGGTCCTGATGTCGGCGTCGTCCGCACGAGCAGGCTCGTCAACAACGTTGATGTCCCTTTAGACCATGCAGACCGTGCATACTCATTTAGCGGTGAGGGCAAGATGAAGCGCGTGCACGCATGCAGCTGACAGCTCGCTGGGCGCGGCCTTGACCGATAAAGTGCCCGTAGTACATGTCAGCGCGCGGCGCACTCAGCTCAATCGGTAGACGGCGCTAAGCCATATCCGGGTAACCATATAAATGTATGGCGATGCCGCCATATCCATGGTAATCTTTCGCCATGCCGACCTCCTTCGAGTGGGACCCTCGCAAGGACCTCGCCAATCAGGAAAAGCATGGGATCAGCTTTGCTGAGGCCCAGAATGCCTTCCTGGACAGGCGCCGTATTCTTGCGGAGGACCTGAAACACAGCACCTCGAAGGAGACACGCTACTACTGCTATGGCAGTTGTGGCGGCGGAGTCCTAACCGTGCGTTTCACATATCGGGGCGGGATCATCCGCATCTTCGGGGCAGGCTACTGGACCAAAGGTAAGCGAATCTATGAGCAAGAGAATCAAGTACACAAAGGGCCCCGCCGGAGCCGTAAAGATCGTTGAGGACTTTCTGCCACCGCCCAGCGAGCTGGTGATGAAGGAGGATGTAGAGAAGGTTACCATTGCGCTTTCCAAGCGCAGCGTCGACTTTTTCAAGGATGAAGCGAGGCGTCACGGTACTCAGTACCAGCGAATGATCCGGGCTCTTCTGGATCGATACGCGCAGCTCAACGCGCCGTCGAACAAATCGCTCGAGCGGGCGGAGAGGCGTCGTCCATGACGCGATCGGTCGGTGCCATTCGTATCTATAAAGTGCCCGGCGGGACATCCTATCCCGCCGTCGCTCAGCTCGGTCGTTAGTCGGCACGTGAAGCTCTTTGCTATTCCGACCATTCTGATCATCGTTAGCACCGCGCTGATCGCCATGAACGCTGGTGCGCCCAGAATGGTTACGGAGAGCTGGGAGGCGTCGGTTCGCTATCGAGACAGTCACAGCTACTTTTCGGAGTTCGAGCGCAATCGGACCATTGAGTCGAAGCGATATGATGTTGGCGTCGGCCTCATGAGCTTCGGTGCGAGTCTCCTTGCACTTTTACTTATAACTCGCCTCTGGTCCGTCGAGCGCCTGCGAACACTAAATACACCGAAGCGCCGATGGCCGGTATTTGCCGCTGCCAACCTCGTATGGATCTATTACAACTGGGCCACCTGGCAGTTCCTCATAGTTCAACAGCGGCGACATGAGTTCCCACCTTGGGCTGACTCCATCGTTATAGGCCTCATGGGTATTACGCTTTTTGCAATAGTTGGCGGCATTGTCATGAACATCGGACTGCTCTCTTGCCTGTATAAGGCCAAGCTTCCCGTACCTCTCTGGGTCAAACCTCACACCAGAATCGCCTGGGCTCTCAACGCCGGTATAGCGTTCGCTCTCGCGATGTGCGCGTGGGCTGCGATCGATGCTGTAGTGGGTGGTGATGCATATACGCCGCCAGCGGTCGTTGCCATAGTCTCGTTGCTGTTAGTCGGTCGAGCTGGCGCAAGTGCCGCCTAACTCAGCGCTGCAGCGGTCGGGGACGCATAAACTGCTCGGTCGCGGGCGAGCGTACGTCCCGTGCGCCTTGGCTTTGCGCGCCCGCGTGCAGATGCGCTGGCGTGCCGCTGAGCTTGGTAATTAGGCGGCTCGTAATGCGCCAGCACGCTCCTCCCGAGCACCAAGTTCGATTCGAGCGCTTCATAAGTTGGTGGGCTCGGTCCGACCTCGTGATCGATCTTGTCGTCGCACCTTGGGTGAGGGGAAGTGATTCAGGCCTGTTTTCTCTGGAGATGATGGCGCTGCCAGGCATTGGGGTCGTAGCTCTCGCCGTGCGCGCGCCCGCCAAAATCAGGAGAGTGATTGCCGCCCACGGGGGGATACGGGTACACACTGTCCGAGTGCGCCGTGATCCTCGGCAGCGCCGTGCATTACACCATCCCCAATCTCGCAGGCCGAAATGTCGGCGTGGCTGCAAAGCTGGACAAGGCGCTGCTCCGCACGGCTCATTGAGAACGGACTTGCCGGCACGATGGCGCTCGAACTCGATCATGTATTTATCTGCTGCGCGCGCGCTGCGAACAGACCCGACGCACCGGGCTCTGGAATCGCTGGTCGGGACGCCTGTCGGGCGCGTGCCCATTCGGCCTCATCGGAAGTCGCGTTTGACCTGCGTCCGCAGTTGCTGCTGCTGCTGCGTGGCGTCGTGCCAGGTGCCCGGTTGCCGAGTGGCTGACATGAACTGTGGCAAACTCACGCAGGTTCCATCGCTGCCCCGTTGCCGCTCACGGAGGGCTGGTTCATGGCCGAGCACGCAGTGAAGCGCCTCCCGCGTCTCGCAATCGTCGGCGGCCTCGTGGTGCTCGTCGCGCTCGGCGCGTGGTGGTGGGCCCACGACCGCGGCGACGACGAACTCGTGCTCTACGGCAATGTCGACGTGCGCCAGGTGTCGCTCGCATTCAACACGAGCGAGCGTGTCGCCGAGATGCGCGCCCAGGAGGGCGATCAGGTCAGGCAGGGCGAGGTGCTCGCGGTGCTCGACACCGCGACGCTCGCACTGCGCATCGCCCAGGCCGAAGCGCAGCTCGAGGCGCAGGACAGTGCGCTGCGGCGCCTCGAGGCCGGCAATCGTCCCGAGGAGATCGCGCAGGCACGCGCGAATCTCGCCGCGGCGGAGGCCGGGGCCCTGGAGGCACGCGATCAGCTGCAGCGTCTGCGCACGGTGAGCAGCGCGACGAGCGGCCGCGCGGTGAGCCGGCAGGAACTCGACGCCGCGACGGCCGCACTCGAGGTCGCGCAGGCGAGGGCGCTCGAGGCACGCAAGCAGCAGGAGCTGGCGGTGGCCGGGCCGCGCAGCGAGGACATCGCCCAGGCGCGCGCGCAGCGCGATGCCGCGAGCGCCGCACTGGCGCTGATGCGTCAGCAGCTCGCCGACGCGGAGCTGAAGGCGCCGGTCGATGCGGTCGTGCGCAGCCGCCTGCTCGAGCCCGGCGACATGGCATCGCCGCAGCGCCCCGCCTACGCGCTCGCGATCACGCAACCGAAATGGGTGCGCGCCTACGTGGCCGAATCCGACCTCGCACGCGTGCGACCGGGACAGGTCGCGCGCGTCGCGGTCGATGGCGTGCCGCAACCCTTCGAGGGTCGGGTCGGCTTCATTGCCTCGGTGGCCGAGTTCACGCCGAAGAATGTGCAGACCGAGGATCTGCGCACAAGCCTGGTGTACGAGCTGCGCGTCAATGTCGACGATCCGGACGACCGGCTGCGACTCGGAATGCCGGCAACGGTCCGCTTTCCGCAATGAATGCGCAGGCGCCGGCACTCGCGGCGCGCGGCGTGGGCAAGCGTTTCGTCGACCGGCAGACCCGTGCCGCGGTCGTTGCGCTGGACGCCGTGTCGTTCGAGGCCGCCCATGGCGAGCTCACGGCGCTCGTCGGACCGGACGGCGCGGGGAAAACGACATTCCTGCGCCTCGCGGCGGGGCTGATGGGCGCGGAGGCCGGCACATTGCAGGTGCTCGGCATCGACGTGGCGCGCGATCCGCAGGCGGTCCAGAACCGCATCGGCTACATGCCGCAGCGCTTCGGTCTCTACGAAGACCTCACCGTGCAGGAAAACCTCGATCTCTATGCCGACCTGCACGGTGTGCCGGCGGCGACCCGTCGCGATCGCTACGCCCGGCTGATGGAAATGTCGGCACTCGGGCCGTTCACGGCGCGTCTCGCCGGCAAGCTCTCGGGCGGCATGAAGCAGAAGCTCGGCCTCGCGTGCACGCTGGTCGCCGAGCCCGAACTGCTGCTGCTCGATGAGCCCACCGTCGGTGTCGATCCGCTGTCGCGGCACGAGCTGTGGGAGATCCTGCTGGGCCTCGTGGCGGAGCGGCGGACCACCGTGCTCGTGAGCACCGCATACCTCGACGAGGCTGCGCGCTGCGCGCAGGTCGTGCTGCTGCATCAGGGCCGCGTGCTCAGGCAAGGCACGCCGCAGGACATCCGCAGCGAAGCGGAAGGGCTCAGCTTCACGGCGGTGCCGGCGACCGGCGACAGCGTGCGACGGCTGCAGGCGCGCCTCTTCGACGATCCGCCGACGATCGATGCGGTGCCGAGAGGCGGTGCGGTGCACCTGGTGCGGCGGGATGTGCGGCCGGACAACCCGGACGCCGCGTTGCAGGCGGTGCTGGCCGGGGCGCGCATCGAGGCAGTGGCGCCTTCGCTCGAAGACGGTTTCATGGTTCTGCTGGACGCGGTCGTCGGGGGCGAACGCACGACGGCAGCGCCGGGCGTCGCGGATCTGCCTGCCGGATCGGTCAGCGCCGCGGCCGAGCCACCGACCGTGATCGAGGTGCGTGACGTCGTGCGGCGCTTCGGTGATTTCACGGCGGTCGATCGCACGACGTTCAGCGTGCGCCGCGGCGAGATCTTCGGCCTGCTCGGCCCGAACGGCGCGGGCAAGACGACGACCTTCCGCATGCTGTGCGGGCTGCTGCCGGCGAGCAGCGGCTTCCTGCGGGTCGCGGGCCACGATCTGCGCCACGCGCGCGCGCAGGCGCGCGGGAAGATCGGCTACGTGTCGCAGAAGTTCGCGCTGTACGCCAGTCTCACGGTCGATGAGAACCTCGACTTCTTCGGGGGCGCCTATGGCCTTCGCGGCACGCGGCTGCGGATGCGCCGCGAAGCGGTGACGACGCGCTTCGGGCTGGGAGAGCGGGGCGCGACGCGTGCCGGGGAACTGCCCGGTGGCTACCGGCAACGCCTCGCGATGGCGGCGGCGCTGCTGCACGAACCCGAAATCCTGTTCCTCGACGAGCCGACGAGCGGTGCCGATCCGCCGGCGCGCCGCGAGTTCTGGCGGCACATCACGACGCTGGCCGAAAGCGGCACGACGATCGTCGTGACCACGCATTTCATGGAGGAGGCCGAGTACTGCGACCGGGTGCTGATCCAGGAGGCCGGGCGGGTGCTCGCAGTCGGCACGCCGCTCGAGATCCGCCGCCAGGCCGGCGAGCGTGACGGCCGCCCGCCAGACATGGAACAGGCTTTCACCGCGATCGTCGCGCAGGCGCGCGCCGCGGCGGGCGACAGGGTGGCCGCATGATGCGCCGCGTGCTTGCGCTCACGCGCAAGGAGGTCCATCAGCTGCTGCGCGATCGCAGCAACCTGATGCTCGGCGGCGTGCTGCCGATCATCCTGATCCTGATCTTCGGTTACGGCCTGTCGTTCGACGTGCGCGACGCGCCGGTCGCGGTCGTGATGGAGGATGCCTCGCCGCTCGCGCACGAGGCGATCGCCGGGCTCACGCTGTCGCGCTACCTCGCGCCGATGATCGTGCGTGACATGCCGTCCGCCGAGGCGCTGCTGCACGCGCGCGAGGTCGACGCGATCCTGCGCGTGCCGGCGGATTTCTCGCGTCGCTACGCCGGCGGCGATGCGCAGCTGCAGGTGATCCTGCACGGCGTCGACGTGGCCCGTGCCCGCACGATCGATTCCTATCTGCGCGCGGCCGTCGGCCAGATGGCGCTGCGCGAGGCCGATCGCGCCGGCGCGCTGCGCGGTGGCGCGGCAGCGGGCGGGCCGGTGTCGATCGAGCAGCGCATGTGGTTCAACGCGGCGAACACCAGCACCTGGTTCCTCGTGCCCGGGCTGATCGTGCTGATCACGACGCTCGTCGGCGCGTTCCTCACCGCCCTCGTGATGGCGCGCGAATGGGAGCGCGGCACGCTCGAAGCGCTGTTCGTGACGCCGGTGCGGCCGATCGAGATCCTGGTCGCGAAGCTGCTGCCGTACTTCGCCGTCGCGATGCTCGGACTCGTGCTGTGCCTGCTCGCCGCGCGCGGCCTGTTCCACGTGCCGATCCGGGGCTCGCTGGAGGTGATCCTGCTCGCCTCGGTGTGCTACGTGTTCGTGTCGCTCGCGATCGGACTGCTGATCTCCGCCGCCACGAAGAACCAGTTCCTCGCGAGCCAGATCGCCCTCGTCGTGTCGTTCATGCCGGCGCTGATGCTGTCGGGTTTCCTCTTCGACCTGCGCAACATGCCCGCGGCGGTGAGTGCGCTCGGCCACGTGCTGCCGGCGACCCATTATCTCGAGCTGCTGAAGAGCCTGTTCCTCGCCGGCAACGTGTGGCCGATGATCCTGCGCGATACCGCGATCCTGCTGCTCTACGCGCTGCTGCTGCTGGCGCTCGCGCGGTCGCGCACGCGCAAGCGCCTCGAGTGACCGCCGCCATGCGCGACACGCTGTATCGCCTGCTCAACATCTGCCGCAAGGAACTGCTGGTGATCCTGAAGGACCCGGCCAACCGGCTGGTGCTGGTGCTGCCGACGATCGTGCAATCGCTGATCTTCGGTTACGCGGCGACTTTCGACCTGCGCGCGGTGCCTTATGCCCTGCTCGACCAGGACGGCGGCCAGGCGGCCACCGAGCTGATCGCGCGCGTGGACGGCACGGGCTTCTTCGAACGCGTCGCGACGTTGCACAGCGAGGCCGGTTTCGCGCCGGTCATCGACACGCAGCGCGCGCTGATGATCCTGCACATCGGGCCACGCTTCGAGCAGCGCCTGCGGGCCGGCGGGCCGGCGCCGGTGCAGGTGATCGTCGATGCGCGCAACTCGAATACCGCCGCGAGCGCCGCCGCGCATTTCGCCGGCATCGTGGCGGCCTTCAATCAGGACTGGCTCGCGCGCCACGGCGCCGCGGGCCCGGCGCTGACGATCGAGACACGCGCCTGGTTCAACCCGAACCTCGAGACGCGCTGGCACATGCTCACGGCGCTGATCGCCGGCCTCAGCATGATCCAGACGCTGCTGCTGACGGCGCTGTCGGTGGCGCGCGAGCGCGAGCAGGGCACGTTCGACCAGCTGCTCGTGACGCCGTACCGGCCGTTCGAGATCATGGTCGGCAAGGCCCTGCCGTCGATCTTCGTCGGCCTCGTGCAGGCGAGCCTGATCCTGATGGTCGCCACGCTCTGGTTCGGGATCCCGCTGGTCGGCTCGCTCATTGCGCTCTATGCCGGGCTGATCCTCTTCACGACGGCGTGCGTCGGCATCGGGCTGTCGATATCCGCCTTGTCGGCCAGCATGCAGCAGGCAATGCTGTACACTTTCATGCTGGCGATGCCGTTCATGCTGCTGTCGGGTCTCGCGACTCCGATCAAGAACATGCCGGAGGCGATGCAGTGGTTCACTGCCGCCAATCCGTTGCGCTATGGCATCGACATCGTGCAGCGCATCTACCTCGAGGGCGTCGGGCTCGGCACGCTGGCCGGCGACATCGCCGCGCTTGCGGTCATCGCGGCGCTGACGCTGCCGCTGGCCGCCTGGCTGTTCCGCCACAGGCTCGCATGAAGGCCCGGTTCGCATGAAGGCGCTGCTCGCATTCGGTGTGCTCGCGCTCGCCGGCTGCGCCGCGGGGCCCGATTTCGAGGCGCCGGCCCCCGATCTGCCGGCCGCCTGGCAGGACCCGGCGTTGCAGGGCTCCGATGCGCTGCCGCCGGCGAAGTGGTGGCGGGTCTTCGACGATCCGGTGCTCGATGCGCTCGAAGACGAGGCCGCCGCGGCGAGCCCCGATCTGCAGACGGCGGCCCTGCGTTTCGCGCAGGGTCGTGTCCGCCGCCAGATGGCCGCGGCGCAGCGCGGCCCGCAACTCGACGCGACCGCCGGCGCATCGCGCCAGCGCCAGAGCGAGCATGGCGCCGGCGTGCGCGTGATCGACGCGGTCGCGCCGGCCAATCGCGACCAGCTCGTCGAACTGCTCGCCGGGCCGTTCGATCTTTTCGAGGCGGGCTTCGACGCTTCGTGGGAGCTCGATCTGTGGGGGCACGTGCGGCGCTCGATCGAGGCCGCCGACGCCGACGTCGCGACATCGCGTGCGACATTCGACGGCGTGCGGCTCGCACTGCAGGCCGACATCGCGCGCACCTACTTCGAGCTGCGTGCGGCGCAGCGGGAGCTGGCGCTGGCGCGCGCGGATCTCGAGGCGGCCGGTGCCCACCAGCAGCTGCTGCAGGCGCGGGCCGACGGCGGCCTCGCGAGCGGCCTCGACGCCGCGCGCGAGCGCGCACAGTTCGCGGGCCTGCAGGCGCAACTGCCGCCGTTCGAGGTCGAGCAGACGAACCTGATGAACCAGCTCGCGCTGCTGCTCGGCGAGCCGCCGGGCGCGCTCGAGGCACGGCTCGCCGTACCGGACGCCGCCGATCGCGAGTTGCGCGAGCTGCCCGACCTGTCGGCCGGTCTGCCGTCGGTGCTCGCGCGCCGCCGGCCGGACATCCGCGCCGCGGAGGCGCGGCTGCATGCGGCCACGGCGGGCATCGGCGTGGCCGTCGCGGAACTCTATCCGCGGATCCTGCTCGGCGGCGATTTCGGCTACGAGGCGCTCGATGCGAGCGACGTCGGTGCCTGGGGAAGCCGCCGCTGGTCGGTCGGCGCGAGCCTCGACCTGCCGCTGTTCGACATGGGTCGCCGGCGCAGCGTCGTCACGCTGCGCAAGCTGCAGCAGCAGGAGGCCGCAGTGGACTATCAACGCACCGTACTTGCGGCATGGCACGAGATCGATACAGTAGTCGCCAGCTATCACGGCGAACATGCCAGCCAGGGCGCGCTCACCGAACGCGTGGCCGCGGCCCGTGAGGCCTGGCAGCTTGCACAGGCACGCCAGGAATCCGGCCTCATCAGCGAACTCCAGGCCCTCGAGGTCCGGCGTGCGCTGCTGGCCGCGCAACGCGAGCAGGCGGCGAGTGCGGGCCGGCTGGCGGTGCGTTACGTGATGCTGTGCAAGGCACTGGGTGGATCGGAATCGGGAGACATGAATTGAAGCTTGATGCAGATGCGGCGCTACAGAGGTTGAAGGATGGCAATCAGCGGTTCGTCTCGGAGGCGCTGCAGAGCGAGGCGGTCGCGACACCGTCGCGGCGACGCGAAGTCGCGGTCGCGCAGGAGCCATTCGCGATCCTGCTCGGCTGCTCGGACTCGCGCGTGCCGGCCGAGATCATCTTCGACCAGGGACTCGGCGACCTGTTCGTGATCCGCGTCGCCGGCAACATCGTCGCGCCGTCGCAGATCGACAGCGTCGAGTTCGCGGCCGCGCGCTACGACACGCGGCTCGTCGTCGTGCTCGGGCACTCGACCTGCGGAGCGATCCTCGCGACCATTGAGGAACTCGGTCGCAAGGCGGACGAGCAGTCGCGCAGCCTGCGCTCGATCGTCGATCGCGTGCGGCCGTCGGTCGAGCCGCTGCTCGCGACCGATATCGGCCGCGATCACGATGCCCTGGTGCGCCATGCGGTGCGCGCCAACATCCGCGCGTCGGTCGGCCAGCTGCGCTATGGTTCGCGGCTGCTCGAGCAGCTGATTCGCGACAATGGCTTGCGGGTCGTCGGTGCCGAGTACAACCTCGACAGCGGCGTCGTCGAATTCCTGGATACGTAACGGGGCAACGCGCGGAGGGGGTCATGGCCACTGAGGATCGCCGCAAGTCATCGTGGGCCAGGGTGACGCTGTGGGCCGGCCTGCTGGCCGGCACGCTCGACATCCTCGCGGCCGTCGTCACCAATACGCTGCGCGGCTCGACGCCGACGCGGGTCCTGCAGTCGGTCGGCAGCGGCCTGCTCGGCCGCCGGGCCTTCGATGGCGGGTGGCCGACCGCCGCTTTCGGACTCGTCGTGCACTACGTGCTGATGATCATCATCGCGGCCATCTACTGCGCGCTCGCGCGGCGCATGCCGTGGACATTGCAGCGCCCGGTGCTCGCCGGCGCGGTGTTCGGCGTCGCGGCGTACGCGGTGATGAACGCCGTCGTCGTGCCGCTCTCGGCCTTTCCGTACACGCTGTCCTACCCGCCCTCGACGCTCGCGATCGGCATCGGCGTGCACATCGTCTGCATCGGTGTGCCGATGGCGCTGGTCGCCGCCGCGGCACGCCGCTGACGCATGCGCCGTCATCACTTCGAGGGTCACTATTCGAGGCGCGCGGGCTGGCTGCGCGCGGCGGTGCTCGGCGCCAACGACGGCATCCTGTCGACCGCGAGCCTCGTCGTCGGCGTCGCGGCCGCGGGCGCAACGCCGGGGGAGATACTCGTCGCCGGCAGTGCCGGGCTCGTCGCCGGCGCGATGTCGATGGCGGCGGGCGAGTACGTGTCGGTCAGCTCGCAGGCCGATGCCGAGCGGGCCGATCTCGATCGTGAGCGCCGCGAGCTCGAGGCCGACGCCGAGTCGGAGACCCGCGAGCTCGCCCACATCTATGTGCGCCGCGGGCTCACCGCGGAACTCGCGCATGAAGTGGCGGAACAATTGATGGCGCACGATCCGCTGCGCGCCCATGCCCGCGACGAACTCGGGCTCACCGAGGTGAACCGGCCGCGGCCGGTGCAGGCCGCCAGTGCGTCGGCCGTGACCTTCGCGATCGGCGGCTCGCTGCCGATGTTCGCGGCCGCCATGAGCCCACCCGGCGGCACGATCGTGATCGTGGCCGCGAGCTCACTCGCCGCGCTCGCGACGCTGGGCGCGCTCGCGGCGCGCGCGGGCGGTGCGAACGGCTGGCGTGGCGCCGCGCGGGTCACGTTCTGGGGCACGTTCGCGATGTTGGTGACGGCGGGCATCGGCTCGCTGTTCGGCGGCCTCGCATCACCGTGACGCGCCTCGCGGTGAAGGTCGTGCCGGGCGCGTCGCGCGACGGGCTCGCGGGCTGGCTGGGCGGGGCGCTGAAGGTGCGGGTCAGCGCGCCGCCGGAGCGCGGCAGGGCGAACGCCGCGGTCGAGGCGCTGATCGCCGCGGCCCTGGATCTCCCGGCAAAACAGGTGCGCGTCGTCGCCGGGCTGTCCTCGGCGCGCAAGGTCGTCGAGATCGGGCAGCTGTCGGCCGCGCAGGTCGGTGAACGGCTCGGCAAGCGGTGACCGTCCGGGTTTCAGTCCCGCACGCGGCCGGTGTAGTCTAGGCGGATGCTGCGCAGTTCCGACGACCGCTACGGTTCGCTGTCCATCACGCTGCACTGGCTGATGCTGCTGCTGATCGCAGCGGTCTATGCGTGCATCGAGCTGCGCGTGAATTTCCCGCGCGGCAGCGATCCGCGCGAGGCGCTGAAGACCTGGCACTTCATGCTGGGCCTCGGTGTGCTGCTGCTCGTCAGCGTGCGCCTCGTGGCCCGTCTCGCCGGCTCCGCGCCGCGGATCCGCCCCGATCCGGGTGGCCTGCTGACGCTGGGCGCGCGGCTTGGCCACATCGCGCTCTATGTCTTCATGTTCGGCATGCCGCTCGCGGGCTGGGTGATCCTGAGCGCGGAGGGCGATCCGGTGCCGTTCTTCGGCTTGCAGCTGCCGCCGCTCGTGGCGCCGAACGAGGATCTCGCGAGCTCGGTCGAGGACGTGCACAAAACGGTGGGAACCGTGGGCTACTGGCTGATCGGCCTGCACGCCGCCGCGGCGCTCTACCACCACTACATCCGGCGCGACAACGCACTCACGCGGATGCTGCCGGTGACGGGCCGGCGATCGTAGCGAGGGCGCAGGCCTGCGCCCCCGGGGGACCCGATGCACTTCCTGCTGCTCTATGAGTTCGTGCCCGACTATCTCGAGCGCCGCCAGCCGCTGCGCGCCACGCACCTGGCCCTGGCGTGGGCCGCGCACGACCGCGGCGACCTCGTGCTCGCCGGCGCGTTCGCGGACGAGCCGGCCGGCTCGGCGCTGCTGTTCACGGGCGACACGCCGGAAGTGGCCGAGCAGTTTGCGCGCGTTGATCCTTACGTGACGGCCGGACTGGTCCTGCGCTGGCAGGTCCGGCCCTGGACGACGACCGTCGGCGCCACCGCGGCAGCGCCGGTGCGTCCCGGCGCATGACGCGAAGCCGGTCGATCGCGACCGGCTTTCAGTCGTCCATCAGGAAGCTGCGCAGCTGCTCCGAGCGTGACGGATGGCGCAGCTTGCGCAGCGCCTTCGCCTCGATCTGGCGGATGCGCTCGCGCGTGACGTCGAACTGCTTGCCGACTTCCTCGAGGGTGTGGTCGGTGTTCATGTCGATGCCGAAGCGCATGCGCAGCACCTTCGCCTCGCGCGGCGTCAGCTGTGCGAGCACCGAATGGGTGGTCTCGCGCAGCGATTCCATCGTCGCCTGGTCGATCGGCGAGGCGACCGACTGATCCTCGATGAAATCGCCGAGGTGTGAATCCTCGTCGTCGCCGATCGGCGTCTCCATCGAGATCGGCTCCTTGGCGATCTTCAGCACCTTGCGCACCTTGTCCTCGGGCATCTCCATGCGCACCGCGAGCTCCTCGGGGGTCGGTTCGCGGCCCATCTCCTGCAGCATCTGCCGCGAGATGCGGTTCAGCTTGTTGATGGTCTCGATCATGTGCACCGGGATGCGGATCGTGCGCGCCTGGTCGGCGATCGAGCGGGTGATCGCCTGGCGGATCCACCAGGTCGCGTAGGTCGAGAACTTGTAGCCGCGGCGGTACTCGAACTTGTCGACCGCCTTCATCAGGCCGATGTTGCCTTCCTGGATCAGGTCGAGGAACTGCAGGCCGCGGTTCGTGTACTTCTTCGCGATCGAGATCACGAGGCGCAGGTTCGCCTCGACCATCTCCTTCTTCGCGCGGCGCGCCTTCGCCTCGCCGATCGAGACCTCGCGGTTCACTTCCTTCACGTCGCTGATCGTCAGGTGATAGGCGACCTCGAGTGTGATCAGCTTGCGCTGGCGGCGCTCGATGTCTTCCTTCAGCCGGCCGAGGCTCGCCGAGTACTTCTTGCCGGCCCGGATGTGCTTCGCGAGCCAGCGCGCGCTGGTCTCGTTCTTCGGGAACGTGGTGATGAAGTCCTTGCGCGGCATGCCGGCGTCGCGCACCGCGAGCACCATGATTTCCTTCTCGAGCTGGCGCACTTCGCCGACCTGCGCACGCAGGTTGCCGATCAGCGCCTCGAACATGCGCGGCGCGAGCTTCAGCTCCATGAACTCGGCCGAGAGCTTCTTCCTGATCTTGAGGGTCTTCGGGTCCTTGGCGCCGTGCTTCGCGATCGCGTTGAGCGCCTGCGCATGCAGCTTCGCGATCGACGCGAAGCGGCGCGCGGCCTCTTCCGGATCGGGGCCGGTGTCGACGACTTCCTCTTCGGCCTCGTCCTCCTCGGACTCGTCGTCATCGTCCTTCTTCGCGGCCGCCGGGTCGGGGCGGGTCGGGTTCTGCGGCTGCGCGATCACGTCAGGCGCGTTCGGGTCGATGAAGCCGACGATCAGGTCGGCGAGCCGCGCCTGGCCGGCCTTCACCGGCTCGTACGCGCGCGCGACGAAGTCGTAGGTCGGCGGATACATCGACAGTGCGAGGCGCACCGCATCGAGGCCTTCCTCGATGCGCTTGGCGATGCGGATCTCGCCCTCGCGGGTCAGCAGCTCGACCGTGCCCATCTCGCGCATGTACATACGCACCGGATCGGTCGTGCGGCCGAGCTCGGCGTCGAGCGCGGCCAGCGCGGCGGCGGCTTCCTCGATCGCCTCCTCGTCGGTCGGTGCCGAGGGCTCGGCGGCGAGCAGCGACTCGGAATCCGGTGCCTTCTCGTACACCGGAATACCCATGTCGTTGATCGTGTTGACGATCTCCTCGATCTGCTCGGGATCGACGATCTCGGACGGCAGGTGGTCGTTCACCTGCGAGTAGGTGAGATAGCCCTGTTCCTTGCCACGCGCGATCAGCAGCTTCAGCTGCGACTGGCGCTCCTCGGGCATCTGCACGGGGCGGCGCTCGATGCCGGTCGGCAGCGGCGCAGGCTTGCGGGCGTCGGCCCGGCGCCCCGCGGCGCCCTTGTGGGCCTCGGCGGGCTTGTGCGCTTCCGCGGGCTTGCGCCCTTCGGTGCTCTTGCGTGCTTCCGCGCCCTTGCGGGCCTCGGCGACCTTGCGCGGCGGAGCCGCCTTGCGGGTCGCTGCACCACGCTCGGCCTTCGCCTTCACCTTCGGCTCCGCCTTGCGCGTCGCGACCTTGCGGGGCGCGCTCCTGGCGGCAGTCTTGCGATGATCGGCGGGGCTCGGCTTCTTCGATGAGTTCGTTGGCTTTTTGCGTGTCATATCCCGTGCCGAATGAGTGCTCGCGCCACCCGCTCCCGGGCAATCGGGGGCGGGTACGGAATGGCTGGCGAGGAAAAGCTTGTCATTGTACTAAAGACCTGCCGTCCCTTGCCAAATTCCCTCGTTTGTGGTCGTCAGCGCCGCCCCGCGGTCGGCCGGGGAGGGGCCGCCTTGCTCATAAGCTCTTGAAGTTCAAGCTTTTCTTCTGTGGACAGGCCGGTGTCGCGGCTGCGGGCCAGCAGCTCGTCGACCCGCCGCTTGCGGCCCGCCTCGACCAGGCGGGCGAGGGCGGTCGCGATTTCCTTGCCGGCGGCCGTGGCGTCGGCGACCAGGCTTTCCGCCGCGGCGAGCTGCTCGAGCCGCCGCCCTTCGGGCCGGTCGCGCCAGCGCTCGAGGATCTGCGCGGTATGGATCGCCGGCTGTGCGCGAAGTTCCGCGAGCAGCTCGCGCAGGAACGGCAGGCCCGGCTCATCGATGCCCGCCAGCGAGGCGACCAGCGCCGCGTCGAGCGTCGCGGCCGCGGCCGGGTAGTGCAGCAGCGCCTGCACCGTCTGGCCGACGAGGCCGCGCCTGCCGGCGCTGCCCTGGCGCGCCCGTGTCGTCGC
>JAHCAN010000044.1 GCA_019634915.1 Steroidobacteraceae bacterium | reverse complement strand
ACGATCACCAAGCGGCTGCTCGCGATCCCGGGCATTGCGCAGATCACGCGTGGCGGCGGCGTCGACCGCGAGATCAGGATCGATCTCGACCCGGCACGCATGCAGGCGCTCGGCATCACCGCGGTCGAGGTCAACCAGCAGCTGCGCCAGCTGAACCTCGACGTGCCGGGCGGCCGGGCGCAGGTCGGCGGCGGCGAGCAGGCGATCCGCGTGCTCGGCGGCGCGAAATCCGCCATCGATCTCGGCGAGACGCGCATCGCGGTGCCGGGCGGGCGCGTCGTGCAGCTGAGGGACATCGCCGACGTGCACGACGGGGTCGCCGAAGTGCGCTCGCTCGCGCGCTACAACGGCCGCGACGCGACCACCTTCGGCGTGTTCCGCGCCAAGGGCAGTTCGGACGTGACCGTGCTCGACCTGGTGCACAAGGAGATCGACAAGCTCGCGAAAGAGTTCCCGCGCATCACGATCCGGCAGGTCTTCACGACGGTCAAGTTCACGCAGCAGACCTACGACTCGGCGATCCATACGCTGATCGAGGGCTCGCTGCTCGCGGTGCTGGTCGTATTCCTGTTCCTGCGCGACTGGCGCGCGACCGGCATTTCAGCGCTGGCGATCCCGCTGTCGGCGATCCCGACCTTCGCGTTCATGCAATGGATGGGATTCACGCTGAACCAGATCAGCCTGCTCGCGCTGTCGCTGGTCGCCGGCGTGCTGGTCGACGACGCGATCGTCGAGATCGAGAACATCGTGCGCCACATGCGCAATGGCAAGAGCGCATGGCAGGCCGCGCTCGATGCGGCCGACGAGATCGGACTCGCGGTGGTCGCCACGTCGAGCACGATCATCGCGGTGTTCCTGCCGGTCAGCTTCATGAGCGGCGTCACCGGCCAGTTCTTCAAGCAGTTCGGGCTGACCGTCGCGGTCGCGGTCTTCATGTCGCTGCTGGTCGCGCGGCTGATCACGCCGCTGATCGCCGCCTACACGCTGAAGAGCCAGGGCGCGGTGCAGCACGTCGACGGCCCGATCATGAGCCGCTATCTGCGCCTGCTGCACCTGAGCGTGCAGCACCGCTGGCTGACGATCCTCGGCGGCGCGCTGTTCTTCATCCTGTCGGTGTTCGCGCTGATGTCGGTGCCGCAGGCCTTCATTCCGCCTGGCGACCAGTCCTCCTCGGCGCTCAACATCGAGCTGCCCCCGGGGGTGCGCCTCGAGGACACGGCCGCGGTCTCGGCGCGCGCGACCGAGATGATCCGCAAGCGGCCCGAGGTGATCGACGTGGTCGAGGCGATCGGCGCCGACGACGCCGGCGACGTGCGGCGCGCGACGCTCTACATCAATCTCGTCGAGCCGACCGAGCGCGAGCTGTCGCAGCTCGACTGGGAGGCGCTGATGATCCGCCAGCTGCGCGAGATTCCCGACGCGCGGATCAGCTTCCAGAGCCAGCACGGCGGCCTCGGCCGCGACATCACGCTGTTCATCACCGGCGAGGACTCCGACCTCGTGCAGCGCACGGCCGAGCAGATCATCGACGAGATGCGCACCTTGCCCGAACTGCGCGATCCGCGCATCAACGGCGATATCCCGCGGCCCGAGATCGTGATCCGGCCGCGGCTCGACCTCGCCGCCGACCTCGGCGTCACGGTCGCGAGCATCGGCCAGACCGTGCGCATCGCGACGATCGGTGATCTCGCGCAGAACGGCGCGAAGTTCTCGCTGACCGACCGGCAGGTGCCGATCCGCGTGAGCCTGGTCGAGACTGCGCGCGCGGACATGACCGCGATCGAGAATCTGCCGGTGCCGACCGCGAGCGGCGGCGCCGTGCCGCTGAAGGCCGTCGCCGACATCTCGTTCGGCCAGGGGCCGAGCACGGTGCGGCGCTACAACCAGAGCCGCCGCGTCGCGGTCGAGGCCGACCGCAACGGCGTCGAGCCGAGCATCGCGATGAAGAAGATGATGGAGCTGCCGACGCTCAAGCACATGCCGCAGGGCGTGCGCCTGATCGAGAAGGGCGACGCCGAGATGATGAACGAGCTGTTCTCGAACTTCCTGCTGGCGATCGCCGCCGGCGTGATGATGGTATTCGCGGTGCTCGTGCTGCTGTTCGCGCGCGTGTTCCAGCCGATCACGATCCTCTCGGCGCTGCCGCTGTCGATCGGCGGCGCGGCGTTCGCGCTGATGCTCACCGGCTACTCGTTCTCGCTGCCGGCGGTGATCGGCGTGCTGATGCTGATGGGCATCGTCGCGAAGAACTCGATCCTGCTCGTCGATTTCGCGATCGAGGAGATGCGCGCCGGCAAGGATCGCGTCACCGCGCTGATGGAATCGGGCCACAAGCGCGCGCGGCCGATCGTGATGACCACCGTCGCGATGGTGGCCGGCATGCTGCCGGTCGCGCTCAATCTGAGCGGCAATGCATCGTTCCGCGCGCCGATGGCGATCGCGGTGATCGGCGGGCTGATCACGTCGACGGCGCTGACGCTGGTGGTCGTGCCCGCGGTGTTCACGGTGATCGACGATCTCGAGCGCTGGGTCGCGCCGCGCTTCGGCCGGATCTTGTCGAAGGACGGCGGCGACGCCGATCCGGCCGCGCCCGTGACCAACGGCTGAGCCATTCCTGCCGTCGCCGCCGGCGGGTGAATGTGCCGCCTTCCTGACTATCGAGGGTGTTCGAGCAACTGTGCCAGGTCGGGGTGGCCCGCATAGCCCGGGCAGGTCGCCGTGGCGCGCGACAGTGCGGCCCGGGCCTCGTCGGATGCTCCGCGGTGCCACCATGTCTGCGCCATGCGCAGATGCGCGGTGGGCTCATCGAGCGATTGCGCGATGTCATCGAGCTCGGCGGCTATCTGTCGATCGACCGTGTCGGGCACTTTGTCCGGGGCAAGCTCGCGCAGGATCGTGTAGTAATAGACCCGGGACGCCTGGTCGGCGCGCGAGGCCGTACCGCGCAGGATATCCCGTTCGACGATCTCCGCGGCGTGCACGTAGGCGTCGGCCGCAGCATCGGCGTCGCCTGCCTGTCGGTACGAATCGGCCAGATTGCCCCACATCTGGTGAATCTCGGGCTCGCCGCTGGCGATCGTGTCGATCGCGCGCCGGCGTAACTGTACCGACTTCACGAACTCGCCCAGATAATAATACGCCATTCCCAGGAATTCGTCGCCAACGTAGGACTGCGGCGACGCTTGCCGGGCAAGCAGGTAGGTTTCCAGCGCCTGCTCGTACTGGCCACCGCACAGATAGAAGCTGCCCAGGTTGGCCAGCACGTATTCGTTCTGATCGCGGCGCAAGGCGGCTTCGCTGGCCGCGATGGCGCCGCGCACATCGCCGGCGAACCAGCGTATCGATGCGAGTGAGAACAGCGGCTTCCAGACGTGTGGATCGATCTCGGCGGCCGTGCGGGCCGCTTCAGTCGCCTGGTCGAGCAACTCCGGGCGACCATGTTGCTGGTAAGCTTGCAGCAGACTGGCGGCGAGGCCGTTGAGCGCCCAGGAATCGTGGGGGTGCTTGGCGATCACCTGCCTGTACGATGCGATGGCCTCGTCGTTGCGACCGGTGCGGCGCAGGAAGTGCGCCCGAGCCGCCTTGACGACCGGATCGTCCGGCGCAAGCTGGTGCGCGCGGCCGCAAGCTTGGGCGGCATCCTGCAGCGAGCGTTGCTCGTCGCTCATCCAATGCTCCTCCAGCAACGACTCGCACAATCCGGCATGCGCGCGCGCGTAGTCCGGGCTCTGGCGCAGCGCCGCCGCGAAGCGGCTCTGCGCCCGTTTGACGTTGAGCTCATTCGACGGCCGCTCGAGGTAGAGCTGGCCGTCGAGGTAATCGTCCTGGGCCGGTGCCGACGGAAATACCGGTGTCGCCCCCCTGCGGGTGCCCAGGCGGTCGGCGGCATGGCGCAGCGTAGCTGCGGCGCGGCGGGCGATGTGCCCGACTTCGTGTGGCAATGCCACGGTCGGCACGCTCTCCGCCCAGAACTGCTGCCGGTTCCCGGCCGCCAGCGCATAGAGGCGCACGGCGCTCAGGCGCCCCACCTGCAGGATTTCGCCATTGACGGTCACATCCGTGCGCAGCCGCCGTGCGGCGTCGCGAGGCGGCAACGATTGCGTGAGGACTGTGCTCGTCGGCGATGCCACGTTGAAAGAGTGGCTCAGCTCCTTGCGCAGCGCTTCGGCAAGCAGGGCGCCTTCGTCGCCCTCTATCTGCATGATCAGCAGCGCGGGCGTACCCAGGTCCGGCGCAAGCAGATCGCGCAGCGACTGCAGGGCTGGAGCCTGAAGGCCACCTGCCGCGGGTCGCTGCGTTGCAGCGTACCGCCAGCCGCCGTAGCCGAATGCCAGGACAAAGATCGCCGCCGAGGCGATGATCGGCCATGCGAAGGAGGGTCGCCGGGAAATCGGGGATGGCTCGCGATCGACGGGAGCCGCGGCGGGTGAGGGTGCAGGCGGTGAATCGCCTTCGGGTGATGTCCCGGCCAGATCGCCGTCGCCGGCCGTCTTGTAGAGCTGATGGGCTTCCACCCCCAAGGCCCGGGCGATGCGCTCGAGGGTCTGCATCTCCACCGGCTGTTCGCGAAACGCACGATTGACGATGTCCTTCGGTGCGGCGTCGAGTCCCTCCAGCTCGGCGATGCGTTCGGCCAGCGCCGCCTGGGTCTTCAAGGCCGCGGCCGTCAGTGCCCGGTACAGTCTGGTTCGCGATGCCCGGACGCCACGCCTGCGGTTCAGTTGCTGAGGAGTCGGCACGGCCTCCCGGTCCGGATCGGTTCATGGTTCCGTTGGTGCGTTTTATAGCACAGACCATTCATCGGGGACTTATCTGGCGCTAGCTGGCCCAAATCGACGCTAGCCGTCGATGCGGATGCGGCGCCGGATGGGTGATCTTCAAGGCTCGTGAACCCGAAGCCGCATTTTGTTGCGGTGGGCCGCGACACATCACGCACAAGGGGGAACCATGCGATACGCAACGCTCGTTCTGGGCATTCTCGGCGGCCTGATGGCCGGATTCCTCGGTGGCAGGTGGATTACGGATCTGCAGAAAGTCGACATGCTGGGCCGCGCGATGGCGCAGGCGACCGGTACCAGTCTCGGCAGCATGCAGACCGCCGCCTACCTGCTCATTCTCGCGATGTTCGCCGGAATCGTCGGCGGGGTGATGGCGTTTCGCGGCTCTGCAGGGCGCATTCCCGGCATCGCCATGCTGCTGACGGGCGCGGTGCCGGTCCTGTTCTCGGGCCAGACGCTCGTCTTCACCTTCCTGTTGATCGTGGCCGGAGTGCTGGCGCTCGTTCATGCCGGACGGGTCAGCCGACGTGGCCAGTCAGTCGCCTGAGCCTCAACGAACCGAGGAGATATTCCGATGATCGGACACTTGCGCAGGGTCACATTGCCCATGAATGGCGCTTTGGCAGGCATGAGTGCCATTTCCGCCACGCTGTGCATCATTATCGCGGGATGCGGGGGCCCTGACACAGGCACGGGTTCCGGTCCGCCTTTGGAAGGCACGTACGCGCCACAGTTCCCACCCGGCGCATCGCGGCTGGATCGCGTGGGCGTGGACACGCGCTGGGAGTTCTCGCCCAGCGGGACGGTCATCACTCGGGGCCCCCACCGCACGGTGACCTGGCGCTACGAGATCCGCGGCAACGAGATCCAACTCACGGGCGTGGATGAACGTAATCAGGGCGAGAGGCGCCTGTTTACGCGCGCCGATGAATACTGCATCTGGGATGGTCACGGCAGCCCGGTGGACGTGAAGTTCTGCCCGGTGCAGTAGGCGCGGCTGAATGAAACCAGTGAGAATGATGAAAGTACTGATCGGCGCGACGATGTTCGTCGCGCTCACCGCCTGCGGCGGGAGGACGGGAAAGACGGACGACAGGGCTGCAATCATCGAGGCCTGCAATACCCAGCAAGGCGCAGGATGGCTTCGCAAGGAGCATGGCGAGAACTACTGCGAGTGCTACGCCGATACGGCGAAGGAGAAAATGGATGCGGACTCCTACAAAACGCTCGCCGCTGCCTCCCGCGAGGAGTTGCAGGCCGTCGATGATGAAGCTGCCCGCGAAGCCATCGCCCGACGCAACACGAGAGTCTATTCCGAGGCATCCCATCATGCGCAATCCTGCAAGAGGACATAATGCTGTCCGGTCGTTCAATCAGGAAGGGTTGGATGGCAGAAGGCTTCGACGGTGGCCGCGCCAACGGGCGAAGTGCAATGATCAACCCGCGCAGGAAGAATGCCCGGACGCCGTTCGCTGACTGCGCGAAACCCGCGAGGGTCACGCGATGCCGATGGAGAAGTGCCAAAAGGGCAGGAAGCTACTGCACGACTTCGCCGTGAGTAGTCTTCGATCGAACTCATGGATCTGCTGGTTCCCTTTTCAAGGCAGCCGGTATGCAGGAGCAAAGTGATTGACGCCTGTTTCACTACAAAGCTCAATCGGGACGGGCGGGAAGATTTGAGCCCGGCTGCGGATAGCCTCCGCAGCCGAGCCGTATCGTACCCGCGTCCGATATTGATCGTTACTTGACGATCACCGCATCGAGCGGCTGCACCGCGCCGTTCGTCGCGAGCGTCTGCCGGCCCGCGATCTTCGCGTCGGCGATCCGGATCGCGCCGGCCGTGAGCTTGACCTCGAGCGATTCGCCGCCGAGCGTCGTCACTTCACGCTGGCGCTTGAGCGAGTACTGGTCGAGGCTCTCGGCGACCACGTGGCGCTTCAGCAGCGCCTCGAGCTCGGCCTTGTTTTCCGGCTGCAGCAGGCGCTCGAGCGTGCCGGCGGGCAGCTTGGCGAAGGCCGCGTCGGTCGGCGCGAGCACCGTGACGGCATCGCTGCCGGTCAGCAGGTCCTTAAGGCCCGCGGCATCGATCGCTTTCGCGAACGTCGTGTAGCGGGCGTCGCTGTGGATGACGTCGCCGACCCGCTTGCCATCGGCGCCAGCGTAGCTGGTGGCGGCGGCGAGGCTGACGAGGAGGGCGGCGGCGAGGGTCTTTCTCAGATGCATGGCTGGGCTCCAGTTGGGGTGTGCACAGCGTAGCGCCGCCGCCGGGCCGCGACGTGCAGCGACGGCAAAGCTGTGCAAAGAATTGCAAAGACCCGCAGCGGCGTGAGTTGGGCGGGGCGAGCGTCTACACTCGCGCGCATGCAGTCGAAGCTGCTGCTGATCGACGACGACCGCGACCTGTGCGCGATGCTCGAGGAACTGCTCGCCGGCGAGGGCTTTGCGGTGACGAGCGTGTACGCGGGGCCGGCGGCGCTCGCGCTGCTCGAACGCGAGCCGGTCGATCTCGCGATCCTCGACGTGATGCTGCCGGGCATGAGCGGCTTCGACGTGCTGCGCGCGCTGCGCCGGCGCAGCGCGGTGCCGGTGCTGATGCTCACTGCGCGGGGCGAGGCGGTCGACCGCATCGTCGGGCTCGAGGTCGGCGCCGACGACTATCTCGCCAAGCCGTTCCATCCGCGCGAGCTGATCGCGCGGATCCGGGCGATCCTGCGCCGCCCGGCCACGAGCGGCATAGGCCCGGCGGAACGGCTGCTGCGTGCCGGCGCGCTGGTGCTCGATCTCGGCCGCGGGCGCGCCACCGTCGGCGAGCGCGCGGTGACGCTGACCGGCGCGGAAGCGCGCGTGCTCGAGGAGCTGATGCGCTCGGCCGGCCAGATCGTCAGCCGCAGGCAGCTGTGCGAGCGCGCGCTCGGCCGCCCGCTCGAGGCGTTCGATCGCAGCATCGACACGCACGTCGCGAACCTGCGCCGCAAGCTCGGCGAGGACGCACCCGGCATCCGCGGCGTGCGCGGCGCCGGCTATGCGCTCGATCCGGGGGAGCCGGCGTGAGGGGCGTCTACGGGCGCATCTTCGTCACGGTCGGCATCGCCAGCCTGCTGATGCTCGCGCTCGGCACCGCGGCGACTTTCGTGCGCATGAGCCAGCGCATCGACCGCATATCCGGACCCGAGACGGCGCACGCCGCCGCGGCGGCCGCCGCGGCGATCGAGCGCGGCGGCGAGCCGGCGCTGCGGGAATGGCTGCGCGCCGAGGAGGCGGCGGGCGACGGACAACGGGTGCTGCTCTTCGATGCGGACGGTCGCGACATCCTCGGCCGCGCCGTGCCCGAGGGCGTCGCGGTGCGCGCGCCGTCGATGCTCGCGCCGGCCGCCGATGCGGCATCGACGGCGCTGCTCCCGGCACGCTGGGTGCCGCAGGTGCGGCTGCCCGACGGCCGGCGCTACGCGGTGTACCTGGCCGCGCGCGGACCGTCGTGGTGGACGCGGGTGGGCAGCCACCAGCTGCCGCTGATATTGCTCGGTCTCGCGATCGTGGTCAGCGGCGCAGTGGCAGGCATCCTCGCGCGCAACTTCAGTCGGCCGATCCGCGAGCTCGCCGGCGCGACGCGCTCGCTCGCGGCGGGTCTCGCGGTGCCGGAACTCGGCGCCGGCATCACCGGCCGCAGCGACGAGCTCGGCGCGCTCGCGCGCGACTTCACCGCGATGGCCCGCCGGCTCGAGCACATGGTGCGCGCGCGCGATCAGCTGGTGCGCGACATGTCGCACGAGCTGCGCACGCCGCTCGCGCGGCTCAACGTGGCACTCGAGCTGCTGCGCCGCAAGGACGGCGGGCAGCGCTTCGAGGTCGACATCGCGCGTATCCAGCAGCAGGTCGACCGGCTCGACCACATGATCGAGTCGATCCTCGGGCTCTCGCGCCTCGATGCGATGACGCATCCGCCGCCGTTCCAGAGGCTCGAGCTGCTGCCGTTCGTCGAAGACGTCGTCGAGGAGGCGCGCCTCGAGGCGACGCAGCGGGGCTGTGCGATCGAACTGCACGCGATGGGCGCCGGTGCGCCGCAGGTTTATGCCAATCCGGCGATCCTCGGCAGCGCGTTGCAGAACGTGCTGCGCAACGCCATTCGGTACACCCGCGAGGGCACGCACATCGACGTGGGACTGCGCGTCAGTGATGGAGAGGTGGGCATCGTCGTCCGCGATCGAGGGCCGGGCGTGCCGCCCGATGCGCTCGAACACATCTTCGAGCCGTTCTATCGCGTCGATGAGGCGCGCGGCGGCGAGCCGGGCGGCACCGGGCTCGGACTGGCGATCGTCGCGCGCGTGATGCATCTGCATCGCGGGTCGGCGCGCGCCGGCAACCTGCCGTCGGGCGGGCTCGAGGTCGTGCTGACCCTGCCGCTGCTCGCCGCAGGTGAAACCCCGCGGGAGCCGGAATACTTCGGCAGCAGCGTGTCGCGACCGGCGCCCTGAGCGCCCCGCTCAGTCCATGCCGAGGTGTGCGAGGGCGGCGGCCGCCCAGGCGTCGGCCGCCTCGACGCACGACAGATGCGCGGCATCGACCGTCGCGAGCCGCGCGCCGGCGATCGCCGCGCGCAGCGCTGCCGCCGTTTCGGGCGTCGTGCCGGCATCCTTCGTGCCCTGGATCACGAGCGTGGGCGCGTGGATCGCGCCGAGCTGCGCGCGCTGATCCATCGCGCGGATCGCCTCGCAGGCGGCGACGTAGGCCGGCGGATCGGTCGCGAGGAAGATGCCGCGGATGCGCGCCACCTCGGCCGCCTCGCGCTCGCGGAACGCCGCGGTGAACCAGCGTTCCATCGTCGCGTCGGCGAGCGGCGCGAGGCCCTGCGCGCGCACCACCTCGATACGTTGCGTCCACGCGGCAGCCGGGCCCATCCACGGCGCCGTGTTCGAGAGGATCAGGCGCGTGACCCGGTCGGGCCGCTGCGCGGCCGCCCACATCGCGACCATGCCGCCGAGCGAGAGGCCGCACCAGTGCGCGCGGGCGACGCCGAGCGCGTCGAGCAATGCGCAGGCATCGTCCGCGAAGGTGGCGATGCCGTCGCCGGCGTCCGCGTTGACAGCCGCGCCACGCGAGCCACCGTGGCCGCGGAGCGAGCAGCGCAGGACGCGGAAATGCGGCGCGAGGCGCGGCAGCTGCGCATCCCACATCGCGAGCGAGCTGCCGAGTGCATGCAGCAGCAGCAGCGCGGGCCGGTCGGCGGCGCCGTGCTGGTCGTATTCGAGCCGGATACGCCCGGTGTCGACGAGCGGCATGCTCAGCGGCGACGCGAGCAGCGACGCGCGCGGGCTGCGTTCCTGGTGCAGCAGTCGGACATCGGTGCAGTGTCACCGGTGCCTGCCGCGCATGCAAGCGGGCGCGCCATGCGACGGCGGCCATTTCACCACGAAGAGCTTCGTTTCTCGGCGTGCCACGGCGATGCGCGCGGCGTTCAATGTGCCCACACAGCACGGAGGGTACCGACATGAACACGAGACGATCCTGCCGCGGCCAGGGCATGACCGAGTACATCATCATCGTGGCGCTGATCGCCGTCGCCGCGATCGGCGTCTACAACGCGTTCGGCGACATCGTGCGCGGCCAGACTTCGGTGGCGGCCTCGGCGCTCGCCGGCGCCAACTCGGGCGGCGCGCGTGGGGCGGTGAACCAGGCGCAGCAGCGCTCGAATACCGAGGGCCAGTCGCAGAAGACCCTGCAGGACTTCGAGCAGTAGGCCATGTCGCGGGAGCGCGGACATGCGGTGGCATTCGTACTGGCGTTGCTCGGCTGCCTCGTGGTCGCGACCCTGCTCGTGCACGAGAGCGGCCGGCTCGCCGCGCAGAAGCGCAGGCTCGTCGACTCCGCCGATGCCGCGGCGTTGTCGGCCGCCCAGTTCGAGGCGCGCGTGCTCAATCTCGAGTCGTACCTGAACCGCGCGATCGTCGCCGACCAGGCGGCCATGGCACAGTCGGTGAGCCTGCGCTCATGGCTCGACCACATGACACGCACGGTGTCGCGCGTCGATCAGGTTGCGCGTTATGTGCCGTATCTCGCGGCGGCCACGCGCACGCTGCGCAGCCTGATGCAGGGTGCCAACCGCATCGCGCAGCCGGTGCTCACGGCGGGCGAAGGCGCGCTCGCGCTCTACACGAGCGAATTCGCGCTCGCCGGCGAGGCTCTGCACCTGGCCGCCGCGCCGGCCGCCGTCGATCTCGCGCGCCGCAGCGCAAGCGCGAATGCCGGCGCGGCGCTGAGCCCGCGCGGCGAGGCGCTGCTCGCGGCGCACGTCGCGCGCTGGTCCGGGCACACCCGCCGATACGCCGGCGCGGCACGCACGCGCCAGCAGGACCTGATCGAGCGCTCGCTCGATCGTTTCACGACCGACCGCGGCGCGACGCTGGCCAATCTCGCGATCGTCAAGCTCGAGAAGCGCGGCGGCACCGATCTGCTCGGCTTCGACACCTGGCGCGGCATGGATACCTTCGCACTGCACCGGCGCGATCTGTTCGGCTGGCACGAAAGCCTGTCGATAGGCTGGGGCGCTGCCGAGCAGGGCGCCGCCACCGCAGCGCGCGGCCGGCACGGCAACAGTTACCGGGTGAACCGCCGCACCTCGCGCGCCGCGATGCGCGACCTGCGCAGCTCGCGTCTCTCGCGCGGACTGCCGGCGCTGCGCGACATCGCCGACACCGGCGCGCGGGATACCAGCCTCAGGCTCGATCTCGAGTTCGAGGTGGCGCCGGCGCCCGCCGTGTTGCCGCTGCCCGGCGCGGCACGCAACGGCGATGCGGCGCGCATGCTCGCGCTGTCCTCCGCGCGCGTGTTCCACGAGCGGCCCGTCCGCCGCGCCGATGGCCGGCGCGAGCTCGGCAGCCTCTATTCACCTTACTGGCAGGCGCGCCTGGCGACGCCGCCGTGGCCGGTGCTGCCGTGAGCCCGCACCGGCACTCCGCGAGCGGCCAGGCGATCGTCGAAATGCTGGTCGTCCTGCTCGCGCTCGTGCCGCTGTGGTTCATGGTCCTCACGCTCACCGGCCTGCAGGACATCGCGATCGCCACCCAGTCGGCGGTCCGCTACGTGGCTTTCGATCACGCGCTCGCGCCCGAGAATGCTGCGAGCGTGGCGCTGCGTGCGCGCCGCCATTTCTTCGACGGCGGAGCCGGTTCCGTGGCGGGTGGCGATTTGCGTGCCGAGGCGCGATGGTCCGTGTACCCGGGCCTCTGGCTCGATCCCGCCACCGGTGCACGCTGGGTCGATAGGCCGTCCGCGGTCGCCGTCGAAATGCACGACACTGCGCTGGAAGGGCCCGCCGGCGCGGCGAGCCGCGCGGCACTCGCCGCCGCCTCGCTTGCGGCACCGCTCGCACCGGGCCGCTTCGATCTGCGCGCGCACGGGCCCGGCGTCGCGTCGGTGCGCGTCGTGCTGGGGTCGATCGCGCTGCCCGGGTTGCCGCAGCCGCTCGAACTCGGCGCGCGGCTGGGCGTGCTCGGCGACCCTTGGGCTGCCGCTGGCCCCGGCGAAGTCGCCGCCCGCGTGCGCGGCCTCGCCGCGCTGCGCGTGCTCGACCCGGTGGTCGCGGTCATCGAACCGCTCACACCGCTGCTTGCGTTGTTCGAACCGCGGCTGCGCGAGTTCTGTCCGGGCAGCCTCTCGCCTGAACAGTTGCCGCCCGACCGTCTCGAGCCGCGGCCGTCGCCTCGCCTGGCGGAGCGCATCCGATGCTGAGCCTGCTGCTGGCCGCGGCGCTCGCGCCGTCCGCTTTCACGTTGATCGACCGTGACCATGCGATCGTCGATCGCGTGCCGATCGAGATCGAGCGCTACCGGTCATCGCTCCCGCCCGCGCAGGCACTGGCGGCCTGGGATCCGTCCGCGATCACGTCGTCCGGGGCCGGACCGGTCGGCAGCCGGCAGCGCGGTCCACACCGGGAAACACTGCAGGCCCGTGCGGTGCGCGGCGGCGGCAGCGAGCTGCTGCTCTCGCGTATCGACCTGCGCAGGCCGCGGGCCGCGCCGCCCCGGCTGCCGTTCACGCTGCCGGCAGGGTCGGTGGTGCTGCGCGCCGTGCAGTTCGAATCCGCGGCCGTCACGTTCGTCGTATCGCTGCCGGGTCATCCGGCCGGTGCCTTCGCACTGCTGTGCGCCCGCCTGCGGGCCGAGGGCTGGAGCCTGCCGCGGGAAGGCGGTTGCGATTCCGGCAGCCCGGGCGCGCACTGGTTCCTGCGCGGTGGCGCGACGCTCGCGATCGACCTGCGCGCGGCCGCCCGTGGCTCTCGCGCGGTGATCGCCTGCACGGGTGAGCGGGCATGAAGGTCGCGCGCGGCCAGGCGCTCGTCGAGTACGGCTGCCTGCTGGTGGTGCTGGTCGCGGCGCTGTGCCTGCCGCTCGTCGACGGCGAGGCGGTGGTCCTGCGGCTCGAACGGGCGCTGCAACTGCTGTGGCAAGGGTGGCGCCTGTCGGTGCTCTCGATGGAGAGCGCGCCGTGAACGGCGCACGCCTGTGGCAGTCGCGCGCCCGCTGGCTGCCGTGGCTGGTCGCGATCGTGGCTGGTGCCGCCGCTGCGCTGCTGGCCTCCCGCTGGCTCGGCGCGCGCGTCGCGAGCGTCGAAGCGGCACTCGCCGGGCGCTATGCCGAACAGGCGGTGATCGTCGCCGCGCGGTCGCTCGGCGCGGGACAGGCGTTGCAGCACGAGGACCTCGCGCAGCGCCAGGTGCCGGCGCGCTACGTGCCGAGCGATGCGCTGCCGCCCGAGTCGCTGCCCGAAGTACTGGGCCGGGTCACGCAGCACGCACTCGCCGCCGGTGATCCGTTGCTGCGTTCGTCGCTGCAGGCCGCCGGCGAGCCCGCGCTCGCGTCACTGGTCGGCCCGCATCGCCGCGCGATCACGCTGGCCGTCGACGACATCAACGGCTTCGCGGGGCTGCTCGCGCCGGGCGACCTGGTCGACATCCTCTACCTGCCCGATGCGGCGGGCGCCGCGCAGCATGCACCGGCCGTCCGGCCGCTGCTCGAGGCCGTGAGCGTGATCGCGACCGGTCGCAGCACGCGGCGCGTGCGCGCCGCCGGCGACGACGGGGTCGAGCGCGAGCTCGACATCGCCTATGCGACCGTGGCGCTCGATCTGGCCGCCGCCGATGCCCAGCGCCTGGTCCTCGCCCAGCACACCGGTGAGGTGACCGTGCTGCTGCGCGGGCCGGGCGGCGAGCCCGAGCCGCCGCTGCGCGTGCTCGATCTGCCTGCGCTCCTCGGCACGCCCACCCGCGCGGCGGCGCGCGGTGTGCAGCTGATCGTCGGTGGCGCGATGGCCCGCGCCACACGCACGCGGCTTGCACCTGCCGCGGATGATCGATCATGAAGGGCGTGCGCCTGTGGCCATGGCTGCCCGCGCTCCTGCCGTGGGCCTGGCTCTTGCCGATACACGCCCCAGCGGCCGAGCTGCCGTCGCGCCTCGAGCTGTTCGTCGGCGACAGCCGGGTGCTCGACGTCGAGCCCACCCGCGTCGCGATCGGCAACGGCGCGATCGTGTCGGTCACGAGCCTGGCCGGCGGCGAGCTGCTGCTGCTCGGCGAGAGCGCCGGGCATACGGCGCTGCAGCTGTGGCTGCGCGATGGCCGCCAGCAGCGCATCGACATTGAGGTCGCCGAGACCGACATGCGCGCGGTGCTGGGTGTCGTGCGCGAACTGCTGGCGGGCGTCGAGGGAATCGGCGCGCGCCCGATCGGCAACCGCATCGTGCTCGACGGCATCGCGGCCGGTGCGCGTGCGCAGGAGCGGGCCGCGGCGATCGCGGCGCTCTATCCCGGTCTCGTCGTGAATTTCGTCGGCAAGGTCGCCTGGGAGAGCATGATCCACTTCGACGTGCGCATCGTCGAGGTGCGCCGCGGTGCGCTGCGCGACGTCGGCGTGCGCTGGCGCGACGACATCAACGGCCCGAACGCGGGCCTGGTCGCCGACGTCGTCACCAACGAGCTGTTCCGCGCCGTGCCGCCGGCGGGGGATCCCGGCGCGCTGCAGGGCGGGCCGTTGCCGCGCAGCGTCTGGCCGCCGAAGGCCCATCTCGGCTGGGCCGCCAGCATCGACTCGCGGCTGCGGCTGCTCGAGCAGCGGGGCGATGCGGTGATCGTCGCCGAGCCGATGCTCAGCTGTCGCAGCGGCGGCAGTGCGCGCTTCGTGTCCGGCGGCGAGCTGCCGATCCCGGTGATCGACGGGCTCGGCAGTGCCGACGTCGAATTCAAGGAATACGGCGTGATCCTCGACGTCAAGCCGGTCGCGGAGCCCGACGGCAGCATCTACGCGCGCATCGACACGCAGCTGAGCCAGGTCGACGACAGCCAGCGCGTGCTCGGCGTGCCGGGTTTCATCAAGCGCCAGTCGGCGACCGACGTGAACCTGCGCGAGGGTGAGACCCTCGTGATCGCCGGTCTCGTCAACCGCAGCCGCTCGAGCGACCGGCAGCAGGTTCCGGGTCTCGGACGTCTGCCGGTCGTCGGCAGTGCCTTTCGCGCCCGCGCACGGCGCAGCGCCGACTCCGAGCTAGCGATCTTCATCACGCCGCGCATCGTCGCGGCCGAGCCGGCCATCGCGGCAGCGCCGGAATCGGCCGCCGCGCGCGCGCGCCGCCTCGAGCGCGAGGCGGAAGGCGGCGAGGCAGGGTGGGGCGCGGCGCCACCGGACATGGCGCGGCCCGGTCCTGCCGGGAGTGCGCCCCGATGAGCCTGCCGGCCGCGCCGCCCGCGGATCTCGCCCGTGCCCTGCACGGCGAGCTGCTCGCATCGCTCGACCTGCGCCGTTGCGACATCATGCAGATGCCCGAGCCCGAATTGCGCGCGCTCGCGAGCGCGCGCCTCGAGGAAATCATCGCGCGCCACGCCCTCCCGCCGGGCGCTGATACCCGCCAGCTCGTGCGCTTCGTCGTCGACGAGGCGATCGGCCTGGGTCCGCTCGAACAGCTGCTCGCCGACGACAGCGTCACCGAGATCATGGTCAACGGCGCGAGCCAGGTGTTCGTCGAGCGCGACGGGCGCCTGGCGCGCACCGCGACCCGCTTCACGAGCGAGCCGGCGCTGCGTGCAATCATCGAGCGGATCGTCTCGCGCGTCGGCCGCCGGGTCGACGACGCCTCGCCGCTGGTCGACGCCCGGCTGCCCGACGGCTCGCGCGTCAATGTCGTGCTCGCGCCGCTGTCGCTGTGCGGGGCGGCGCTGACGATCCGCAAGTTCGCGCGCCGGCGCCTGACGATCGACGACCTCGTCGGGCGCGGCACGATCGCGCCGCCGATGGTGGCGTTCCTGGCCGAATGCGTCCGCCATCGCCGCAACATCGTGATCTCGGGCGGCACCGGCTCGGGCAAGACCACGCTGCTCAACGTGCTGTCCGCGCTGATCCCCGAGGGCGAGCGCATCGTGACGATCGAAGATGCGGCCGAGCTGCAGCTCGCGCATGCCAACCTGGTGCCGCTCGAGGCGCGCACCGCGAATCTCGAAGGCCGCGGCGAGATCACGATCCGCGACCTCGTGCGCAATGCGCTGCGCATGCGGCCCGATCGCATCGTCGTCGGCGAGTGTCGCGGCGGCGAGGCGCTCGACATGCTGCAGGCGATGAACACCGGCCACGACGGCAGCCTGACGACCGCGCACGCCAATGGCCCGCGCGACCTGCTGTCCCGGCTCGAGGTCATGGTGCTGATGTCCGGCGTCGACCTGCCGCTGCAGGCGGTGCGCGAGCAGATCGCCGCCGCGATCGACCTGATCGTGCACGTGGCGCGCGCACCCTGTGGCACGCGCCGCGTCACCCACGTCGTCGAGGTGACCGATGTCGATGCCGGCGTGATCGCGACCCAGGACCTGTTCCGCTACACGACCACGCGCGCGAGCCGGCAGGGCCGTTTCGAGGCGACCGGCCAGGTGCCGGCGTTCTACGAGCCGCTGCGCGCGAGCGGCATCGAGCTCGACTACTCGATCTTTCGCCGCGAGCCGGCCGGCGGGGCGGCGTAGGCCGTGGTCGCGCTGATCGGCATGCTGTGGTTCGTCGCCGCCGCCACCGGCCTGCTGGCGCTGGCGCATCTTGCGCAGCTGGCGCTGGCCGCGCTGCGCCGCCAGGCCATCGACCGGCCCGCCGGTGCGCTCGCCGATCTCTTCATCTTCGTCGACGCCGCGCGGCTCTGGCGTGTGAGTGCGGCGACCGCGCTGGCCGTCTTTGCGCTGGTCGCGGTGCTGGCCCGGGCCCTGCTGCCGGCGCTCGCCACCGGCGTCGTCGTGTTCGCGGCGCCGCGGTTGCTGCACCGCTGGTGGCGGCGACGCTATCTGCGGCAGATCGCGCGCCAGCTGCCCGATGCGATCGCGATGCTCGCGGCATCGGTGCGGGCCGGCGCTGCGCTGACACAGGGGCTCGACCAGCTCGGCTCGCACGCGGCCTTGCCGCTTGCGCGCGAGCTTGCCCTCGTGATGCGACGCCTGCGTCTCGGGGTCGGGTTCGACATGGCGCTGCGCGAGTTCGCGCTGCGCGTGCCATTGCCGGAACTGCACCTGCTCGCGACCGCCATCGGTCTCGCGATGCAGCTCGGCGGCAGCCTCGCCGGCACCCTCGATCGCCTGGTCGACAGCCTGCGGCGCAAGCATGTGATCGAGGCAAGGCTGCGCGCGCTGACCGCCCAGGGCCGGTTGCAGGCGATCATCGTCACTGCGCTGCCGGTCGCGCTGCTGCTCGCGCTCACGGCGCTCGATCCGGCGTCGATGCACCCGCTGTTTGCGACGCCGGCGGGCTGGCTCGTGCTCGGCGGCATCGTGCTCCTCGAAGTGAGCGGCTGGTTGCTGATCCG
>JAHCAN010000043.1 GCA_019634915.1 Steroidobacteraceae bacterium | reverse complement strand
TCACGCCCGCTGCCGACACCCCCCGCCGGGGCTCCGGCCGACGGGGCCGCGCAGGCGGCGCCGCAGGAGCGCCAGCTCGCAGCCCGCCTGATGCGCGTGAACCATGCCGGCGAGGTCGCCGCGCAGGCGCTCTACCATGGCCAGGCGCTGGTCGCGCGCGATGCGGCCACGCGCGACTGGCTGCTCGACGCGGCGCGCGAGGAAGCCGATCACCTCGCCTGGTGCGAGCAGCGCCTCGCCGAACTCGACTCGCGCCCGAGCCTGCTGCAGCCGCTGTGGTACGCCGGCTCGTTCGCGATCGGCGCCGCCGCGGCGGCCGTCAGCGACCGCGTGAGCCTCGGCTTCGTCGCCGAGACCGAGCGCCAGGTCGAATCGCACCTGACCGATCATCTCGCCCGCCTGCCCGAGGCCGACACGCGCAGCCGCGCGATCCTCGAGGCGATGCGCGCCGACGAAATCGTGCACGGCGCGCGCGCGAAAGAGGCCGGCGGCGTCGAGCTGCCCGCGCCGGTCCGCGTGCTGATGCGCCTCGCGTCGCGGGTGATGACGCGCACCGCGTACCGGATCTGATTCACCGGCGGCGGCCGCATGAGCTTGCGGCAGGGCCGACATATGTACTAAAACGCTGCGAGCGCGGGCTTCGTGCCCCGGGGGAGAGCATGGAAGAGAACACCAGGCCGTTGAGCGACATTCCGGCGATCAATCGCTTTCTGAGCTATTGCCGCATCCGCACGGTGCCGTCGAAGACCGTGATCATCCACGCGGGCGACCTGCCCGACGTGCTGTACTACATCATCAGCGGCTCGGTCGAGGTGATGATCGAGGACGAGGAAGGCAACGAGATGGTGCTCGCCTACCTCAACAAGGGGCAGTTCTTCGGCGAGATGGGCCTGTTCCACGAGACCCCGACCCGCAGCGCCTGGGTCCGCACGCGCAATTCCTGCGAGCTCGCGGAAATGACCTACCCGCGCTTCCGCCAGATCGCCGCCGAGAGCCCCGGCCTCGTGTTCGAGCTCGCGACCCAGCTCGCGACCCGCCTCGACCGCACGAACCGCAAGCTCGGCGACCTCGCGTTCGTCGACGTCACCGGCCGCGTCGCGCACGCGATCATGGACCTGTGCGGCGAGCCCGACGCGATGACCCACCCCGAGGGCATGCAGATCAAGGTGAGCCGCCAGGAGCTGTCGCGCCTGGTCGGCTGCTCGCGCGAGATGGCGGGCCGCGTGCTGAAGGTGCTGGAGGATCAGGGCCTGCTGCGCGCGACCGGCAAGACCATCGTCGTGTTCAATGCGCGCCCGAAGATGAAGACGCGCCCGGTCGTCGTGCCGGTCAAGGGCGGTGCCTCGGCCGCGCAGGCGGTCCGGCCGCAGCCGGACGACGAGGACGACGACGACGAGGATTGAACGCGGCGCGGCGCGGCCCGCCGCTCAGGCGGCGACCACCCGGTTGCGGCCCGCGTGCTTGGCGTTGTAGAGGCGCGTGTCGGCGGCGTGCAGCAGCTCGTCCGCGCCCGACTCCTGGTCCCATTGCGCGACACCGATGCTCAGCGTGACCTGCAGCTGCGGGTGCAGGCCGCGCCAGCCATGCTGCTCGACGGCGCGCCGCAGCTGCTCGCAGAAGGCCGCCGCCTGCCCGTGGTCCATGCCCGGGAAGAGGATCGCGAACTCCTCGCCGCCGATGCGCGCGACGAGATCGGTCGCGCGACACATGTTGCGCATCACGGCCGCGCTCTGGCGCAGCACCTCGTCGCCGACCGCGTGCCCCAGCGCGTCGTTGACGAGCTTGAAGTGGTCGAGGTCGGCGACCGCGAGCGTGAGCGGGCGGGCGGCGGCGCGTGACATCTCGATCTCGCTCGCGAGCCGCCGGCCGAAGGCGCGGCGATTGGCGATGCCGGTGAGCGGATCCTCCTGCGACTCGCGCTCGAACGTGCGGCTGCGCTCGTCGAGCGCGGCGATCAGCCGCTCCTTGTCGCGGTTGGCGCGGGCGAGCTCGTCGGTGCGCTCGGCGACGCGCAGCTCGAGCAGCCGCCGGTAGCGCTCGAGGTCCTCGAAGGCGCGCGCATCGGCGATCGCCGGCGCGACCTGTTCGGCGAGGCGTTCCATCAGGTGCAGGTCGGCGTCCGAATAGGCGCCCGGGCGGCCGTGCCGCACGCTCAGCAGGCCGATCACCCGGCCCTCCTCCTGCAGCGCGACGACGATCAGCGAGCCCGCCTCGCCGGCGTCGGCCTGCGCGCGCAGCACCTCGGGCGCGCGTGCCCAGTCCTCGACCAGCAGCGCGTCTCCGCGCGCGGCGACGCGACCGAGCAGTCCCGAGTCGAGCGGCCGCGTCTGCGGCGCGAGGCGCTCGCCGCCGCGTTCGTGCACGCGCAGGTCGAGTTGGCGCCGCTCGCGGTCGACGAGCACCAGCAGGAACTCGTCGAAGCGGAACAGCGCGCGCGTCTCGGCGAGGATGCGGTCCCCCAGGTCGTCGAGGCGGCGCGCACCGCGCAGCGCGCGCCAGGCCCGCGACAGCCGCGCGAGCGGGCTGCTGTCGGCGTCGACGGCCGCGAGCGCGCTGCCGATGCCGTTGAAGCTCAGCACGAACACGACCATCAGCGCGACGAACAGCACGAAGGTGGCCGGCGCCGCGGTGTTGTACAGCACCGCGGCGAGCACGCCGGCCGGCACGAACACCAGGTCGACCAGCGAGTACACGGGCTTGATGATGCGCCCGACGTCGCGCCCGTCGAGCCGGAAGTAGGTCGCGAGCAGCGCGACGTTGACGGCTTGCGCGACGAGCGCCATCGCCGCGAGCGGCACGATGTCGACGAGGCCGGGCACGCCGATCGGATGGCGGCCGCCGACCGCGAGATAGGCGCTGCCCGCGGCCAGCAGCATCAGCGTGTCCATCGCGCCGTTGTGCACGGCGCGCAGCACCGCGGCGCGGCGCGAGCCGTGGCTGTAGCTGCGGCTCAGCAGCGGCCACAGGAACGCCGCGGCCCCGCACAGCGCCGCCGCGACCGGCGCGCTGAACACGAGCAGCAGGCCGATCTGCGGCACGCGCTCCATCGAGGTGAGGCCGACGCGCGGCACCGGGATGCCGAACTGCCAGATCAGCAGGCACACGACGATCCACGCCACGGCGATCCACGGGGCCGGGAAATCGCCGGCGCCGCCGAGCCCGCGCATCAACCACGCGCCCGCCGCGAGCGCGAGCAGCGCCGAGTAGATGGCGAGCGGGCGATAGCGCGACGGCATGGCCGGTACCCTCCGCGGCAGCGGGTGCGAATCAGGCGCAGGCGGCGATCGCGCGGCGCATCGCCGCGACCGTCGCCTTGTAATCCTTCGAGCCGAAGATCGCCGAGCCGGCGACGAAGGTGTCGGCCCCGGCGGCGGCGATCGCACCGATGTTGTCGACCTTCACGCCGCCGTCGATCTCGAGGCGCACCTCGCGCCCCGAAGCGTCGATGCGCCGCCGCGCCTCGGCGAGCTTGCCGAGCGCCGACGGAATGAAGCTCTGGCCACCGAAGCCCGGGTTCACCGACATCAGCAGCACGAGATCGATCTTCCCGAGCGTGTAGTCGAGCCAGTCGAGCGGGGTCGCCGGGTTGAATACCAGCCCGGGGCGCGCGCCGCTGTCGCGGATCAGGCCGATCGTGCGATCGACATGCCGGCTCGCTTCCGGGTGGAAGCTGATGTAGCTGGCGCCGGCCTTCGCAAAATCCGGCACGATGCGATCGACTGGCTCGACCATCAGGTGCACGTCGATCGGCGCGGTCACGCCGTGCCTGCGCAGCGCCTCGCAGACGAGCGGGCCGATCGTCAGGTTCGGCACGTAGTGGTTGTCCATCACGTCGAAGTGCACGATGTCCGCCCCGGCGGCGAGCACCGCGTCGACTTCCTCACCGAGCCGTGCGAAGTCGGCGGACAGTATCGACGGGGCGATCCACGGAGCCTGGCGCATGAGCGCAAGTGTACGCGAGCAGGGGCTAGCTGCGGATACCGCGCGCGGCGCGCACGCTGTCCCAGGCGGCGATGATCTGCTGGGTGCGCTCCTTGGCGTGCTCGATCATCGAGTCCGGCAGGCCGTTCGCCTTCAGCTTGTCGGGGTGGTGGCGCGAGAGCTGGCGGCGGTAGGCGCGCGTCACCTCGGCATCGCTCGCCCCGGCATCGACCTCGAGCACCGCATAGGCCTGCGTCAGGCTCATCGCCGGCGCGGCCGCCTGCCTCGGGCCGGTGCCGCGGCCCGAGCGCAGCGCCGCCTCGACGTGCGCGAACTCGGCCGCCCCGATGCCGAGCCAGCCGGCGAGGCGCTGCACCTCGGCGCGCGTCGGTGGCGCGAGATCGGTGCCGTCGAGCGCCGCGCGCATCTGGATCTCGAAGAAGATGCGCAGCAGGTCGGGACGCCCGACGCACGCGCGACGCAGTGCCTGCACGGTCGCCGCGAACGCGAAATCCGGCTGCTTGCCGCGCTGGAAGCACGCGATCGCGGCGTGCACGCTCGGCTCGTCGAGCCGCAGCGCGGCCATCACGGCGCGCGCGGCGGCGATTTCGCGCTCCGAGACGCGGCCGTCGGCCTTGGCAATGTGCCCCATCACCTCGAAGGTCGCAGTGAAGAAATGCGCACCGAAGCCGCGTGCGGCGGCGCCACCGGGGCGGCCCGCGAGCTCGTCGTACTGGTGGCCCACGAGCGCGCCGAGCGCGGCGCCGAAGGGGCCGGCCGCGAACAGCCCGAGCACGCCCCCGATGATCTTGCCGGTCCAGCGCATCGTCATGGAACACACAACGTTACACGATCCTTGACCGCATCGCGCGCGGGCGGTCAAGATGCCGGGCCCCGCGCGCGGTAGCTCCCGATGACACCCCCGATCGTGCACACCACGGCCCTGAAGGGCCTGACGAAGATCCACAGCGGCAAGGTCCGCGACGTCTACGGCGTCGACGACGCGACGATGCTGATCGTCACGACCGACCGGCTGTCCGCCTTCGACGTGATCCTGCCCGACCCGATCCCGTGGAAAGGCGTCGTGCTGAACGAGATCGCGAACTACTGGTTCGCGCGCACGGCCGGGATCGTGCCGAACCACCTGACCGGGCAGCCGGTCGACAGCGTGGTCACCGACCCGGAGGATCGCGCGATGCTCGCCGGGCGCGCGGTGCTCGTGCGGCGCCTGCGCGCACTGCCGATCGAGGCGGTGGTGCGCGGCTATCTGATCGGCTCGGGCTGGAAGGACTACCAGGGGAGCGGCGCGATCTGCGGCATCGCGCTGCCGGCGGGGCTCAAGCTCGCCTCGAAGCTGCCGGCACCGATCTTCACGCCGGCGACCAAGGCGGCGGCCGGCGCGCACGACGTCAACATCACGTTCGACGAGGCCGCGGCACTGGTCGGCGCCGACATCGCGGCGCGCGTGCGCGACGTCGCGATCGCGCTGTTCAGCTTCGCGTCGGCGCATGCCGCCGCGCGCGGCCTGATCATCGCCGACACCAAGTTCGAGTTCGGCCTCGACGACGCCGGCCAGCTCTACCTGATCGACGAGGCGCTGACGCCCGATTCGTCGCGCTTCTGGCCGGCGGACACCTGGCGCGAGGGCACGAGCCCGCCGAGCTTCGACAAGCAGTTCGTGCGCGACTGGCTCGAGTCGATCGGCTGGAACAAGCAGCCGCCCGCGCCGTCGCTGCCGCCCGAGGTGATCGCGCGCACCAGCGAGAAATACCGCGAGGCGCTCGCGCGCATCACAGGTCCCGCCACCGTCGCGACCTGAGCGCCGCGGCTCAGCCCTGCGGCGGCACGCCGAGCGCCCACGCGCGGATCAGCGCGTGCATCGCCTGCACGCCATCGGTCAGCGCCGCGGGCCCCGGCTGCAGGATGATCGACGACTTCACCTCGTGCAGCTGGCCGTTGCGCACCGCCGGCACGCCGGCCCAGCCGGAGCGTTCGCGCACGAGTTCGGGGCGGAATTTCTTGCCGCACCATGAACCGAGGATCAGGTCGGGCGCGCGGCGCGGCACTTCGAGCGGATCGGCGATGATGCGATCGCGCCCGAGCGAAGCCAGCGCAAGCTCGGGGAAGCAGTTGTCGCCGCCGGCGATGCCGATCAGTTCCGAGACCCAGCGGATCGCCGAGATCTGCGGCTCGTCCCACTCCTCGAAATAGACGCGCGGCCGGCGCGGCAGCGCCGCGGCCGATTCCCTCACCGCATCGAGCCCGGCCTCGAGGCGCGCGACGAGCGCCGCGGTCTTCGCCTCGCAGCCGATCATGCCGCCGAGCAGCGCGATCGTGCGCAGGATCTCCGCGACGCTGCGCTGGTTGAACACGTGCACCTCGACACCACGGCGCACGAGCTCGGCGGCGATGTCGGCCTGCAGGTCGGAGAAACCGAGCACGAGATCCGGCCGCAGCTCGAGGATGCGGTCGATCTTCGCCGACGTGAACGCCGACACCTTCGGCTTCTCGCGCCGCGCGCGCGGCGGACGCACCGTGAAGCCCGAGATGCCGACGATGCGCCGCTCCTCGCCGAGCAGGTAAAGCGTCTCGGTCGTCTCCTCGGTGAGGCACACGATGCGCTCGGGATAATGGCCCATCGGGCGAGGATAAGGCGAACGGCGCGCAGCGGACAGCCGTTGGGTTAAGCTCGCAGGATGTGGTTGCGGGCCTGGGACTTCCTCGACCGCTGGCTGTTCGGCCCGCTGTCGCTGTCGCCGCGGCCGGCGGGCCGCGTGCTGCGCGTGCTGCGCTATCCGTACGCGGTGCTGCGCGACCTGTCGCAGGGGCAGCTGAACCTGCGCGCGATGGGGCTCGTCTACGCGACCTTCCTGTCGATCGTGCCGCTGCTCGCATTCAGCTTCGCGATCCTGAAGGGCTTCGGCGCGCACCGCGACCTCGAGCCGGTCATCTACGAATTCTTCCGCCCGATCGGCGCGGCGGCGACCGAGATCACCGCGCGCATCATGCAGTTCGCCGACAACGTCAGCACCGGCATCGTCGGCTCGGTTGGCTTCGCGCTGCTGCTGTGGACGCTGATCGGCACGATCCGCAAGGTCGAGGACAGCTTCAACTTCGTCTGGCACGTCGAGCAGCCGCGCAGCTTCGCGCGCCGCATCACCGAGTACGTGAGCCTGCTGATCATCGGCCCGCTGCTGCTGGTCGCCTTCCTCGGCCTGGCGCACCGCGCGCTGCGCAGCGATTCCTGGCAGGCGATCGCGCAGCTGCCGCTGCTGAGCCGCGCGCTCGGTTTCACGACCGGGCTCGAACCCTACGTGATGGTGACCGCGATCTTCACGCTGATGTACATGTTCGTGCCGAACACCCGCGTGCGCTGGCGGCCGGCGCTGATCGGCGGCGTGACCGGCGGCGTGCTGTGGGCGGCGGTCGGCACGATGTTCACGGCCTTCGTCGTCTACTCCTCGCGCCTGACGATCGTCTACGCGGGCCTCGCGATCATCGTCGCGACGCTGCTGTGGACCTATTTCGGCTGGCTGATCCTGCTGATCGGCGCGCAGCTGTCGTTCTACGTGCAGAACCCGGAGTACCTGCGCATCGGGTTGCGCGAGCTGCGCCTGTCGAGCGTCGAGGTCGAGCGCGTGTCGCTCAAGGTCATGTACCTGGTCGGGCGCTCGCACGCGGCGGGCGCGGCGGTCTGGACCGTCAGCTCGCTATCGGCCGAGCTCGGCCTGCCGGGCATCGCGGTCGCGCAGCTCGTCGCGACGCTCGAGAAGGCCGGCCTGCTGCTCGCGACCGACGACGAGCGGCTGCTGCCCGGTCGCGACATCGGCCGCATACGCCTGCAGGACATCCTCGATGCGGCCCGCAACCAGAAGAACGGCCACGCCCCGGCGCGTGACCTGTCGCTGCCGCCGGTCGACCGCCTGACGCGGGCGCTCGACGAGGCCTGGCGCGGCTGCTGCGAGGAGCGCACGCTCGGCGAGCTGGTGGCGGAAGGCGAAGCCGGCGCGTGAGGCCGCTCAGGCCGGCGTCGCGTCCGCGCCGGCGATCGTCATCTCCCCGACCAGCACCGAGCCGGTCCGTATCGAGCCGCGCAGGTCGGTGTCGTCGCCGAGCGCGTCGATCGCGAGATACATGTCGCGCAGGTTGCCCGCGATCGTGACCTCCTCGACCGGGAAGGCATAGGCGCCGCCCTCGACCCAGAAGCCGGTCGCGCCGCGCGAATAGTCGCCGGTGACGCCGTTGACGCCCTGCCCCATCAGCTCGGTGACGACGAGGCCCGTGCCCATGCGCGCGAGCAGCGCCTGGAACGGCAGCGCGCCGCGGGTGCTGTCGACCAGCAGGTTGTGCACGCCGCCGGCGTTGCCGGTCGTGCTGAGGCCGAGCTTGCGCGCGGCATAGCTGCCGAGCACGTAGCCCTGCAGCACGCCGTCGCCGACCAGCTCGCGATCGCGCGTCGCGACGCCCTCGGCGTCGAACGGGCTGCTCGCGAGACCCTGCGGAATGTGCGGCCGCTCGTGGATCCGGATGAAGCGCGGCAGGATCTGCCGGCCAGCCGCATCGAGCAGGAACGACGCGCGGCGGTACTGGCTCGCGCCGCGGATCGCGCTGACCATGTGGCCGAACAGGCCGCGCGCGATCTCGGCCACGAACAGCACCGGCGCGCGGCGCGTGCCGAGGCGGCGCGCGCCGAGGCGCGCGATCGCGCGCTCGCCGGCGAGGCGGCCGATCGTCTCGACGTCCTCGAGCGCCGCCGGATCGCGCGCGGCGGCGTACCAGTAGTCGCGCTGCATGTCGGCGCCCGCCTGCGCAACGAGCGCGCAGCTGACGCTGTGGCTCGAGCTCGGATAGCCGGCGAGGAAGCCGTGGGTATTGCCGTACACGTGCGCACCGCGATGCGTCGAGACGCTCGCGCCTTCCGAGTTCGTGATGCGCGCGTCGACGTCGCGGCCGGCCGCCTCGCAGCGGCGCGCGAGCTCGACCGCGTCGGCCGGTTCAATCTCCCACGGGTGATCGAGGTCGAGGTCGGGGATGTCGGTCGCGAGCGCGTCGGAGTCGGCGAGGCCGGCATAAGGATCCTCGGCCGTATAGCGTGCGATCGTGCAGGCTTTGGCGACGGTCGCCGCCACCGCGGCGGGCGCGAGGTCGGCGGTGCTGGCCGAGCCCTTGCGCTGGCCGACATAGACGGTGATGCCGAGACCGCGGTCGCGCTGGTACTCGACGGTGTCGACCTCGCCGAGCCGCACGCTGACCGTGAGCCCCTGCTGCAGGCTCGCATCCGCCTCGGCCTGCGTCGCGCCGAGACGGCGCGCCTCCGCGAGCGCGGCCGAGACGACTCCTTGCAGCTCGCCGATTCGCGTACCATCCACACGCTGTTGCATCCGATGCATTGTAGCAGTCATGCCCGAGGAGACTTCCGACGACACGCCGAGCAAGAGCGCCCGCAAGCGCACGGCGCTCGCCGCCCAGGACCTCGGCGCGCGGCTGATCGGATTGCGCGATGCCGAGCTGCTCGCGCTCGACCTGCCCGAGGCGCTGCTCGAAGCGATCCTCGAGGCGCGCCGGCTGACGAGCCGCGCCGCGCTCGCGCGCCAGCGCCAGTTCATCGGCAAGCTGATGCGCCGGATCGACACGGCCGGGATCGAGGCCGCGCTCGCCCGCCAGGCCCGCGCGGGCGAACCCGACGCCGGGCTGCACCGCGATGCCGAGCGCTGGCGCGAGCGCCTGCTCGCCGGGGGCGACGCGGCGCTCGATGAGCTCGCCGCCGCGCACCCGGCGGCGGATCGCGCCCGGCTCGGCGCGCTCGCCGCGGCGGCCCGCGACCCCCGGGCGGGCGTCGCCGCGCGCACCGCCTCGCGCAGCCTTTTTCGGGCGCTGCGCACGCTGTTCGCCGGCCCCAGCTGCTAGAATCCCGCGATGTCCGCACTCGTCGGCATCATCATGGGCTCGTCCTCCGACTGGGAGACGATGCAGGCCGCGGCCGGGACACTCGCGAAGCTCGGCATCGCCCACGAGGTGCGCATCGTGTCCGCGCACCGCACCCCCGACCTGCTGTTCGAATACGCCGCCGGCGCGCGCGCGCGCGGCCTGAAGGTGATCATCGCCGGCGCGGGCGGCGCCGCGCACCTGCCCGGCATGACCGCCGCGAAGACGACCTTGCCGGTGCTCGGCGTGCCGGTGGAATCAAGGGCGCTGAAGGGCATCGATTCGCTGCTGTCGATCGTGCAGATGCCCGCGGGCATTCCAGTCGCCACGCTCGCGATCGGGGCGGCCGGCGCACCAACGCGGCACTCATGGCGGCCTCGATCCTCGCCCTCGCCCACCCGGAAATCGATCAGGCGCTCAGGGTCTTTCGCGAGCGCCAGACCGCGGCCGTACTCGAACAGGGCGACCCGCGCGGCCGATGAGTGCGCCGGCCGTCGGCATCGTCGGGGCGGGCCAGCTCGGGCGCATGTTGGCGCTCGCGGCCTACCCACTCGGCCTGTCCGTCCGCTTTCTCGATCGCGCCGCGGACACGCCCGGCGGCCAGGTCGCGCCGATCCTGACGGGCGGGTTCACCGATCGCGGCCTGATGCGCCGGCTCGGGCGCGGCGCGCAGGTCGTGACGTTCGACTGGGAAAACGTGCCGGTCGAACCACTGCGAGCGCTCGCGGATCGCATCGATTTCGCGCCGCCGCTGCCGGCATTGGCCGCCGCGCAGGACCGCCTCGCCGAAAAGCGCCTCTTCGGCAAGCTCGGCATCCCGACGAACCGCCACGCAGCCGTGGACAACGAGCGCGACCTCGCGCGCGCGTTTGCGCGCATCGGCCCCGGCGTGCTGAAGACGCGTCGCCTCGGTTACGACGGCAAGGGCCAGGTGCGGGTGCGGAGCGCACGCGATCTCGCGCGCGCCTATGCGACTCTCGGCAACGCGCCGCTGCTCTATGAGGAATTCGTCCCGTTCGACTGCGAAGTGTCGATCATCGGCGCGCGCAGCGCGCGCGGTGAAATCGCAATCTACCCGCTGAATGGCAATGTGCACGTCGACGGGATCCTGCGTGTCACGCGTGCCCCCTGGGGGCCACCGGCGCTCGCGCGTGCCGCCGCGCGCCACCTGACCCGCCTGCTCGAGCATTTCCGCTACCGGGGCGTCCTCACGGTCGAGTTCTTCGTGCGCGACGGGCGGCTCGTCGCCAACGAGATGGCACCACGGGTGCACAACTCCGGTCACTGGACGATCGAGGGTGCGGAAACGAGCCAGTTCGAGAATCACCTGCGCGCCATCCTCGACCTGCCGCTCGGCAGCACGCGCGCCCGGGGCCACGCGGCGATGGTGAACCTGATCGGTGCCCTGCCCGACCGCGCGGCCGCGCTCGGGACCCCTGGCCTGCACTGGCATGATTACGGCAAATCGGCCCGCCCGGGACGCAAGCTCGGCCATTGCACGCTGATCGATGCGACGCCGGCCGCCCGGGATCGCCGGGTCCGCCGGTTGCTGCCGGGTCTCGCACCGGGTGTGCGGCTGTCGTTACCGCGCCGCGGATGATTCCCGTAAGATCGCGCGGTCATGTACCTGGACCTCTTCAAGCTCCAGGATCTGCCTTTCCGGCTGAGCCCCGATCCGCAATACCTGTATCTCAGCCGCAACCACTCCAGGGCGAAGGCCTACATGGAGTCGACGATCTGGTTCACCGACGGTTTCGTCGTGATCACCGGGGAGATCGGTTCGGGCAAGACCACGCTGATCGAGACCTTCCTGCGCGAACTCGAGCAGGACGTCGTCGTCGCGCAGGTCAACCAGACGCAGGTCTCGGCGCTCGAGTTCCTGCAGACGGTGCTGGTGCAGTTCGGCTTCCAGCCGTTCAGGATGCGCAAGGCCGAGCTGCTCGCGACGCTGAACCAGTTCCTGATCGAGCAGTACGCGGCCGGCCGCAAGGTGCTGCTGATCGTCGATGAGGCGCAGAACCTCAGCCTGCGCGTGCTCGAGGAGATCCGCCTGCTGTCGGGCGTCGAGACCTCGCGCGAGAAGGTGCTGCGCATCATCCTCGCCGGCCAGCCGGAGCTGAACGACAAGCTCGATTCACGCGAACTCGTGCAGCTCGCACAGCGCATCCGCCTGCGCTTCCACCTGACCGCGCTGTCGCAGGAGGACACGCGGCAGTACATCCTGCACCGCCTCGAAGTCGCGGGCAGCCAGGGGCGCGCGATCTTCGCCGACGACACCTACCCGGAGATCTACCGCTTCACCGGCGGCACGCCGCGGCTCGTCAACACGCTGTGCGACACCGCGATGATGGGCGCCTACGCCGCCGACCACGACACGGTGAGCCGCGAGGACGTGCTGAACGCCGTCGAGGAGCTGCAGTGGGCCGAGTACGCCTCGCGCACGCATCGCGAGCTGCGCTCGATGCTCGCCGGCGGCGGCGCGGCCGGCAGCGAGCGCGCGCTCGAGCACACCGGCTCGCGCCGCAGCGACGTGATCCTCGCGCACGTGGCCCTGCGCAGCGAGGACAAGACGCTCTCGGAGATGCCACTGCGCCCGGGGCGCGTGATCATCGGCCGCACTTCCGACAACGACATCCAGATCGACAGCCGCTTCGTCAGCCGCCACCACTGCCAGATCGTCACGACGCCCGGGAGCTGCGTGATCGAGGACCTGAACAGCACCAATGGCATGGCCGTGCGCGGCAAGCGCGTGCGCCGCCACGTGCTCGCCGACGGCGACCAGGTGGTGCTCGGGCAGCACACACTCGTCTATCGCGACGACCGGGTGGCGCCCGTCGTGCCGGCGAACGACACCGGGCGGCTCGAAGCGCCTCAGTCCTGATCCGCGCGCGGCACGCTGTCGCCGCCGTACTCGCCGCGCAGCGCGCGAAAGTCGCGGCGCCTGAGCCCGATGACCAGCCCCCAGACGAGCCCGGCGAGGCCGGCGAGCGCGAGCACGCCGCTCAGCCAGCCGTGGGTACGGAAATAGCTGAGGCCGAGCAGCGCGAGACCGCCGAGGCCGTAGAGCCACGGCAGCAGGTCGTAGAGGGGCTGGGCGATGTGGGGGCGTCGGACTGGCACGGGCGGATCGTACCCCGCCGCCGGCGCCGCGGCGATGGGCGCGGCCTACCGGTCGCGGACGAACAGTTCGAGGAAACGCGTGATCAGCGACGGCTGCCAGGCGACCTGCAGATCGTCGTGCGGCTGCGCGTGCGTGCGCGAAACCTCCTGCACCAGGTCCTGGGGCAGCAGCCGCTGGAAGGAGCCCGTGGCGGCCGGATCGGTGTGCGTCGTGCTCATGGCGCCACCGTAGCGGGCCGGGCCCGCCGGCGGCGTGCGCGGAATCACAGACGCCGCGGGCGGCGCGGCGGCCGCGCGGATTATGTCGTGCGGCTCAGCCCGTGCCGCCGACGGTGAGCCCGTCGATCCTGAGAGTGGGCTGGCCGACCCCGACCGGCACGCTCTGGCCGTCCTTGCCGCAGGTGCCGACGCCGGCGTCGAGCGCGAGATCGTTGCCGACCATCGACACGCGCGTCAGCACGTCGGGGCCGTTGCCGATCAGCGTGGCGCCCTTGAGCGGCGCCGTGATGCGGCCGTTCTCGATCAGATAGGCCTCGCTCGCCGAGAACACGAACTTGCCCGAAGTGATGTCGACCTGGCCGCCGCCGAAATTGACCGCGTACACGCCCTTCTGCACCGAACCGATGATCTCGCCCGGATCGTGCGGGCCGGCGCGCATGTAGGTGTTGGTCATGCGCGGCAGCGTCATGTGCGCGAACGACTCGCGCCGCCCGTTGCCGGTCGGGCGCGTACCCATCAGGCGCGCGTTCAGCGTGTCCTGCAGATAGCCCTTCAGCACGCCGTCCTCGATCAGCGTCGTGCACTGCGTCGGCGTGCCCTCGTCGTCGATGTTGAGCGAGCCGCGCCGGCGCGCCAGCGTACCGTCGTCGACCACCGTGACGCCCGGGGCGGCGACGCGCTCGCCGATGCGGTTCGAGAACGCCGAGGTGCCCTTCCTGTTGAAGTCGCCCTCGAGCCCGTGGCCGATCGCCTCGTGCAGCAGGATGCCGGGCCAGCCGGGCCCGAGCACGACGGTCATGCTGCCCGCCGGCGCCGGGATCGACTCGAGGTTGACCAGCGCCTGGCGCGCCGCCTCGCGCGCGAGCGCGAGCGGCTTGTCATCCGCGAACAGCTCGGTCAGCGTGTAACGCCCGCCGGAACCCGCGTAGCCCTGCTCGCGGCGCCCGTTCTGCTCGACGATCACCGAGACGTTGAAGCGCACCAGCGGGCGCACGTCGGCCGCGAGCGTGCCGCCGCTGGTCGCGACCATCACCACCTCGTAAACGGAGGCAACGCTCGCCATCACCTGGACGATGCGCGGATCGAGCGCACGTGTCTCGCGGTCGACGCGCGCGAGCCAGCCGACCTTGTCGTCGTCGGCGACCGAGGCGCCGGGATCGACCGGCAGATAGAGCCGGTGGCCGCTGGCCGCGTGCATGACCGGGAGCGAATGCTGCGCGCCGCTCGCGGCGATCGCGCGCGCGGCGCGGCCGGCCTCCTCGAGCGCGGGCGCCACGACTTCGTCGGAATACGCGAACCCGGTCTTCTCGCCGGCGAGGGCGCGCACGCCGACGCCCTGCTCGATGCTCGCACCGCCTTCCTTGACGATGCCGTCCTCGAGCGCCCAGGACTCCTCACGCGCGAGCTGGAAGTAGACGTCGGCCGCATCGACCGCGTGGCCCATGACGTCGCCGAGCACGCGATCGACGCGCGCCACGTCGAGCCCGCCCGGGTGCAGGATCAGTTCGCGCGCGAGCGCGAGGGAATCGGAGTCGGTGGTTGCGGTCGTCACAGCAGGCGATGCCTCAGGGCCGGGAAACGGGCGCGCGCTTCGCTCTGCGCCGCGCGGTCGAGCTCGGCGACGACGACGCCCGGACCGGCGCGCAGCCGCTCGAGGACGCGTCCCCAATAGTCGCAGATCAGCGTGTCGCCATACGTCAGGCGCCCGCTGACATGCCGGCCGGACTGCGCCGGCGCCACCATGAAGGCAAGGTTCTCTATGGCCCGCGCGCGCAGCAACGTCTCCCAGTGCGCCTCACCGGTGGGCACCGTGAACGCGGACGGCAGGACGAACCATTCGGCACCTTCGGCGGCGAGACGGCGGAAAAGCTCGGGGAAGCGCACATCGTAGCATACCGCGAGCCCGAGCCGGCCGGCCGGCGTGTCGACCAGCCGCGGCTCGCGGCCCGGCGCGACATGGGCCGATTCGCGATAGCTCTCCGCCGCGGCGGGCAGGTCGACGTCGAACAGGTGGATCTTGTCGTAGCGCGCGACGCGCCCGCCGCGGTCATCGAACACGAGGCAGGCCGCGGCCACACGGCCGTCGCCGCCGGCGACCCGCAGCGGGATCGTGCCGCCGACGATCATCATCCGGTGGCGCCCGGCAGCCTCGGCGAGGAAAGCCTGGATCGGCCCGGCGCCGTCGTCCTCGGCGATCGCGCGCTTGTCGGCGTCGGCGAGACCCATGAACGCGAAATTCTCGGGCAGCGCCGCCACCTTCGCGCCGCGCGCGGCGGCCTCCCCGAGCAGCCGCTCCGCCTGCGCGAGGTTTTCCGCGACGTCGGCCGAGCTCGCCATCTGCAGCGCCGCGACGCGCGTGCCGCTCACGTCAGCACCACGTCGTACTGATCGACGCCGTAGAAGGGTTCGACCTGCAGGCGGATCGGCTTGCCGTTCGCCGCTTCGAGCTCCGACAGCGCGGGCGCCTCCTCGTCGAGCAGCCGGTCGATCACGTCCTGGTGCGCGAGGATCACGAGCTCGCGGCTGCCGAACTGGCGCACCTGGCGCAGGATCTCGCGCAGGATCTCGAGACACACGGTTTCGGCGGTGCGCACGAAGCCGCGGCCCTCGCAGGTCGGGCAGGCCTCGCACAGCAGGTGCTCGAGGCTCTCGCGCGTGCGCTTGCGCGTCATCTCGACCAGGCCGAGCGGCGAGAGGCTCGCGATGTGGGTCTGCACGCGGTCGGTCGCGAGGCTGCGCGACAGCGCCTCGAGCACCTGCCGGCGGTGCGACTCGTCCTGCATGTCGATGAAGTCGATGATGATGATGCCGCCGAGATTGCGCAGGCGCAGCTGGCGCGCGATCGCGACGGCCGCCTCGAGGTTGGTGCGGAAGATGGTCTCTTCGAGGTTGCGGTGGCCGACGTAGGCGCCGGTGTTGACGTCGACCGTGGTCATCGACTCGGTCTGGTCGATGATCACGTAGCCACCCGACTTGAGCTCGACCTTGCGGCCGAGCGCGCGCGCGATCTCCTCCTCGATGCCGTGCAGGTCGAAGATCGGCCGCGGCCCGGCATAGAGCTCGATGCGCTCGACCGCCTCGGGCATGAACGCGCGCGCGAACTCCTGCATCTGCGCATGCGCGGGCGCCGCGTCGACCAGCACGCGCTCGATGTGGCGGCCGAGCTCGTCGCGCAGCATCCGCGTCGGCAGCGGCAGGTCCTCGTGCACGAGCGCGCCGGGAGCCGATGCCGCCGCGCGCTCGCGCACGTGGTCCCACAGCCGGCCGAGATAGATCATGTCGGCGCGCAGTGCGTCGCGGGTCGCGCCCGCCGCCGCCGTGCGCAGGATGAAGCCGCCGCCGTGCCGCGGCTGCGGCAGGCCCGCGACCAGCTCGCGCAGGCGCTGGCGCTCGGTCTCGTCCTCGATGCGCGCGGAGACGCCAATCCCGTCGCTCATCGGCATGTAGACGAGGAAGCGCGACGGCAGCGACAGGAAGGTCGTCAGGCGCGCGCCCTTGGTGCCGATCGGGTCCTTGACGATCTGCACGAGCAGGTCGTCGCCCTGGTTCACGAGCCGGCGGATGTCCTCGACCTTCGGCAACCCGATCATCGTCGAATCGGGCCGCGTGACCGCGATGTCGTCGACGTGCAGGAATGCCGCGCGCTCGAGGCCCGCGTCGATGAACGCGGCCTGCATGCCCGGCAGCACGCGCGTCACGCGGCCCTTGTAGACGTTGCCGACGATGCCGCGGCGGCTCGCGCGCTCGATGTGCACTTCCTGCAGCGCACCGTTCTCGACGACCGCCGCGCGCGTCTCGCGCAGCCCGCTGTTGATCAGGATCTCGGTGCTCACGGCACCGGCCCCGCCCAGACCGGGATACCGGCCTCGCGCAGCAGTTCGGCAGTCTCGAAAAGTGGCAATCCCATGACCCCAGAATAGCTGCCCGCGAGCCCGGCGACGAATATCGCGCCGAACCCCTGCACCGCGTAGCCGCCCGCCTTGTCGCGCGGCTCGCCGCTCGCCCAGTAGCGCGCGGCCTCGGCGGCGTCGATCGGCCGGAAGCTCACCTCGGTCGCGACCAGGCGGTGCCGCACGCCCGGCGCGGCGGTCTCGCCGGTGAGCAGCACGACGGCCGTCAGCACACGGTGCGTGCGCCCGCCGAGCGCGCCCAGCATCGCAACGCCCTCGGCCTCGGTCGAGGGCTTGCCGAGGATCCGCCCGTCCAGCACCACGGTCGTGTCGGCGGCGAGCACCGGCAGCAGGCGGCGCTCGGCGCCACGCGCCCAGACAGCCCGCGCCTTGGCGAGCGCGACGCGCCCGACGTATTCCTCGGCGGGCTCCTGCCCGTGCTGCGTCTCGTCGACGTCGGCGACGACGACATGGTGGGGCACGCCGATGCGCAGCAGCAGCTCCCGCCGGCGCGGCGAGGCGGAGGCGAGGCACAGTACCGGCGCGGCGTCGCTCATGCTCCCGGCATCCTCACGCACGATGATAGGGATGGCCCGCCAGCAGGCTGTGCGCGCGGTAGAGCTGCTCGGCGAGCAGCACGCGCACGAGCGCATGCGGCAGCGTCAGGCGCGACAGCGACCAGACGAGATCGGCACGCTCGCGCACGCCAGCCGCGAAGCCGTCCGGGCCGCCGATCAGCAGCGCGAGATCGCGCCCGTCGCGCATGCGTCCGGCGAGCCACTGCGACAGCGCGACCGACGAGAACTCGCTGCCGCGCTCGTCGAGCGCGACGACGTAGTCGTCCTTTGCGAGCTTCGCCAGCAGGCGCCGCCCCTCGTCGTCGATCGCCCGCGCGGCAGGCTCCGACGCGGCGCGCCGCCCCGGCGCGAGCTCGACGAGTTCGACGCGCAGCGCGCCACGCAGGCGCTTGAGGTATTCCTCGCAAGCCGCACCCACCCAGGCCGGCATGCGCGTGCCGACCGCGATGATGCGCACCCGCATGGCGGCGCCGGCAGCGCGCTCAGTGGCTGCGCGGGCGCGGCGCGCGGGCGCTCGCGCCCGCCGGCTTCGCGCTACCCCTGGCCTTGGTGGCCCCGGCCTTCGCCTTGCGGCGCGCCGGCGTCGCCGCCCGCGCCGTGGCGGCGGATGCACCACCGCCTTCCCACAGCCGCTCGAGGCCGTAGAACTCGCGGGTGCGCGGCAGCATCACGTGCACGATCACGTCGTCCAGGTCGACCAGCACCCACTCGCTGTCGCGCGTGCCCTCGAGCCCGCGCGTGCGAAAGCCCGCGGCTTTCGCGTTCTGGATGACCCGGTCGGCGATGGAACGGACGTGGCGGTCGGAATTGCCCGAGGCGATCACGAAGGTGTCGGCGATGTCCGTGAGCCCACGGACGTTGAGAACCCTGACGTCGACCGCCTTCATGTCGTCGAGCGCGGTCGTGACCAGGTTCTCGAGCGGCGTCGAGCGCGGTGCGGCGCGGCGCGAGCGGCTGGCTGTGGTCATGTGCGGGCGTGGCCCTCCATCGGGTCAGCGGGTGCTTCGAGCATAGCATCCCGAGCTGCGCAGCATCGCGCGCACCGCATCGGGGACCAGGTAGCGCGGATCGTGGCCGTCGACGATCAGCTCGCGCAGTTCGGTCGAGGAAATCTCGAGCTGCGTGACCGCATGGATGAAGATGCGCCCGGCGGCCGCGGTATGCAGGTCGCGGGCGCCGCCGGTGCCGCGGTCGACCATCAGTTCGCCGAGCGGGCCGGTGGTCGGCGCCTTCCAGCCGGGGCGGTGCGCGACGACGATGTGCGCGAGCTCCGGCAGCTCGCGCCAGCGATGCCAGGTCGGCAGGCCGAGGAATGCGTCCATGCCGAGCAGCAGGCACAGCGAGCGGTCGGGGAATTCCGCGCGCAGCTCGGCGAGCGTGTCGAACGAATACGACAGGCCCTCGCGGCGCGTCTCGCGATCGTCGACGACGAACGCCGGCTGGTCGGCGATCGCCGCGCGCACCATCGCGAGCCGCAGCGCGGCGTCGGCGAGCGGCGCGTCGCGATGCGGCGGATCGCCGGTCGGCAGGAAGCGCACTTCCGCGAGGCGCAGCGCCTGCCACAGCTCGAAGGCCGTGCGCAGGTGGCCGTAGTGGATCGGATCGAAAGTGCCGCCGAAAATGCCTATGGGTTGCATCAGCTTCGCCTGGGGAGGGGTGTCGGAACTGCACACAGATCGGCCGCGAGCAGCGCAAGTTCGTCCCACGGATTCACCCGCAGCCGGCCCTTGATCGCGCGGTCGGCGCGCGCGGCGCGCTCGAACAGCCGCGGCGCGGCGCGGCGCGACAGGCGGCCGTGGCCCTGCAGCTGCGCGCGCAGCTCGCGCAGCAGCGACCACAGCACCAGCGTCGCCTCGACGCCCTCGGCGCGCAGGCCCTCGAGGATGCGCAGCGCGCGCGCGGTATTGCCGGCGCGCGCGGCGTCGCCGAGCGTGAACACGTCGTAGCGCGCGCTGTCGCCGACGCTGCCGGTCAGTTCGGCCACGCCGATGCGCGCGCCCGGCGCGGTCAGCGCGAGACGCTCGATCTCCTGCCGGGCCGCAAGCAGATTGCCCTCGGTGCGCTCCGCGAGCAGCTCGAGCGCCGCGCGATCGACCTCGAGCCCGGCGCGCTTCGCGCGCGCGGCGAGCCACGCGGGCAGATCGTTGCGGCCGATCGCCCGCGCGCGCACCGACGCACCGCGCGCTTCGACCGCGCGCACCCAGCTCGCGCCCTGCGCATCGCGATCGAGCCGCCCGGTCAGGATCAGGAGCAGCATGTCGGGATCGCGCCGCTCGATCAGGCGCACGATCGCGGCGCTGCCGGCCGCGCCCGGCTTGCCGGTCGGCAGGCGCAGCTCGACGAGGCGCCGGGCCGCGAACAGCGACAGGTTGTCGGCGCCGGCGAGCACGTCGGGCCAGCTGCTGCCGCGCTCGATGAAGTGCACGATGCGCTCGGTGAATCCGGCCGCGCGCGCGCTGGCGCGCACGGCATCGGCGGCCTCCTCGACGAGCAGCGGCTCGTCGCCGGACAGCAGATACACGGGCGCAAGGCCACGCGCGAGCTGCGCGGCGAGCGAATCCGGCGTGAGATTCATGGGAGAGAACCGGCCACGGGCCGATTATCCATAATTAACGTGGTGATTGGGGCCCCCAGGCGTTACGATTTGCGGATGGCCACGCTGTTCGAACGCATCATCGCCGGCGAGTTGCCGGCCGATGTCGTGCATCGCGACGAGCGGGTGATCGCGTTTCGCGACATCCATCCGCGTGCGCCGGTCCACATCCTGGTCGTGCCGAACAAACCGATCCCGACCGCCAACGACATCGCCGACGCCGACGAGGCGCTGATCGGCCATCTGTTCACGGTGGCGCGCGACCTGGCGAAGCGCGAAGGCATCGCCGAGGACGGCTACCGGCTGATCATCAACTGCAACCGGCACGGCGGGCAGGAGGTCTACCACCTGCACGTGCATCTGCTGGGCGGTGCGCCGCTCGGCGCGATGGTCACGATGGCCGGTTGAGGGGAGGCGTCGATGGCGAGGCGAGCGAAGAAAACCACCGCGAAGCGCAGCAACACGACCCGCCGCAAGGCAGCGAAGCGTAAACCGGGCCGCGCCAGACCCGCCGCACGC
>JAHCAN010000042.1 GCA_019634915.1 Steroidobacteraceae bacterium | reverse complement strand
ACAGCGGTGGATCGCGCCCGAGGCGCCCGCCTCGAGCGCGACCAGCACCGGTCCGCGCCAGCCCTCGACGAGGCCGAAAGCCAGGGCGCCGGGCACCGGCGTGCCGGGTTCTCGATGCAGGTCGCCGTCGGGCAGGGTCCGCAGCCAGGTGCGCGCGAGGCGGATCGATTCGAGCAGTTCGTCGAAGCGCACGTCGACGCGCGCGAGTACGTCGCCGCGCTCGCGTACCGCGAGCACCGGGCCGGTGACCGAGTAGGGCGGCCATGGATGCTCGACGCGCAGGTCGTGGGCCTGCCCGCTGGCACGGCCGGCGAGCCCGGTGAGGCCCAGCTGCGCGGCGAGGGCCGGCGTGACGATGCCCGCGTCGGCGAAGCGGTCATGCATGCCGGGATGGTCGTCGAAGATCGCACGTAGCGTGCGCACTTCATGCTCGATCAGCGTCAGTCGCTCGCCGAGCGCCTGGGCCTCGCCGGTGGCGAGATCGCGTGAGACGCCACCCGGCACGACGTAGTCGAGCAGATAGCGCTGGCCGAACGCGCTCGCACTCTGGCGCAGCAGATCCTCTTTCAGGCGGGAGAATTGCGCGAGCGCGAAGGCGAAGCCGGCGTCGTTGCCGAGCGCGCCAAGGTCGCCGAGATGGTTGGCGCAGCGTTCGAGCTCGAGCGCGAGCGCGCGCAGCCAGGCGCTGCGCGGCGAGACCTCGCAGCCGCTCATGCCCTCGAATGCGCGGCAGTAGGCCCACGAGTACGCCACCGCCGAGTCTCCCGAGATGCGCGCCGCGAGGCGATGCCCCCCGGCGAGCGGCAGATCGCGGAAGCGGCGCTCGATGCCCTTGTGCGCGTAGCCGAAGCGCTGTTCGAGGCGCAGCACCTTCTCGCCGACGACCGAGAAGCGGAAGTGGCCCGGCTCGATCACGCCGGCATGCACCGGCCCGACGGCGATCTCGTGCACGCCGTCGCCGGCGACGCGCACGAACGGGTAGTCGTCGACCGTGGCGACCGTGCGCTGCGGTTCGCCGTCGCCGCGCAGCGGGAAAAATCCGGGCGGCCAGCTGTCGTGCCGCAGCCAGGGCCGCAGATCGCCGTTCTGCGCACGCAGACCCAGCAGATCGTGCAGCGCGCGCTCCACGCGCAGCGCGGCCGGATAGATCCCGGCAATGCTCGGGATGCCGGCCGATCCGGCGGGGACCGCGAGCTCGGTGATGCGCAGCCCCTCGGCGTCGAGATAGGCGGCCAGCACCTCGGTCGTCGACGGGTCGCGCCGCTGCTCGCTGCCCCACAGCGCGAGCAGGCGCGCGCCGTCGCCGTGCATCGCGCGCGCCACGTCCTGCCACTGCCCGGCCTCGACCGTGGCGCGCCACGCCGGCGGCTGGCCGCCGAGCCAGTGCCACTGCAGCTGCGCGCGCGTGCTCATGGCAGCGCTCCGATCAGCGCCGCCGCTCCGCGATACCAGTCGGCGAGCCACGGCGGGATGTAGAGCCCGAGCAGCAGCACCAGGCCCAGGTGCACGAACACCGGAATCAGTGCGGGTGGATGCGGCAGGCGCCGGCCGTTCGGCTCACCGAACACCATCGGCTGCACCTGGCCGAAGATCGCCGCGAACGCGATGCCGATCGCGGCGAGCAGCAGCGGTGCCGCCCACGGCTGCTGCTGCATCGCTGTCGTCAGGATCAGGAACTCGCTCGCGAACACGCCGAACGGCGGCACGCCGAGGATCGCGATCGTGCCGAGCATCAGGCCCCAGCCGACGGTCGGGTTCTGCACGACGAGCCCACGGATGTCGTCCATCATCTGCGTGCCGGCCTTCTGCGCGGCGTGGCCGACCGCGAAGAAGATTGCCGACTTGGTCAGCGAATGCAGCGTCATGTGCAGCAGCGCGGCGAAGTTCGCCACGGGTCCGCCCATGCCGAACGCGAACGTGATGATGCCCATGTGCTCGATCGACGACCAGGCGAACAGGCGCTTGATGTCGCGCTGGCGGTACAGGAACAGCGCGGCGATCACGACGGAGAGGATGCCGAAGCCCATCAGCATCTGCCCGGGCAGCGCGGAGCCGAGCGAGCCCTCGACCAGCACCTTGCAGCGGATCACGATGTAGAGCGCGACGTTCAGCAGCAGGCCGGACAGCACGGCCGAGATCGGCGTCGGGCCCTCGGCGTGCGCATCGGGCAGCCAGCTGTGCAGCGGCACGAGGCCCACCTTGGTGCCGTAACCGACCAGCAGGAACACGAAGGCGAGGCCCAGCACCTGCGGCTCGAGCTGCATCTTGATCGCATCGAGCCGGGTCCACAGCAGCGCCTGCATGCCGTCGGCACCGAGCAGCTTCTCGGCGGCGAAATACAGCAGGATCGTGCCGAACAGCGCCTGCGCGATGCCGACGCCGCACAGGATGAAGTACTTCCACGCCGCCTCGAGGCTCGCCGCCGTGCGGTACAGCGAGACCAGCAGCACGGTGGACAGCGTGGCCGCCTCGAGCGCGATCCACATCACGCCCATGTTGTTGGTCAGCAGCGCGACCAGCATCGTCGCCATGAACAGCTGGTACATGCTGTGGTAGAGGCGCATGCGCCGCGCGGTGACGCGGCCGTGGTCGCGCTCGACGCGCATGTAGGGCCGCGAGAACAGCGCGGTCGTGAAACCGACGAACGCGGTCAGCGCGACCAGGAACACGTTGAACGAGTCGACGAAGAACTGTTCGCCCCAGACGAGCATCGGTCCGTCGGCGATCACGCGCGCGGTCAGCGCGCCGGCGGCGATCAGCGTGGCGAGGCTGAACGCTGCGTTGACTTCCGGCGCCGCCCGGCGCGCGCCGTAGAAGGCGAGTACGAGGGCACCGAGCAGCGGCAGCAGCAGCGTGGCGGCGACTTCCACCTACTTCTCCTTCAGCGACTCGAGGTGCTGCAGATCGAGGCTGTCGAACTGCTCGCGGATCTGGAAGAAGAACACGCCGAGCACGAACACGGCGACCAGCACGTCGAGCGCGATGCCGAACTCGATCAGCATCGGCATGCCGTAGGTCGCGCTGGCGGCGGCGAAGAACAGACCGTTTTCCATCGCGAGGAAGCCGATCACCTGCGAGACCGCCTTGCGGCGCGTGATCATCATCAGGAACGACAGCAGCACGACGGCAAGCGCGATGCCGAGCGTGCTGCGCGTGACCGTCGTCGCGAGCGCCGAGATCGGCTCGGCGAGCCCGAACGCGAAGATCACGACCAGCAGGCCGATGATCATCGTCACCGTGACGTCGAGCCGGCTCTCGGCCTCCCACTGCACGCCGAGCCGGCGGATCAGCCGGCGCAGGATCACCGGCAGCACGATGACCTTGAGCGCGAAGGTGAGCGCCGCCGAGTAGTACATGTGCCGCTGGCCGGTGCCGAGCGCGACTACCAGCGTCGACACCGCCAGCGTGACGCCCTGCGCCGTGAACAGGTCGACCAGCGCGACGGTGCGGCGCTGCGAGATCATCGCGAACGACAGCAGCAACAGCACCGCGGCGCAGAGGTTGATCATCTCAGCTCCCGAGCAGCAGGTGGACGAGCATGCCGAGCACCGCGAACAGGAACGCCGTCGCGAGGAACTCCGGCGCGCGGAAGATGCGCAGCTTCGCGCTCAGTGTCTCGATCAGCGCGAGCACCGCGCCGGCGCACAGCAGCTTCACGGCGAGCAGCGGCGCGGCATACAGCAGCTCGACGAGGCCGGCGTCACGGCCGGCGATGCCCCACGGGATGAACAGCGCGAAGCCGATCGCCGCGTAGTTGAACAGCTTCAGCGCCGCGGCCCACTCCATCAGCGCGAGGTGGCGCGCCGAGTACTCGAGCAGCATTGCCTCGTGGATCATCGTCAGCTCGAGGTGGGTCGCGGGGTTGTCGACCGGAATGCGCGCGTTCTCGGCGAGCAGCACCAGCAGGAACGCGATCGCGGCGAAGGCGAGGCTCGGATAGATCGCGAGCTCGCGCGAGACGAGCGTATCGGAAATCGCCGCGAGCGAGGTGCTCGAGGAGATCAGCGACGCGGTGAAGATGACCATCAGCAATGCCGGCTCGGCGAGGAAGCCGATCATCATCTCGCGGCGGGCGCCGAGCGTGCCGAACGCCGTGCCGATATCCATCGCGGCGAGCGCCATGAACATGCGCGCGGTCGCGAACAGCCCGACCAGCGCGATCGCGTCGGCCACCCGGGAGAACGGCAGCGCGCTGCCGAGCGACGGAATGATTGCCGCGGCGACGACCATCGAGCCGAACACGACGTAGGGTGCGGCGCGAAACAGCGGCGAGGCGTTGGCCGCGAGTACCGCGTCCTTGTGGAACAGCTTGCGGTAGTTGCGGTAGGGCAGCCAGAGGCTCGGCGCGCGGCGGTTCTGCAGCCATGCCCGGCACTGGTTCACCCAGCCGAGCAGCAGTGGCGCGGCGAGCAGTGCGACGGCGAGTTCGAGCAGCTGGTTCGTGAAGGCAACGATCATCGCTCTCTCACAGCACCAGGATCAGCAGCGCGATCAGCGTCAGGAAGCTGTACAGCAGATAGCTCGAGACCCGCCCGCGCTGCAGCGTGCTGACGAGATCGGCGAGCCACAGCACGAGCCGCCCGAGCGGGCGATAGAGCCGGTTCCACAGCGGATCCTCGATCCTGACCGCGTATACCGGCGCGCGGTCGGTCGGCGAGGGCACGGTGCGGTGGATCTCGAACAGCGGGCCGAACATGCGCCGGATCGGCTGGCCGAAGCCCTCGGCCGTGTCCTGCATGCGCGCATCGAGCCGCCCGAAGCCGCAGTCCCAGGCGGCCGCTCGGCGCTCGCCCGCGCGATAGAGGCGCCGCATGACTGCCGCGGTGATCACGACGACCAGCACGAGGCCGACCAGGAAGAAGACCGGGCCGTAGGAGGCGCGCTCGGCCGAAATCGGCGACAGCAGCCACCACGAGTCGAGCCGCCCGCCGAGCGTCGTGCCGAGGAGCTGGGCGCTGACGACCTGCAGGTAGCGCAGCACCGGCACGGGCAGCACGCCGAGCAGCACGCAGGCGAGCGCGAGCCAGCCGAGGCCCAGGCGCTCGGGTACGCCGGCGTCGCGCGCCTGCTCGAGGTCCGCCTCGCGCGGCAGACCGAGGAAGACCACGCCGTAGAATTTCACCATCACGTAGGCCGAGAGCGCCGCGACCAGCGCGAGCAGCGCCGCACCGAGCGGCACGAGCATGTCGATGAACGGCTGCGGCACGCTCGCGGTGAACAGGAACACCTGCAGCAGCAGCCATTCGGCGACGAAGCCGTTGAGCGGCGGCAGGCCGGCGATCGCCAGCGTGCCGACCAGCGCGAGCCCCGCGACCCAGGGCATGTGGTGGATCAGGCCGCCGAGCTTGCCGAAGTTGCGCTCGCCGGTGGCGTGCAGCACCGAGCCGGTGGCGAGGAACAGCAGGCTCTTGAAGCAGGCATGGTTCAGGCAGTGGTACAGCGTGGCGAGCAGCGCGATCGCCGCGAGCGCGTCGAGCCCGAAGCCGCGGAACAGCAGCGTCAGGCCGACGCCGGTGAAGGCGATGCCGAGGTTCTCGATCGACGACCAGGCGAGCAGGCGCTTCATGTCGGTCTGTACGGCCGCGAACACGACGCCGAAGAGCGCCGTGCCGAGGCCGAGCACGAGCGTGGCGAGACCCCACCACCACAGCGGCCCGCCGATCAGGTCGAGCGAAAAACGCAGTGTCGCGTACACCGCCATCTTCAGCATCACGCCGCTCATCAGCGCCGAAACGGGCGAGGGCGCCGCCGGGTGCGCCTCGGGCAGCCAGGCATGCAGCGGCAGCAGCCCGGCCTTGGCGCCGCAGCCAAACAGTGCGAGGAAATAGGCGATCGAGGCCCATACAGCCGGCCGTGATGTCGCGCGCATCGCCTCGAAAGTGAGCGAGCTGCCCTGCTGCAGCACGCCGAACGACAGCAGGATGCCGAGCGCGCCGACATGCGCGATCAGCAGGTACAGGAAACCGGCCCGCTGGATCGCCGGCACCTTGTGCTGCGTGACGACGAGGAAATAGGAGGAAAGCGCCATCACCTCCCAGGCGACCATGAAGGCATAGGCGTCGTCGGCGATCAGCACGCCGGCCATGCTCGCGAGGAACACGTGGTACTGGAAGCCGAGCAGGCCGGGCGCCGCGCCAGGGCCCTCGCGGAAATAGCCCGAGGCGAACAGCGATATGCCGAAGCTGCCACCACCGAGCAGCGCGAGGAATACGCACGACAGCGCGTCCTGGCGCACGTGGAACGGCATGTCGGGCAGGCCGAGCAGCAACTCACGCGCGCCGACCGGCGCGACGATGCCGGCGATCGCATTGCCGAGCATCATGAGGCCGACGAGCGCGCCGAGCGGAAATACGATGCGCGCGACGAAGGCGGTGTTGCGCGCGGCGGTGAGGCCCGCGACCCCGAGCAGCAGCCACACTCCAGCCAGCACGAGCGTGGCGTCGATCGGTGAGTAGCCGGGCCAGGTGGACCAGGGCATGTTAATCACATTATCATCGCCGGCGTGTGGAATGTCACACGCTGGCGCAGGCCGCAGCATGCCCACCGAATCCCGCACCGCGCGCCTCACGGTCCTGATCGATCCGCGCAAGAAGGCCGTATTCGAGAAGCTGTGCGCCGCCGAGGACCTGACCCCGTCGCAGGTCGTGCGGCGGCTGATCCGCGGCTACATCGAGGAGCGTCTCGGCAGGCCCTGGCAGCCGGCCGGCGAGGTCCGCCGCCGGTCGGGACGCTGAGGGGCCGCCCGGAGTACCATCCGCCGTGCGCGCTGCGCCGGGGGAGGACGCACGATGTCGAGAATGCTGTGGGTGCTGGCTGGCCTGGCCTGCCTTGCCGGCTGCGGACAGGCGCCGCGCCAGGCGGATCTGCTGATCGAGAATGCGCTGATCTACGACGGCCGCGGCGGCGAGCCGTACCACGGCGCGGTTGCCGTCGCGGAAGGGCGCGTGCTCGCCACGGGACGCATGCCCGGCGCCATCAGGGCCGTCCGTACCGTCGATGCCCACGGGCTCGCCGTTGCACCCGGGTTCATCAATGTCCTCTCCTGGGCGCCCGACTCGCTGATCCACGACGGCCGCGGGCTGAGCGACGTCAAGCAGGGCGTCACGCTCGAGATCTTCGGCGAAGGCGATTCGTACGGGCCGCTGTCAGAGGCTTCGAGAGCCGAGGCCCTGAAGACCCAGACCGACATCCGCTACGACATCAGCTGGACGACGCTCGGCGAGTTCCTCGATTTCCTCGTCGCGAAAGGCGTGACGCCGAACGTCGCGTCGTTCGTCGGTGCGGCCACCGTGCGCGTGCACGAGCTCGGCTATGCGAACCGCACGCCGACGGCCGGGGAGCTGGCCCGCATGCAGGAACTCGTGCGCGAGGCAATGCGCGAAGGCGCGCTCGGGGTCGGCAGCGCGCTGATCTACGCGCCCGGCACGTACGCGCAGACCGCCGAGCTGACTGCGCTCGCGAAGGCGGCGGGCGAGTACGGCGGCGGTTACATCTCGCACATGCGCAGCGAGGGCGATCGCTTCCTCGAGGCGCTCGATGAGCTGATCGGTATCGCGCGTGACGCCGGCGTGCCGGCCGAAGTCCATCACCTGAAGGCGGCAGGTGAGGCAAACTGGCCGAAGATGCGCGAGGCGATCTCCCGCATCGACGCGGCGCGCCGCGACGGGCTCGCGATCACCGCGAACATGTATACCTACACGGCCGGCGCGACCGGCCTCGATGCCGCGATGCCCCCCTGGGTGCAGGAAGGCGGGCTCGATGGCTGGGTCGAGCGGCTGCGCGATCCGGCGATCGCCCGGCGGGTCATCGGGGAGATGCGCGCGCCCGGCAAGGACTGGGAGAACCTGCTCTACGCGACCGGCTCGGCCGAACGCGTGCTGCTGATCGGCTTCAGGACCGAGGCGCTCAAACCGCTCACCGGCAAGACGCTCGCCGAGGTGGCGCGGATGCGCGGGATCACGCCCGAAGAGGCGGCCATCGCGCTCGTGATCGAGGACCACTCGCGCGTCTCGACCGCCTATTTCCTGATGTCCGAGGAGAACGTGCGCCTCGGGCTCTCGCAGCCCTGGGTCAGCATCGATTCGGACGAGGGGGCGCTCGCGCCCGAGGGAGTCTTCCTCGAGAGCAACAACCATCCACGCGCCTACGGCAGCTTTGCGCGCTTCCTCGGCAAGTACGTGCGCGACGAACAGGTGACGACGCTGCCCGACGCGATCCGCCGGCTGACGCGCCTGCCGGCCGCGAACTGGAAGCTGCGCGATCGCGGCTGCCTCGATCCGGGCTGCCACGCCGACATCGTGATCTTCGACCCGGCCACGATCGCAGACCATGCGACCTTCGAGGAGCCACGCCGCTTCGCGACCGGCGTCGTCGACGTGTTCGTCAACGGCGTGCAGGTGCTGAAGGACGGCGAGCACACCGGCGCCACGCCCGGGCAGGTCGTGCGCGGCCCCGGCTGGAGCGGCTGGGCGCGGCAGGCCGACTGACGGCGCCTGCCCGCGCGCTCAGTGCGCGGGCGCGGCTTCGCCCCGCAGGCGGGCGATCGTGCGGCTCCAGTACTGCGGCGTGCGCGTGCCGAGCGCGACCAGCGCATAAACCGAGGGCACGACGATCAGCGTCAGCACCATCGAGATCAGCACGCCGTAGACGACCACGACGCCGATCGGCTGGCGCATTTCGGCGCCGGCGCCATGCGCGAGCAGCAGCGGCAATGCGCCGAACGCGCTGCACAGGCTGGTCATCAGCACCGGGCGCAGCCGCGTGACCGAGGCCTGCACGATCGCCTCGCGGAACTCGAGGCCGCGGTCGCGCAGCTGGTTAGCGAACTCGACGATCAGCACGCCGTTCTTCGCGGCCAGGCCGATCAGCATCACGATCGCGATCTGGCTGAACACGTTGATGCTGATGCCGTACAGCCACATGCCGCCGACGGCGCCGACGACCGCGAGCGGCACCGTCGTCATGATCACGAACGGCAGGATGAAGCTCTCGAACTGCGCGGCGAGCACCAGGAAGACGATCAGCAGCGCGCCGAAGAATGTCCAGTAGAGCGAGCGGCTCGCCTTCAGGTATTCGCGCGACTCGCCGTCGAACTCGAGCTTCGCCGACGCCGGCAGCTCCTCGTCGACGATCTGCCGGAAGTAGTTCACCGCGTCGCCCATCGGATAGTCGCCGGCGAGGCCCGCGGTGATCGTGATCGAGCGCAGGCGGTTGAAGCGGTTCAGCTGGGTGGCCGTGGCCGCCTCGTTCAGGTGCACGACGGCCGACAGCGGCACGAGGTCGCCGCTCGTGTCCGAGCGCACGTACAGATTCTCGAGGCTCGTCGGCGAGTCGCGGTCCTCGCTGCGGCCCTGCAGGATCACGTCGTACTCGCGGCCTTCGCGGATGAACGTGGTCGCGGTGCGCGAGGCGAGCATCGTCTCGAGCGTGCGCGCGATCGAATCGAGCGACAGGCCGAGATCGGCGGCACGGTTGCGGTCGATCGCGACGTCCATCTGCGGCTTGCGTTCCTTGAAATTGGAATCGACGTTGCGCAGGCCTGGATTGGTGCTCGCGCGCGCGATCAGCCTGTCGCGCCAGGCGGCGAGCGTCGGGTAATCGGGTCCCATGATCACGGCCTGCACCGGGTCCTGGCCGCCCCAGTTGAACGCCGACGGCGTCGACACGCTGACCCGCACGCCCGGCAGCTGCGCGACCTGCGCCTGGATCGAGTTGGCGGCGTCACGCGCCGAGCGGCTGCGCGCGCCCCAGTCGGCGAGGACCAGCATGCCCATCGCCCGGTTGACGTCGCCGCCGGCGGCCTGGCCGCCGCCGCCCGGCACGCGCACCTGGTAACGGGAGACGTCGCCATGCGCGGCCGCCTCGGCGGCGAAGATCCGCTCGAGGCGGGCCGCGTACTCGTCCATGTATTCGAGCGAGGCGCCCTCCGGGCCGTAGAGCATCACGCGCACGATGCCGCGATCGTCGTCCGGCGTGCTCTCCTCGGGAATCCGCGTGAACAGCACGATCGAGCCGGCGAACACGGCGAGCGCGATCCCGACCACGAGCCAGGGGCGTCGCAGCATGCGCGCGAGCAGCGCCCGGTAGCGTTCGCTCAGCGCGTGGAACAGCCGGTCGATCGTCTCGCTGACCCGGCTGCGGGCGGCGCTGCGCCGGAAGAGCTGCGAGGTCAGCATCGGCGTCAGCGTCAGCGCGACCAGGCAGGAGAACAGGATCGAGGCGGCGAGCGTGAAGCCGAACTCGCCGAACAGCCGGCCGACGCGGCCGGTCAGGAACGAGATCGGCAGGAATACCGCGGCGAGCACCAGCGTGGTCGCGATCACGGCGAAGCCGATCTCGCGGCTGCCGTCGAGCGCGGCGAGCAGGCTCTGCTCGCCGCGTTCGATGCGCCGGTAGATGTTCTCGAGCATGACGATCGCGTCGTCGACGACGAGGCCGATCGCGAGCACGATGCCGAGCAGCGTGAGCGTGTTGATCGTGAAGCCCATCGCGTAGATCGCAGCGCAGGCGCCGATGATCGACACCGGAATCGTGACCGCCGGGATCAGCGTCGCCCGCCAGCTGCCGAGGAAGGCATAGATCACGATCAGCACCATCGCGACCGAGATCGCGAGCGCGATCAGCACCTCGCGCATCGATGCCTTGATGAACACCGCGCGATCGACGTTGGTGCCGATCTGCGTACCCTCGGGCAGCTCGCTGTTGAGCGTGTCGACCTCGGCGTGCGCGGCCGCCGCGACCGACAGCGCGTTGGCGTTCGACTGCGGTTCGAGGCCGATCGAGATGCCGGCGACGCCGAGCGTGCGCGAGATCGTGCGCTCGTTCTCGGCGGCGAGCGCGACATCGGCGACCTCGCCGAGCCGCACCAGGTAACCGTCGGCGCCGCGGCCGACCACGAGCTGGCGGAAGTCATCGGGCGTGGTGAGACCGGTCGCGGTGTTCAGCACGAACTCGCGGGCGCGCGATTCGAGCCGCCCGGCGGGCAGCTGCACGTTCTCCCGCCGCAATGCGGCCTCGATGTCGTTGACGGTCAGGCGGCGCGCGGCGAGCGCCTCGCTGCGCAGCCAGATGCGCATCGCGTAGCGCCGGTCGCCGCTCACCTGCACGCGCGCGACGCCGGGCACCGCGGCGAAGCGGTCGGCGACGTTGCGCTCGACGTAGTCGCTCAGTTCGAGCACCGTCATCTTGTCGCTGGCGATGTTGACGTACAGGATCGGCTCGGCGCTGCTGTCGGCCTTGACGATCTCGGGCGGGTCGGCCTGGTCGGGCAGGTTGTTCAGGATGCGCGAGACACGATCGCGCACGTCGTTCGCGGCGGCGTCGACGTCGCGGTTCAAGTCGAACTCGACGTTGATCTGCGAGCGCCCGTCGCTGCTGGTCGATTTGAGCTTCTCGATGCCTTCGAGGCCAGCGACGCGCTCCTCGATGGGTTGCGTGATCTTGGTCTCGATGATCTCGGCGGAGGCGCCGAGGTAGCGGGTGTCGATCGAGACGATCGGCGGATTGATGTCGGGAAATTCGCGGATCGTGTCCCACAGGCGCGTCAGCGCGACGAGTCCGATGACGATCAGCAGCAGGCTGATCACCAGCGCGAGCACGGGTCGGTGTACCGAGATTTCCGATATGCGCATCTGTTCAGTCGTTCGCGCCGCGGCCACGCGCGACGAAGGGCCCGTTGCGCAGTCCTGCCGCGAACTTGCCATAAGTAAAGGGCGAGCCGTCAGGCGCGGTGACGCTGCCACCGGCGGCCTGCAGCACGGCGTGTCCGGCGGCAGTGTCCCATTCCATCGTCGGACCGAACCGAGGATACAGGTCGGCGCGGCCGGCTGCGATACGGCAGAACTTCAACGACGAGCCGACCGACTGCTGCCGGACACCCTCGAGCGGCGCCAGGAAGCGGTTGGTCTCCGCATCGCGGTGCGAGCGGCTGACCAGCGCGATCGCGCCGCTGGACGGCATCGTACGCGCCTCGATGCGGTGCGCGGCGGCGGCGTCGAATGCGGCGCCGTCCGGCTGCCGCACGGCCCAGGCGCTCTCGCCGCCGAAGTGCAGTTCCTCCGCCGCCGGCGCGTGCACGCAGCCCGCCACCGGCGCGCCGTCCTCGATCAGCGCGATGTTCACCGTGAACTCGCCATTGCGCGCGACGAACTCGCGCGTGCCGTCGAGCGGGTCGACCAGCAGGAAGGCCGGGCCGGGTACCGCGACGGGCCCGGCCGCGTCCCAGGCCTCCTCCGAGATCACCGTGACGCCGGGCAGCAGCGCCTCGAGCGCCGGCACGATGATCGCCTCGGAGCGGTGGTCGGCGAGCGTCACCGGCGTGTCGTCGGCCTTCAGGCGCGTCTCGAATCCGCTGCGGTAGACGGCCATGATCGCCGCGCCCGCGCGCACGGCGATCGCCGCGAATTCGGCCCCGATTCGGTCATACGTCAGGTTCTTGTAGAATGGGCGGGACATGTCGGGATCCAGGTTACTGCTGCTCCTTCTGGCCGCCGCGCCCGCGCCGGCGGCGCACGCGACGGTGTACGAACTGCCGCCCGGCGGCTCGGCGCTGTTCGGCAGCACGGAGCATACCGTGACTGTCTACGAGGACACGCTGATCGACCTCGGCCGGCGCTACAGCCTCGGCTACGAGGAAATCCTGCGGGTCAATCCGGGTGTCGATCCCTGGCTGCCGGGGGAGGGTACCGCGGTGCTGCTGCCGGGCCAGCGGATCCTGCCGAGCGGGCCGCGCGAGGGCATCGTCGTCAATCTGCCCGAACACCGGCTCTACTACTACCCGAAGCCGAAGAAGGGCGAGACGCCGCTCGTGTACACGTATCCGGTCAGCATCGGCAAGATGGACTGGAACACGCCGCTCGGCAAGACGCGCATCGTCGCGAAAGAGAAGAATCCGGTCTGGTATCCGCCGGCCTCGGTGCGCAAGGAGCATGCCGCGCGCGGGGATCCGCTGCCGGCGGCGGTGCCGCCCGGGCCCGACAATCCGCTCGGCGCCTACAAGATGCGGCTAGCGATCGGTGGCGGCAGCTACCTGATCCACGGCACGAACAACCCGTCGGCGGTCGGCATGGCGATCACGCACGGTTGCATCCGCATGTTCCCCGAGGACATCGACCAGCTGTTCGCGCTGGTGCCGGTCGGCACGCCGGTCTATCTGGTCAACGAGCCGGTGAAGGTGGCGTTCGTCGACGGCGAGGTCTATCTCGAGGCGCATCCGCCGGTCGATGCCGAGGGGCAGACCGCGGCGGTGAACATCGAGCAGTTCGAGGCGCTGCTCGACCAGGCCCTCGGCCCGACCCGCACCGCGGTGCACTGGGATCTCGCGCTCGACGTGCTGCGCTCCGCCGATGGCATGCCGAAGCTGATCGGCCTCGAAGCCGACAGCGATGCGCCGGCGGAGGCGCCGGCCGTCGCGGGCGACCCTTCGCTCCCGCCGGGCGCGTAGAGCGCACTTGCGCCCCGGAGTCGTGCTGTCCGGCCCCGCGGCCTTCCTGCTGACGGTGCTCGTGCCGGCGCCCGCCGCATTTGCAGGCGCATCGTGGCTGACGCTCGGGCTCGCGGCCTGGATCGCGATCTGGTGGGCGACCGAGGCGATTCCGCTCGCTGCCACCGCGCTGCTGCCGCTGCTGGTCGTGCCGCTGATCGGCGTGCCGGAGCCGGCGCGCGTGCTGACGGAGTACGCGAACCCGACGATCTTCCTGATCCTCGGCGGTTTCCTGATCGGCATCGCGATGGAGCGCTGGCAACTGCACCGGCGCATCGCCTACGCGATCATCGCGGGCGTCGGCAGCCATCCACGCCGGCTCGTGCTCGGCGTGATGATCGCGACCGCGTTCGTGAGCCTGTGGGTGTCGAACACCTCGACGACGCTGATGATGCTGCCGGTGGCCAGTTCGATCGTCGCGCTGATGGCCGTGACGGACCGCGGCGAGGCGACGCGCAACTTCGCGACCGCGACGCTGCTCGGCGTCGCCTACGCGGCGACGATCGGCGGGCTCGGCACGCTGATCGGCTCGCCGACGAACGCGCTCGTGCAGGGCTTCCTCGCGCGCAATTTCGACTACGACCTGAGCTTCGTCAGGTGGATGAGCTTCGGCCTGCCGGCCGTCGCCGTCCTGCTGCCGGTCGCCTGGCTGATCCTGACGCGCATCGCATTGCCGTTCGACCTGCCGGCCGATGCGCTGCCGCGTGACGCGATGCGTACCGCGCTGCGCGACCTCGGGCCGATGTCGGTCGCCGAGCGGCGTGTCGCGCTGATCGCGCTCGGCACGGCGACGTTGTGGATCCTGCGGCCGTGGCTCGCGCAGCTGCCGGGCCTGCACGGCCTCGGTGACACGGTGATCTCGATCGGCGCGGGACTCGCGCTGTTCCTGACCGCTTCGGGCACCACCCCCGGTGTCGCGCTGCTCGACGGCGAGGCGCTGCGCAAGCTGCCGTGGGACGTGCTGATCCTGTTCGGTGGCGGGCTGGCGCTCGCCGCGGCGATCCAGACGAGCACGCTGTCCGACACCTTCGGTCACGCAATGCGCGGCCTCGCGCACTGGCCGCAGCTCGCGCTGGTCCTGACCGTCGTGCTGCTGCTCGTGTTCTGGACTGAGTTCAACAGCAACGTCGCGACCGCCGCGACCTTCATGCCGGTGCTGGCCGCGATGGCCGACGGCCAGCCGCAGACGATCCTGCTGCTGGTTGCGCCGGCGGCGATGGCCGCCTCGGCGGGCTTCATGTTGCCGGTCGGCACGCCGCCGAACGCGATCGTGTTCGGTACCGGGCGCATCACGCTGCGGCAGATGCTGCGCACCGGCCTGTGGCTCGACCTCGCCGCCGTGCTGGTCATCACGCTGATCGCGGGCGTGCTGCTGTGACGGCGCGCGCACCGGACCGGCCCGCCATGCCGGAGCCCGCGCTGCTGCGGCGGGCCTTCGGCCTGTTCGCGACCGGCGTGACGATCGTGACCGGCATCAAGGCGGACGGCACGCCGGCCGGCATCACCGTCAATTCGTTCACGTCGGTATCGCTCACGCCGCCGCTGCTGCTGTGGTGCCTGCAGAACGAGAGCACGAGCCGCGACGCCTTCGGCGTCGGCCAGCCGTTCGCCGTCCACGTGCTCGCCATCGATCAGCAGCGCGACGCGATGCACTTCGCGCGCCGCGCGAGCGGCAAGTTTCCGCCCGGCGGCACGCCGCGCGGCGGACTGCCGTTGCACATCGACGGCGCGCTGTGCCGGCTCGAAGGTCGCGTCGAGGCGCTGCACCCGGGCGGCGATCACACGATCGTCGTCGGCCGCATCGCGCGCTGCGAGATTCGCGGCGGCGAGCCACTCGTGTTCCACGGTGGCCTGTTCGGGCGCTTCGTGCCGGAACCGCGCGCGCGCCACGTCGAGGCCTGGGAAACCTTCGACGGCGACTGGTTCTGAGTGGCCGATGGCGAGCATCACGGTCGTCCGCCACGCGCAGGCTTCCTTCGGCAGCCGCGAGTACGACGCGCTCTCGGCGCTCGGCCTGCGGCAGGCCGCGGCGACCGGCCACTACTTCGCCGCGCGCGGCGAGCGCTTCGACCGCGTGCTGGCGGGTCCGCGCGCGCGTCATGCGCAGACCGCGCAGGCGCTGCTCGACCGGCCCGCCCGCATCGAGGTCGAGGCTGCGCTCGATGAGTGCGGCGCCGGGCATGCGCTGATGCGGCGCGTGCTCGCCAGTGGCGCGGGCGGCAGCCGCCGCGAGCTGCTGGAGCGCTATCTCGATGCGCTCGACCGCTGGGGCGTGGGCGAGGACGACGATCCGGGCTGTGAGACGCGCGCAGCCTTCGAGCAGCGCGTCGGCGGGTGGTTCGACCGGACCTGCGCGGCGCTTGCGCGCGGCGAGCGGGTGCTCGTGGTCACGTCGGCCGGCGTCGTCGCGATGCTCGTCAGCCAGGCTTTGCGCGGCCCGCCGGACGCCTGGGGCCGCATGCTGCGCACGATGCGCAATGCCTCGATCAGCGAGCTGCTCGTGACGGGCGGGCGGCGCAGCCTCGCGAGCTTCAATTCGGTCGCGCATCTGCCCGCCGGCGAGGTCAGCGGCATCTGAGCCATTACGGCGCGAGCCGCGAGATCGAATCGAGCAGCTGCCCGCGCACCGCGGCGGTGCGGGTGCCGAGCTCGGGTGCCGCCCGCGCCGTTTCGTCGAGCACGCCGAGCAGGCCGTCGAGCGTGGCGCGGGCGCGGCTGCGACGCTCGGCCGAACGCGACTGCGCGGCCGTCACGTAGATCGCGCGCGCATAACCCGCGACCGATTCGACCACGGCGGCCGGCCGGTCGGCGCCGAGCGCCGCCCGCACCCTCAGGCCGAAGAGCGCGGCGGTCGGCTGCACGATCAGCGCCCGGTCGAGGAGGGCCATCGCTTCCTCGCCGTACCCGCGACCGGCGCCGGCCGTGGCGACGCGTGTGCGCCAGTCGGCGCGCAGCTGCAGTGCGTCGATCGCCCACGGCCGGGTCCACGCGATCGCGGCCAGCGCGGCGTCGAGGCCCGACAGCGCTTCCCACTCGTTGCGCGCCGCGTGCGTGAGCGCATCGAGCACCAGCCGCGGTTCGCCGGCGAGCCCGCGCGCGAGCCCGGTTTCCTCCGGTGACGCGACGCCCCGCGCGAGCGCGGCGAGCTGCGGCCGCACCAGCTCGTAGCGCAATTCCTGGTCGGCGGGATGGCGGGCGAGCGATTCACGGAACCACTGCAGCCCCATCTCGTTGCCCGAATCGAGTATCGCCGCCAGCGCCCGCACGTAGTCGCCCTGGGTCGTCGGGCCGAGCACGCGGCCGAGCGCCGCGATGCGCGTGCGCGTGCTGGCGTCGGCGCTGGCCTGGACCGACAGCCGCCGCGCGATATAACTCATCGACAGGCGCCCGGCGAGTTCGCGGTGCACGACGCTGTCCGCGCGCAGCAGCGGATCGTACGGCGCCAGCACGCGGCCCGTGGTGGCGGGGTCCATGCCGCGGCCGAGCTCGAGCACGCTCGAGGTCGCCATGCGGTTGCGGTCGTCGGTGATCAGCGGCGCATCCGCGGCGAGGCGGCGCGCGCCGGGCGCGTCGGCGGCGAGCGCGGCGACGAGGTCCTCCGCGCAATTGATGCCGAGGCGGGCGTAGTGGGCCGGCGCGGCATCGAGTGGGTGGCCAGTGCGCGCCACCGCGGTCTCCGGGTCGAGGGGCACGCCGGAGGCGAGGAACACCAGCGTGGTCGGGTCGGGGCGGTAGAGGCGCACTTCGCCGAACACGTCGAGCAGCGTCGCGGTGAGCGAGCGCAGCAGCGCTTCGTCGAGGAAGCGCACGTTCATCCATTGCACGAACACGCCACCGGGCGCCAGGTGATCGGCGGCGAGCTGCAGGAACTCGCGCGTATAGAGATGCGATGCGCCGACGGTCCACGGATGCGAGGGTTGCGAGACGATCGCATCGTAACGACGGGCGGTCAGCTGCAGTGCGCCGCGCGCATCGTTGGTCACGATGCTCACGCGCGGGTCGAGCAGCGGATCGCGGCGGCGCAGCGCGCGCGTCGCGCGGTTCGCGTCGATCACGACCGGCTCGAGCTCGATCACGTCGATCGCGCGAACCGACGGCGGCACACCCTCGACGACGACACCGCCACCGTAGCCGACGATCAGCATCCGCCGGGTTGCCGGGCGGGCGAGCACCGCGAGCGAGGACATCCAGAACTCGCCGCTGAAGCGAGGCGCGGCGGCGGGCGTGTCCATCATCGCCTCGGGCAGCCCGTTCGTGCGCAGCACCAGGCCGCCGTCCTGACCGAGCACGATCACGTCGGCGCTGCGGCCGACGTCATAGAAGAGGATCTCGCCATCCGGGGATACGTTGAGCGGCGAGGCCAGCAGCAGCCGGGCCGGCGTCGCAGGCCGGAAGGCGACCGCTGCGACCAGCACGAGCGCGCTCGCTGCCCACGGCAGCCAGCGTGGCCGGCGCGCGAGCAGCCAGGCCGCGATCGCGGCCAGCGCGGCGCTCGCGACGACCGCCGCGTGGATCGTGCCTTCGTAGCGCAGTGCCGGGATGACGACGAAGCCAGCCGATACGGCGCCGGCGATCGCGCCGACCGTGTTCCAGGCATAGACGCGCGCGCTCGCGGCGGCAGCCGTGCGCGGACCGTCCGCGAGGATGCGCACGGCGAGCGGCCAGGTCGCGCCGATGAATGCGGTGAGCGGCAGCAGCAGCATGAAGCCGAACAGCGCATTGCCGGCGAGCCCGGCCTGCGCCGGCACCAGACGGTCGAGCGCGAGGAAGGCGATCGCCGCCGACAGCGCCGCGCCGAGTTCGCAGGCGATGAAGGCGAGGATCGCCCGTTCGCGCGTCGTCGCGAGCCAGGCGCCGGCGAAGCCGCCGAGCGCGATGCCGGTCAGGAAGCTCGCGACCATCACGCCGAAGGCGTGGATGCTGCTGCCGACGACATGGCCCAGCATCCGCGTCCACAGCACTTCGTGCAGGAAGGTGATCGCGCCGCTCGCGAACATCAGCGGCAGGATCCAGCGGCTGGCGCCGGCGAAGCGCGCGGCTTGCGGGGCGGGCGACCCGCCGGCCGCCGGCGCGCGCCTTGCGATCGCCGCGGCGAGCAGGAAGACGAGCCCGTTCAGTGCGGCGGCGGCGAAGATCGTCGCGCGCAGCCCGAAGGCCGGCAGCAGCCAGAAGGCCGCGAGCAGCGCCCCGCCGACGGCCCCGGCGGTGTTCGCGGCATACAGCAGGCCGATGCGCCGGCCGATCTCGCTGTCGCGGTGCACGGCATGGCGTGCGAGCAGCGGCAGCGTCGCGCCCATCAGGGTCGCCGGGATGGCGAGCACGACGAACGCGCACGCGAGGTAGTACAGACTGAGGCCGCCGTGCTCGCTCGACGGCGGGGTGGGCTGCGAGCCGTAGAGCGCGACGAGCGCCGCGCTGCCGGCGCGCAGCAGCAGCGGCACGAGCACGACCGCGCTCACCGCGATGCCGAGCTCGAGCAGCGCGTAGGCGAGCACCGGGCGCCCGATGCGCGGCAGCAGCCGCTCGACCAGCGCGGCGCCGAGCGCGAGGCCGCCCATGTAGGCCGCGAGCACGGTCGCGACCGCGAGTTCCGAGGTGCCGAAGACGAGCGCGAATTCGCGCGTCCAGGCGGTCTGGTAGACGAGCGCGGCGAGCCCGCTCAGCGCGAAGCAGGCGCCGAGCGCGACGAGGACGGCGATGGATCCCCCCGATGTGCCGGCGCGCGCATTGACAGCGTCTGTCGTCCGCGACATGGTGCGCGAGTCTAACAGTCCGGTGGAATCGCGCATGCAGGCCTCAGGCGTCATCACGCTCACGACCGACTTCGGACACAAGGGTCCGTTCGTCGGCGTCATGAAGGGACGGATCTACAGTCGCATGGCGGGCGCGCGCATCGTCGACATCACGCACGAAATCCTCGTGCACTGGCCGGCCGAGGCGGGCTTCTGGCTCGCGCGTGCCTACCGGTATTTCCCGCCGGGCACGGTGCACGTCGCAGTCGTCGATCCGGGCGTCGGCACGTCGCGCGACATCGTCGCCGTGCAGGCCGGCGGGCATCTGTTCCTTGCACCGGACAACGGCCTGCTCGCGCCGCTCGTCGGCCGCAACGACGGCGCGCGGATCGTGCGCGTCGATGCACAGGCGCTCGCGCGCCTGTCGATCACGCGCCCGAGCGCGACCTTCCACGGCCGTGACATCTTCGCGCCGCTCGCGGCGGAGCTCGCGGCCGGGCGTTGCGCGTTCGCCGACCTCGGTCCGCCGCTCGAGACGCTGGTGCCGTCATGGGTCGAGGAGGCGAGCGGCGACGACAGCGCCGTGCATGGCGTCGTCATCACGCTCGATCACTTCGGCAACCTGATCACCAATATCGACGCGCACTGGGTCGTGCGCATGGGCTCGCCGCGGGTCTATGCCGCGAACCACGCCTGGCCGCTGCTGCGCACCTATGGCGACGTGAAACCGGGCGAGTACCTCGCGCTGGTCAACTCGTTCGGCGTCGTCGAGATCGCCCGTGCCGAGCAGAGCGCCGCCGATGGCCTGGGCCTCTCGCGGGGAGCCCCGGTGGTGGTCCGCGACACCGCCCGATTGCCCTGAATTGCGGGGCTTGAAAGCCGGTGCGGATTCGCTATAGTTCGCGTCTCGCTGCGCACGCAATGTGCGCATAACCCGTTGATTAACATAACTTTTATTGCAGGCAATGGCGGCTAGCGAACGCGATAACGAGAGCTTCGATCTCGACGACGAGTTCCTTGGCGAAGCTCCGGCCGACGAAGGCTCGGACTACGATCGGTTGCTCGACAAGGTCGACAAGCGGGTGCGCACCCAGCCCGGCAAGCGCGGCAAGGCGGCGTGGAGCCGCCTCGAGGAAGTGCTCGCCGACCGCCGGCTCGAGAAAGACCTGCGCGACGTGTTCGAAGACGACGCCTGACGCCGCTGCGGCGCCCGGACTGATCGACGGTTTCCGGCCCGCGCGCCAGCGCGTGCCGCAGCGAGGCTCAAGATGACGACGCGGGTCGATACTCCCTGGATCGTGCTGAAGTTCGGCGGCACGAGCGTGTCCACGCCGGCCAACTGGGAGCGCATCGCCCGCATCGCCGGCGAGCGCGCGGCCGGCAACGTGCGCGTGCTGATCGTGCATTCGGCCCTGACCGGCATCACCGACCGGCTCGATGCGCTGCTCGGCGCGTCGTTGCAGGGCAAGCATGCCGCCGTGCTCGACGACATCGAAGCACGCCACCGCGCGCTCGCCGCCGGGCTCGGCATCGAGCTGCCCGCCGGACTGCGGCGCAATCTCGACGAGCTGCGCCAGCTCACCGCCGGGATCGCGCTGATCGGCGAGGTCAGCGCGCGCACGCGCGCGCGCGTGATGTCGACGGGCGAGCTGATGGCGACCGAGCTCGGCGCGGCATACCTGCGCGCGCGCGGGCTCGATGTATGCCGCGTCGATGCGCGCGAGCTGCTGCGTGCCGAGACGCGCAAGGGCGCGACTGGCAAGGCGAACGTGCTCTCGGCGACCTGCGGTTACGCGCCGGACGATGCGCTCGCGCGCTCCCTCGGCGACGGCGCGCGCATCGTGATCACCCAGGGTTTCATCGCGAGCGACGAAAGCGGCCACACGGTGCTGCTCGGCCGCGGCGGCTCGGACACCTCGGCGGCCTATTTCGCCGCGAAG
>JAHCAN010000041.1 GCA_019634915.1 Steroidobacteraceae bacterium | reverse complement strand
GTCGCCGACGCCGCGCTGATGCGCGAGGGCGAGTGGTGGCGCGCGGTGACCGCGCTGACGCTGCACGTCGATGGCCCCCATCTGGTCGCCAATCTCGGCAGCGGCATCTGGTTCGGCTATCTCGCCGGGCGCCGGCTCGGCCCGGGGCTCGCGTGGGCGCTGATCGTGCTGACGGCCGCGGCGGCGAATCTGGTCGAGGGCCTGCTCGGCCCGGTGCCGCACCGCTCGGTGGGCGCATCGACCGCGGTGTTTGCCGCGCTCGGGCTGCTCGCCGCGCATTCGTGGCGCGAGCACTATCCGCTGCGCGCGCGCTGGGCGTTGCGCTGGGCGCCGCTGGTCGGCGGCGTGCTGCTGCTCGGCTGGCTCGGCAGCTCGGGTGAGAGCACTGACGTGATCGCACACGTACTCGGTTTTGCCTGTGGCGTGCTTGCCGGCCTCGCGGCCGCGCAGCCGGCGGTCGACCGGGCGCTGATGCGGCTGCCGCAGTGGGCGGGTGGCGCGCTCGCGATCGTGCTGGTGGCGCTCGCCTGGCGCTGCGCGCTGCTCGCCTGAGACGCCGCGCGGCCGGCTACTGCGCGGTCCAGCCGCCGTCGATCGCGATCGCCTGCGCGGTCACGTTGCGCGCGGCATCGCTCAGCAGGTAGGCGGTCAGCGCGGCGATCTCCTCGACCGTGACGAAGGCTTTCTTCGGCATCGGCTTCAGCATGATCTCGTCGACGACGCGCCCGGTCGTCAGGCCATGCTCGCGCGCCTGCGCCTCGATCTGCTTCTCGACCAGCGGCGTGCGCACGTAGACCGGGCAGATCGTGTTGATCGTCACGTCGACGTCGGCGTTCTCGAGCGCGAGCGTCTTCGACAGGCCGATCAGGCCGTGCTTGGCGGCGATGTAGGCGCTCTTGAACGGCGAGGCGACCAGCGAGTGGATCGAGCCGATGTTGACGATGCGGCCGAAGTTGCGCGCGCGCATGCCCGGCAGCGCGGCGCGCGCCATGTTGGCGGCGCCGGTCAGCATCACGGCGACCAGGAAGGCCCAGCGATCGGCCGGGAATTCCTCGAGCCGCGCGACATACTGCAGGCCGGCGTTGTTGATCAGCACGTCGACGGGGCCCGCCGCGCGCAGCACGGCCCCGGCGGCCTCGGCTTGCGTCACGTCGAGCGCCGCGCTCGTGGCCCGGCCGCCTGCGGCGCTGATGCCTGCCGCGACGCGCGTCGCCGCGGCGACGTCGACGTCGGTGACGACGATTTCGTGGCCCGCGAGCGCGAGCTGCGCCGAGAGTTCGGCACCGATGCCGCTGCCGGCACCGGTGATCAGTATGCGTCTTGGAGTCATGGCGACACGCTAACGGAGCACGGCATGCCCCGACCCTGCTACCTTAGTACTATTCTGCCCCGGCGCACGCTGCGCTGAACTCGGCCGATGACACACACGATGCCCATCGCGCCGCTGGCGCGTCTCACTGCCGCCGCGCTCGCCGCGGGTGCTTTGCTCGGCGGTTGCGCCACTTCGCGGCCCACGCAGGCGCCGGCGGCCACGCCCGCCGCGGCCCATCGGGCCGAGCGGCTCGCCGCGCCGGTCCGCTACGAGCTCGACGGCGTCAGCGACGACCTGCTCACCGCGGGCCTCGGTACCGCGGGCCTGCTCGGTCCGCCGCCGGCGTTCGCCGACCCGCTGCGGCCGACCGCGCGCGAGCTGCGCCGCCGCGCGATCTACATGAACTACCGCGGGCTCGCCGATCTCGCCGCCGCGCCGGGCAGCGGACCGGCCGTGGCCGGTACCGAGCTGCTGGTCGGGCTGCGCTCGCCGGCCGGTCCGTCGACCGTGCTGCTGCAGATCCCGCGCGACTTCGATGCCGCCCGTCCCTGCCTCGTCGCAGTGGCGAGCTCCGGCTCGCGCGGCATCTACGGCGCGTTGCCGACGGCCGGTGGCTGGGGCCTGCGGCACGGTTGCGCGGTCGTGCATACCGACAAGGGCACGGGCAGCGGCGCGTTCGACGTTGCGGGCGGCCGCGGCCTGCGCATCGACGGCACGATCGGCGAGCCGGGCGATCCGCTGCTGTCGTTCGCGCCCGACCCCGCGGGCGTCGCGCGACTCGCCGCCGCGCGGCCCGACGCCGTGCTGTTCCGGCACGCGAACTCGGGCCTGAACGTCGAAGCGCATTGGGGCGAGTACCTGCTCGAGGCCATCGACACGGCCCTGCAGCTGCTGGGCGCCGAATATCCCGACCGGGCCGCCGGGCCTTTCGAGCCGGCCAACACGCTGGTGATCGCCGCGGGGATTTCGAACGGCGGCGGTGCGGTGCTGCGCGCGCTCGAGCTCGACACCGCGGGCTGGATCGACGGCGCCGTGGCCTCCGAGCCGAACGTGCTGCCACCGCCCCGCGAGGAGCACGGCGCGGCCACCACGTCGCTCTACGATCTCGCCGTCGCGCATCTGCTGCTGCAACCCTGCGCGCTGCTCGCCGACGACGATCCGACCTCGCCGTTCCTCGCCGCGACCACCGCGGCGCGCCCGGCGCTCGCCGGGTGGTGCCGGGAGCTCGCGGCGCGCGGCGAGCTGCGCGCCGATTCGACGGCCGCGCAGGCGGCCGAGGCGCGTGAGCGGCTGCTCGCGCTCGGCATCCTGCCGGAGGCGCTGCGACTTGGGCATTTCAACGTGCACGCCTCGCTGTGGAGCGCGATCGCCGTGGCGTACACGGCCGCCTATGCGCGGATGGCGCCCGACGAACTGCCTTGCGGCGCGAGCTTCGCGGCGACCGATGCGGCCGGGCTGCCGCGCGCGCTCACCGGCGAGGAGTTCGCGCGGCTCTTTGCCGACAGCGCGGGCATCGCGCCGACCGCCGGCGTGAATCTCGTGATGCCGGGCGCCGACGGCGTGCCGCGTGCCGCGAACTTCGGCAGCGTCGAGCTCGCGCTGTGCCTGCGCGGCCTGCGCGGGCGCGTGGATGCGGGGCTCGCGGCGACCGCGGCACGGCCGCGCGCCGACACGCGCCCGCTAGTGATCCTGCACGGTCGCGGCGACGGCCTCGTGCCGGTCACCTACAGCTCGCGACCCTATTTCCTCGCGAGCAGCGCGGCCGGCGGCGGTACGGCGGGCGTACGCTATTACGAGGTCGAGCGCGGCCAGCACTTCGACGCCGTGCTGCCGCTGCCCGGCTTCGCCGGCCACTACGTCGCGATGCAGCCGTTCTTCGACCGCGCGATGGACCTGGTGGCCGCGCAGCTGCGCGGCGGCGCCGGGCTGCCGCCGAGCCAGGTCGTACGCGAGGCGATCCTGGACGCGCCAGGGGCCGATGCGATCACGATCGACGGCGGCATACTGGTCATTCCACGCTGAGAGGTGACGATGGCATTCTCGACCTGCGACCTGTGCGATGCGCACATCGATGAGCTGCAGATCGCGCAGCCGCTGTTCCGCGACTTCGGCGGCCGCCGCGCCTTCAGCGGCGAGATCGTGACGTTGAGCTGTCCGGAGGACAACTCGCTGCTGCGCGTCGCCGTCACCGAGCCGGGGCGCGGCAAGGTGCTGGTCGTCGACGGCGGCGGCTCGCTGTGCCGGGCGCTGATGGGCGACATGATCGCGGCGAAGGCGGTCGCGAGCGGCTGGGAGGGCGTCGTGTTCCACGGCGCGGTGCGTGACGTCGAGGCGCTCGCGGCGCTCGATCTCGGCGTGCGGGCGCTCGCCGCCTGCCCGCGGGCGAGTGCCAAGGCCGGCGCCGGCACGCGCGGCAGCATCCTGCAGTTCGCCGGCGTGTCGTTCACGCCGGGGCATCATCTCTATTGCGACGCCGACGGGCTCCTGGTCGCGGCGCGGCGGCTGGACGCGTAGTTACGCGGCCGGCGTGGCGGCCGGCCAGTCGAGCTGCACGCGCAGGCCGCCGAGCGCGGCGGCGCCGAGCGTGATCCGCCCGCGCGTGGCTTCGACGAGTTCGCGCGCGATGCTGAGCCCGAGGCCGGTGCTGCCGCCGGCTTCGTCGAGCCGCCCGCGGCGCGCGAGGACCTGCTCGGCGCGCGACGGTCCGAGTCCGGGGCCGTCGTCCTCGATCACGAGACTCGCGCCCGCCGCGCTGCCCGTCCCCGACACGCTGACGCGCCGGCGCGCGAAACGCGCGGCATTTTCGATCAGCGCGCCGAGCAGTTCCGCGAGATCCTCCGGCGCGACCGGCACGAGCAGCGTTTCCGGCACGTCCACTTCGAACACGCGCTCGGCGCCGAAATCGGTCCGCTCGACGACGCCGATCACGTTCTCGACGACAGGCTGCGCGGCGGTGCGCGTGTGCGGCATCGCGTGGCGGATCGTCGCGGCGCGCGCGCGCGCGAGCTCGGCGTTCACGGCCGTGGTTGCGGTGGCAATCGCGCGGTCGAGCCCATCCGCGGCCTGCGCCGCGCCCGCCTCGCGCGCGCGGCGGCTGCCGGCCGCGAGCGCGGCCAGCGGCGTCTTGAGTCCGTGGGCGAGGTCGGCGGCGCGCCGGCGTGTCGCCGCGAGATCGTGCTCGCGCGCGTCGGCCAGTTCGTTGATCGCATCGACGAGCGGCCGGATTTCCGCCGGATGGCCCGCATGCAGCCGGTCGGCCGGATTGGATTTCAGCTGCTCGAGCTCACGGCGCATCCGCGCGAGCGGGCGCAGGCCGAGCTCGACCTGCGCCCAGGCCGCGCCGGACAGGATCAGCCACAGCAGCGCGAGGTACAGCGCGAGATCCGAGCCGAACTCGCGGCTCGCGGCGTGCACGAGCGCTTCGTCGGACGCGACCTGCACCAGCACGCGCGTGCCGCCGCGCTCCGGCTGCACGATGCGCTCGACGAGCAGCACCTGCTGGTCGAACGGGCCGCCCGAGACGCGCGCGGTCCAGTCGTCCGGCGTGGCCGCCGGCGAGTCCGGCAGATCCTGGTCCCACAGCGAGCGCGACTTCAGCTGCTGCGTGCCGGCCGACAGCGACCAGTACAGGCCGCTGCGCGGGTTGTCGAAGCGCGAGTCCGCGGGCGGCTGGTCCGCGCTCAGCCGGCCGTCCGCGTCGATGGCGAGGCCGGCGACGAGCTGGCGCGCATCGCGCGTCAGCTCCGCTTCGACGCGCCGCTCGATGTGGCGCTCGAAGAGCAGCGTCATCGCGAACCACGACGCCGCGAGCGCGAGGAACACCGCGGCCGCGGCCGCGGCGAGCAGGCGCACCCGCAGCGAATCCGGGCCGGGGAAGCGCATCACGGCGCATCGCCGTCGAGCAGATAGCCGAACCCGCGGCGCGTGGCGATGCGCTGCGCGCCGAGCTTGCGCCGCAGCCGCGTGACCAGCGCCTCGATCGCGTTGGTGTCGCCGGATTCCGCGACGCCGTACAGGTGCTCGGCGATCTCGCCGGCGGACACGGCGCGGCCGTCGCTGTGCGCGAGGTAGTCGACCAGCCTGAATTCCAGCGGCGACAGGCGCACCGGCCGCCCGTCGACGCTCACCGTCATGCGCCGCGTGTCGACGACCAGCCGGCCGATCTCGATGCGCGGCGAGGCCTTGCCGGCCGCGCGGCGCACGAGCGCGCGCACGCGGGCGATCAGCTCGGCCATCTCGAAGGGCTTGCCGAGGTAGTCGTCCGCGCCGGCTTCGATGCCTTCGACCTTCTCGGTCCAGTCCTCCCTCGCCGACAGGATCAGCACCGGCATCGTGCGCCCGCCCGTCCGCCAGCGTTTGAGGACCGACAGCCCGTCGAGGCGGGGCAGGCCGAGATCGAGCACGATGACGTCGTACTCCTCGACGTCACCGCGATACCACGCGTCTTCGCCGTCGGTCGCGACGTCCACGGCGAATCCGGCCGAGCCGAGCGCCTGCGCGACGTCCTGCGCGACCGACGGATCATCCTCGACGACCAGCGCGCGCAATCAGTCGTCCTCGATCTCGATCAGCGCGCCGCTCGTCGCGTCGAGCTTGATCTCGCGCACGCGGCCGTTGGCGGCGAGCACCTTGATTTCGTACAGCCGCCGGCCGTGCTTGCTTTCCAGCTCGACCTTGAGCACTTCGCCCGGCAGGTGTTGCGCGGCGATGTCGAGCGCCTGCGCCAGCGGCAGCACGGTGCCGCGGCGCAGCTCCTCGCGCATGCCGCCGGCGCGTCCCGGCCCGGACGGCCCGGTCTGCGCCGTTGGCGCGGTCTGCGCGGCTGGTGCGGTCTGCATGGGTGTCCGCGCGGCGGCTTCATGCGCCGGCCTGATGCCGGGCCGGAAATGCTCCCAGGTGACGATCGAGATCGCCGAGACCGCGGCCGCGGCCAGCAATGCGCCGATGACGATGAGGAGCCTGCGTTTCATATGCCGCCATTATGCGGCCGGCGTAGCTGACAGCGGGCTGATGGCCGCGGCCGGCGGCGCGTCAGCGGACCTCCGGCACAGTGCCGCACACGGCCCCCCTCGGGGCCCCGCACTTTTCCACTGCAACGAGGTATCGAACCATGACCCTGAATCGAAGCGTTCTGCCGGGTATCGCGCTGGCGGCCGGCCTTGCCCTGTGCACCGTCGCCGGCCCGGCCATCGCGGCCGACCCCGCGCCCGCCGCCGCCGCGCCCGCCGCCTCGACCGCCCCGCCGAAGCTGCTGGGCCTCACCGAGATCGAGAACCGGCTCGCCGCCGAGGGCATCCGCATCAAGGAGATCGAGCTGCGCGACAAGCTGCTCGAGGTCGAAGGCTACGACGCGCAGAACCGCAAGGTCGAGCTGATCGTCGACCGGCGCAGCGGCGAGATCCTCTCGCGCCGTTTCGATCACTGATCGGCGGCGGGCTGCGCGCTCATGTCGCGCAGCCCGCTCCGGTCCGGTGTAGGCGGCGGCGCTCCGCTCAGTACTGGTAGCGCACGCTGAACGTGTAGGTGCGCGGCGGGCCGTAGTAGCCGATCTGGCTCACGTTCGCGAACGTGCCGGTCGTGCCGAAGTCGTAGCCCGCGGTGCGATACCACTTGTCGGTCACGTTCTTCGCGTCGACCGCGAAGCGCCAGTGTTCGCCCGGTGTCGTGTACGACAGGCCGAGGTCGAGCAGGCCGTACGCCGGCTGGTCGGTCGGGCTCGTCAGCGTGAACGGCGGCGGGGCGATCGAGGTGTCGTCGCGCCACTGGTAGCCGGCGCGCGCGACCGCGCTGCCGCCGCGGACATTGAAGCGGTACTGCGCGTCGGTCGAGAACGTCCACTCGGGCGCATTGATCACCGGCGTGACCGATGCGTAGTTGACGATCGTGCCGGGGCTCGCCGGGTTCGAGGCGTAGAACTCCTTGACGTCCGCGTCGAGGTAGCCGATCGCCGTCGACAGCGTGAAGGCCTCGACCGGCCGCCAGGTCGCCTCGAGCTCCACGCCCTGGTTGACCTGCTTGCCGGCGTTGAGCACCGCGGTCGCGTTGCTCGCGACGCCCATCACCTCGACGAACTGCTGTGTCGTGACCTGCACGTCCTCGTAGTCGGCATAGAACACGGTGGCGTTCAGCATCAGGCGGCGATCGAACAGCATGCTCTTGATGCCGACCTCGAAGTTGTCGACGGTCTCCGGCTTGTAGCCGTCACGGGTGCCGGGGAACGCCGCCTCGTTGCCGCGCATGTCGAAGCCGCCGCTCTTGAAGCCCTCGCTGTACTGCGCGTAGAGCATCACGTCGTCGGTCGCCTGGAAGTCGACGCCGAGCTTCGGCGAGACCTTGCTGTCGCTGCGGTTCTCGCGGTAGTCGCTCAGCACCGAGAACGGGATGATGCCCGCCGGCAGGTTGTTGCGGTCGAACATGCCCGTGTTCGACGGGATCTGCCCGAGGTACTGCGCGTTGTAGACCGTCGCGTCCTTCCTGTCCTCGTTGTAGCGCGCGCCGAAGTTCAGGTTCCAGCGATCGGTCAGCGCGAACGTGCCGTCGACATAGGCCGAGTAGCTCTCGGTGCCGACCGAGCCCTGGGTCAGCTGGATCAGGCCGCCGGGAATCAGGATGCCGAGCACGGCGTCGAACGAGCCGGAGGCCGTGCCGTCGAAGTAGTACAGGCCGCCGACGCCCTTGAAGCGCTCGCCGGTGTAGGTCGCCTGCAGCTCGAAGCTCGTCTGGTCGTCCGCGTACTGCGCCGGCACGTTGAACTGGTTGACGTTGCGGGTCTCGAAGTCGAGGAAGGTCGTGCCCTCGCCCTCGCGGTAGGCGCCGACCAGCTTCAGCGCCCACTGGTCGTTGAGGTCGGCGGTGTAGGTCGCCGACACGCCCTTGATCTCGAAGTCCTCCGCGTCGACCGGCATGTCGTTGCGCACGTCGTAGCGGTCGTCGAGACGCGGGCCGAAGACGTCGTTCAGCCGCTGGCCGCCGCGGATGTTCGACTCGTCCTTGACGTAGTCGCCCATGATGCGCAGGCGGCTCGAGTCGCCCCACAGGAAGTTCACTTCGGCGCGCGCGGCGAGGATGTCCTTGTCGCTGACGTCGTCGCCGACGCGGTTGAACTGGTAGGGGTTCGCGTCGGCGACCACTTCGCCGAAGCCGTCGCGCGTCAGCCGCGCGAGCGAGGCGCCGACGTAGACGTGCTCGCCGAGCCCGGTCGAGGCCGCGATCTTGGCGTCGAGCTGGCCGTAGCTGCCGGCCGCGAGCGTCGCGTTGAATGCGGGCTCGCCGACGATGTCGCGGGTCACGTACTTGATCGCGCCGGCGAGCGTGTTCTTGCCGTAGAGCGTGCCCTGCGGGCCGCGCAGGATCTCGATGCGCTGCACGTCGTAGACGTCGAGCAGCGCGCCCTGCGGGCGGGCGACGTACACGTCGTCGATGTAGATGCCGACGCCGGGCTCGAAGCCCCACAGCGGGTCGTTCTGGCCGACGCCGCGGATGTAGGCGTTGATCGTGTTGCTGGTCGCGCGGCCGGGATTGACCTTGATGTTCGGTGCGAGGCTGTTGATGTCCTCGAGGTTGGTGATTGCGAGCTCGCGCAGCTGCGAATCGGAGAACGCCGAGACGGCCGCCGGCACGTCCTGCAGGCTTTCCTCGCGCCGGCGGGTCGTGACGATGACCTCCTCGAGGACCGTCGTGGCCCCGGCGCTGGTGTCCTGGGCGCGGGCCGTGGTGCCGATACCACTCGCGGCGAGGCTGGCCAGCGCCGCGATGGCGAACGGCGTCGTCTTGCTGATCGACATAGGGAATCCCCCTTGCGTGGATGCCCGGCAAGCTACGCCGCCGGCGCCGGCGCCGCATTGGTACCTTCGTACTATGGCGTTGCTGACTCGCAACAGTGCAACGTGCCGGCCCTATGCTGAGCCTTTTCGGACTGCTGCTCGGGCTCGCGCTGCTGATCTGGCTGACCATGCGCGGCACGGAGCTGCTGGTCGCGGCGCCGCTGTGCGCCCTGCTGGTCGCAGCGATGTCGGGCTTCGCGATGTTTCCACAGCTCGCCGCGCCGGACGCACCGAGCTTCACGGTGAGCTACATGCGCGGCTTCGTCGACTTCGTGCAGAGCTGGTTCTTCATGTTTCTGCTCGGCTCGCTGTTCGGCAAGATGATGGAATGCACCGGCGCGGCCGACAGCGTCGCGAACTGGATCGTCGCCAGGCTCGGCGCGAAGCACGCGGTCGGCGCCGTCGTCGCCGCATGCGCGGTGCTGACTTACGGCGGCGTGAGCCTGTTCGTGGTCGCCTTCTCGGTCTATCCGATGGCGGTGAGCCTGTTCCGCCGCGCCGACCTGCCGCGCCGCTTCATCCCGTCGACGATCGCGTTCGGCTCGGTCACGTTCACGATGACCTCGGCCGGCTCGCCCGAGATCCAGAACTGGATCCCGATCCGCTATCTCGGTACGACGCCCTATGCAGGCTGGGAGGTCAGCCTCGTCGTCGCGCTGTTCATGCTCGCGCTCGGCCGGTGGTGGCTGCTGCGCCTGGTGCGCGCGGCGAGCGCCACCGGCGAGCGTTTCGAGGCGCGCGCGGCCGATCCGGAAGTGCACGACCGTGACCTGCCCGCCGTGTGGCGCGGCCTCGTGCCGCTCGGCGTCGTGCTCATCGCCGCCTTCCTGCTGCACGAGGCGCTCGCCGAGTCGGCGCTGATCGTCGCGCTCGGCGCCGGCGTGCTGGTCGCGCTGGCGCTGAATTTCCGCTACGCGCATCGCGTCGGCGCGGCCGTGACGGCCGGCTCGCTCGGCGCGCTGGTCGCGATCGCGAACACCTCGGCGGTGGTCGGTTTTGGCGGTGTCGCCAAGCTCACGGCCGGCTTCCAGGCCGCGGTCGAGGCGATGACGAGCCTGCCCGGCAGTCCGCTGATCGGCGCCGGGATCGCGGTCAGCGTGATCGCCGGGCTCACCGGCTCGGCCTCGGGGGGGCAGACGATCGCGCTGCCGCTGATCGCGCCGCATTACCTCGACCAGGGCGTCGATCCGGAGGCGCTGCACCGCGTGGTCGCGATCTCCTCCGGCGGCCTCGATTCACTGCCGCACAATGGCTATGTCGTGACGACGATCCGGGCGATCTGCAACGAGTCGTACGCGGCGGCCTACCCGTCGTTCGCGGCGCTGACGATCATCGTCCCGGTGCTCGGCACGATACTGGCGGTGGTGCTCTTCAGCCTGTGAGACGATGGCGGTCGGCATGCTGACCCCATGGCTGATCGCGCTGCTGGGCCTCGCCTACATGGGCGTGCTGTTCGTGGTCGCGCACGCCGGCGACCGGATGGCGGCCGAAGGCCGCGGGCTCGCTGCGCGCCCCTGGGTCTACAGCCTCTCGCTCGCGGTCTACTGCACCTCGTGGGCCTATTACGGCACCGGCGGCCAGTCGGCGCAGCTCGGCTGGTGGCTGCCGCCGACCTATGTCGGCACGATCCTGCTGTTCGTGTTCGGCATCCGCTTCTTCGACAAGATGATCCGCCTCGGGCGGCGCCAGAAGATCACCTCGATCGCCGACTTCCTCGCCGCGCGCTACGGCCGCGACTCGCGCGTCGCGGTGCTGGTCACCGTCGTCGCCGTGTGCGGCCTGACTCCCTACATCGCGCTGCAACTGAAGGCGATCGACATCAGCTTCGTCGCGCTCGCCGGCCTCGGCACGGGCGCGCGCGAGCAGGCTTCGGTGTTCGCCGACTCGGCACTCTACGTCGCGCTCGCGCTGGCCGCGTTCGCGATCCTGTTCGGCACGCGCCACGCCGACGCCACCGAGCATCACCCCGGCATGATGCTCGCGCTCGCGTTCGAGTCGATCGTCAAGCTCGGCGCCTTCCTCGCGGTCGGCGCCTTCGTCACCTTCGGCCTCTACGACGGCCCGGCCGATCTCGCGGCGCGCGTGCTGGCGGACCCCGAGGTGCGCGCGCTGCGCGAGGCGGCGCGCCCGGCCGGGCATTATCTCGCGCTGACCGTGCTCGGCGTGCTCGCGATCTTCTGTCTGCCGCGCCAGTTCCACGTCGCCGTGGTCGAGAACTCCGGACCGCGCGACCTGCGCGTCGCGCGCTGGCTGTTCCCGCTCTACCTGCTCGCGATCAGCGTGTTCGTGCTGCCGGTCGCGAACGCCGGGCTCGCGACCTTCGGCGCCGGCGCGCAGAACCCCGACCTGTTCGTCCTGCAGCTGCCGCTGGTCGGCGGCCAGCCCGCGCTCGCGCTGCTGACGTTCATCGGCGGCTTCGCAGCCGCGACCGGCATGGTGATCGTCGCCTGCATCGCGCTGTCGACGATGATCTGCAACGAGATCGCGATGCCCGCGCTACTGCACGCCTTCCCGGTGCTGCGCCGCCGCCGCGACCTGACCGGAGTGCTGCTGCGCGTGCGGCGCGTCGCGATCGTGCTGCTGCTCGCAGCGGCCTATGTGTACTACCGTTCGATCGCCTATGCCGGCGCGCTCGCCGAGATCGGCGAGATCGCGATGGCCGCGGTCGCGCTGTTCGGGCCGCTGGTGTTCGCGGCGCTCTACTGGCGCCGCGCGAACAGCGCCGGCGCACTGCTCGGCCTCGCCTGCGGTTTCGCGGTCTGGCTCTATACGCTGATCGTGCCGGTGTTCGCCGCCGCCGGTTACCTGCCGCGCTCGCTGGTCGGTGCCGGCCCGTTCGGCATCGCCGCGCTCAGGCCGATCGCGCTGCTCGGCGTCGAGGGGCTCAATCCGCTCGCGCACGGCCTGCTCGCGAGCCTGCTCGCGACCACCGTCGGGCTCGCCATCGGCTCGCTGGCCGTGCGCCGCACGCTGGTCGACCGGATCCAGGCGAGCGCGTTCGTCGACGCGGCCGACGGCCGCGGCGCCGAGCAGCACGGCGCCCGTGCGAGCTCGATCACGCTGAAGGAGCTGCACGCACTGGTCGCGCAGTTCGCGGGAGACGCGCGCACGGCCGATCACTTTGCGCAGTTTCGCGCCGGCGGCGAGGGCGGCCCGCTGGCCGTGCGCGCGAGCGCTGCGCAGCTCGAGTCCGCACAGCGCCTGCTCGGCTCGGTGATCGGCGCGGCGTCGGCGCGCCGCGTGATCGATGCGGCGACCTCGGGCAAGCAGCTCGTGCTCGAGGACGTCGTGTCGATCGTCGGCGGCGCCTCGCGCGCGTTCGAGTTCAACCGCGAGTTGCTGCAGGCGACGCTCGAGAACGTGAGCCAGGGCATCAGTGTCGTCGATGCCGACCTGCGCCTCGTCGCATGGAATCACCGCTACGCCGAGCTGTTCCGCTACCCGCCCGAGCTGCTCTACATCGGCAAGCCGATCGAGGAGGTGCTCGAGTTCAATGCGGCGCGCGGCGAGATGGGCGAGGGCGACGCCGCACAGCTGGTCGCGCGGCGCATGCAGCATCTGCGCCGCGGCACCGACTACGTGTACCAGCGTGCCGGGCCCGACGGCATGGTGCTCGAGATCCGCGGCAACCGCATGCCGGGCGGCGGCTTCGTGACGAGCTACACCGACGTCACCGGCTACAAGCGCACCGAGGCGGCGCTCGAGGAGCGCGTCCGCGAGCGCACGCGCGCGTTGTCGGCGATGAACGAGGAACTCGCCGCTGCGAAATCGGCCGCCGAGCGCGCCGACCAGAGCAAGACGCGCTTCCTCGCGGCCGCGAGCCACGACGTGCTGCAGCCGCTCAATGCCGCCGGGCTGTTCGCCGGCGCGCTGCTGCAGAAGCTGCGCGGTGCGGGCGAGCGCGCGCTGGTCGGCGACATCGAGCAGTGCCTTCGCACCGCGGAGGGCATGCTGAACGATCTGCTCGACATCTCGAAGCTCGACGCCGGTGTCCTGCAGGCGCAGCCAGCCGAGCTCGCGTTGCAGGACCTGCTGGGCGCGCTCGAGGCGGAGTTCAGCCTGGTCGCGCGTGGCCGTGGTCTCGAATTGCGCGTGCGGCGCACGCGCGCCACGGCGGTCAGCGACGCGCGGCTGCTGCACCGGATCCTGCAGAACTTCGTCGCAAACGCGATCCGCTACACCGCGCGGGGCCGCGTGCTGGTGGCCTGCCGGCCGCGCGGCGCGATGTTGCGCATCGAGGTCTGGGACACCGGTGCCGGCATCGCCACCGACCAGCTCGAGCGCATCTTCGAGGAGTTCTACCGCACGCCGTCGGCCGCGTCGGGCGAGGCGGCGGCCGGCAAGGGCTTCGGGCTCGGGCTCGCGATCGCCGAGCGCATCGCGCGCCGGCTCGGACATCGCATCAGCGTGCGCTCGGCCGTGGGTCGCGGCTCGGTGTTCGCGATCGACGTGCCGCGCGGCGTCGCGCGCGCGGGCGGCGCGCGGCCGCCGCCGCGCCTGCGTGCGGTGGGATCGCTGCACGGCGTGCGCGCGCTGGTCGTCGACAACGACACGGCCGTGCTGCGTGCGATGGTCGCGCTGCTCGAGTCATGGCAGTGCGAGGTGCGTGCGGCGGCGGGCGAAGCGGAGCTGCCGGACTTTGGCGGCTGGTGCCCCGACGTGCTGGTCGCCGACTACCATCTCGATCGCGGCGTGACCGGCGTCGGGCTCGCGGAGCGCATCCGCGCGGCGCTGGGTGCCGACCTGCCGCTGGTCGTGGTCACCGCCGACGCGGCCGACGCGATCCGCGCGGAAGTCGAGGCGGCCGGGGGCATCTACCTGCGCAAACCGGTGCGGCCGCTCGCGCTGCACAGCGTGCTGCGCCGCGTGGTGATGCACGGCGCCGATCAGCGCCCGAGGGAGAGCGGCTCCGCGCCCTGAATCTCGAGCGAGCGGTACAGCAGCGTCGCCTGCGTGCGGTTGCGCGCGCCGAGCTTGGCGAGCGTCGCCGACACATGCGCCTTGGTGGTCTGTTCGGTGATGCCGAGTTCCGCGGCGATCTGCTTGTTGAGCTGCCCCTGCGCCAGCAGTTCGAGCACGCGGTACTGCTGCGGCGTCAGGCTCGCGAGGCGCGCGGCGATCGCCGCGGGGTCGCCCTGCGCCGGTGTCGTGTCCGCGAGCGCCGCGGCCGGGAACCACTGGCCGAAACCGAGCACCGTGCGGATCGCCTCGACGAGTTCGGCGAGCGGCGCCGATTTCGGCACGTAGCCGGCCGCGCCGAACTCGAGCGCGGCCCGCGCGACTGCGGTGCTTTCGTTCGCCGAAACCACGATCACCGCCATGGTCGGATGCTGGCTGCGCAGCCACGCGAGCGTGGCGAAACTGCGGCTGCCCGGCATCATCAGGTCGAGCAGCACGAGGTCCGCCTCGGGCGAGCGGGCCGCCGCGGCGCGCAGCGCGCCGGCGTCGGCGGCCTCGTGCACCTGCGCGGCGCCGATCGCCTCCTCGACCGCGCGGCGCAGCGCCGCGCGGAACAGCGGGTGGTCGTCGGCGATCAGTATCGTGCGTGGCGGAGCGTCCATTTCGGCGCATCGGTCCCGGGCGTCGGCGCCATTGTCGCAGAGCGCGCGTCCGGCGGGCAGCGTCGCGCGGCTGTGCTAGGCTCAGCGGCCCGTTGCTGGCAGGGCCGATGGCTACGACCGAAATCATCGTCATTCTCGTTCTGGTGTTGCTGAACGGGTTTTTCGCGCTCTCCGAAATGGCCCTCGTATCGTCGCGCCGTGCGCGCCTGCAGACGCGCGCCGCGGAGGGCAGCCGCGGCGCGCGGATCGCACTCGGCCTGCTCGAGGACTCGACGACGTTCCTGTCGGCCGTGCAGATCGGCATCACGCTGATCGGCATCGTCACCGGCGTCTACAGCGGCGCGACGCTCGCCGCGCACTTCGACGACGTGATCGCAGCCTGGGGCGTGCCGATGGCCTGGGCCGAGGAGATCGCCTTCGGCACGATCGTGATCGTCGTGACCTTCGTCACGCTGATCTTCGGCGAGCTCGTGCCGAAGCGCATCGCGCTGAACAACGCCGAGCCGCTCGCGATCCTGGTCGCGCCGGTGATGCGCGGCTTCGCGACGCTGATGACGCCGTTCGTCTGGCTGCTGCGCGGTACCGTCGACGTCGTGCTGCGGCTGACGCCGGTGTCCTCGGCGTCGCAGCAGTCGGTCACCGAGGACGACGTGCGCGCGATGATCGCCGAGGGCACGCGCTCGGGCGTGTTCCTCGCGAGCGAGAAGCGCCTGATCGAGGGCGTGCTCGCGCTCGCCGACCGGCACGTCACGACCGTGATGGCGCCGCGGCAGGACATCGTCTGGCTCGACCTCGACCAGCCGCTCGCCGCGCTGTGGCAGGAGGCGAAGGAGAGCGGCCACGCGCGTTTCCTCGTCGCGCACGGCTCGCTCGACCAGCTCGCGGGCATGGTCACGCTCGCGAACCTGAGCGAGGCGCTGCGCCGCGGGCGGCTCGATCCCGGGCATGACATCGAGCCGGCGCTGCACGTGCCGGACAGCCTGTCGGTGATGCAGCTGCTCGACCAGTTCCAGCGCTCGAGCACGCATCTCGCCGTGATCACCGACGAGTACGGCGCGATCGAGGGCGTCGCGACGCCGATCGACATCCTGAAGGCGATCGCCGGCGAGCTGCCCGACGTCGGCAGCCGCGAGCGCCCCGAGATCGTCACGCGCGAGGACGGCTCGCTGCTGATCGACGGGCACCTGCCGATCGACGAGCTGCAGCGCGCGCTCGGCCGGCGCGACATGACCTCGGGCGACTACTTCACCGTGGCCGGCTTCGTGCTCGCGAGACTCGGGCGCATACCGAAGCCCGGCGAAGTCGTGACCTGGCGCGGCCTGCGTTTCGAGGTGATCGACATGGACGGCCGCCGGATCGACAAGGTGACGGTCGTCGTCGTGAAGGGCGAGCCGCGGGCCGCGAACGCCTGAGGCTCGCGTCTCAGGAGCCGGCGCGCAATGTGCCGTCCGCGCCGATCACGAGCCTGCCGTCCGGAAAGGCGGTCGCGGTGAGCTCCCGGATCAGTTCGAGCGCGCGGTTCTCCGGGTCGATCGACGGGCCGTCGGGCCGCAGCTGGATCGTCGAATCGATGCGCCCGCCGCGGAAGCGCCCGTCGGCGTCGAGCCTCGCGGTCAGGATCGGCGCGAGGCCGCGCAGGCCCTCGACGCCGATGCCGTAATAGGTCGCGAAATTGCCGAGGCTGTAGGCGATCAGCCGCCCGCGGTACAGCTCGAGCGCGCGCGGCACGTGCGGGCCGTGGCCGAGCAGCAGGTCGGCGCCGGCGTCGATCATCGCGTGCGCGAACATCACGACGTCACCGCGATCCTCGCCCGCGTAGTACTCGCGCTCGAACGGCAGCACTTCGGCGCCGGCACCCTCGGCACCGGCGTGGAACGAGACGATCAGGATGTCGTTGGCCGCGGCCAGCGAGCGCACGAACCCGACGGCGAGCTCGTGGTCGTTCAGCGAGTTCGCGCCGATGTTCGGCGCGAACGCGACCATCGCGACGCGCACGCCGCCGACCGTCATCTCCGCCCAGCTGCCCTCGCGGCCGGAGTGGCGGATGCCGACCGCCTCGAGCGCCGCGGCGGTCGAATCCCGGCCCGCCTCGCCGAAGTCGTGCGCGTGGTTGTTCGCGACGCTCAGCATGTCGAAGCCCGCGTCGCGCAGCCAGGCCGCGTAGCGCGTCGGCGTGCGAAACACGTAGCAGTTGCCCGACGCGCCACACTGCTTGGCCGGCTCGCCGCCGTCCATCAGCACGCCCTCGAGATTGCCGAACGCGATGTCGGCGGCCGACAGGATCGGCGTGACGTGGCGCAGGAAGCCGGCGCCGTCGTCGTCGGGCAGGATGTCCTTCGGGAAGTCGGTGCCGAGCATGATGTCGCCGACCGCGGCGATCGAGATTTCGGTCGGCGGTGGCGGGGGTGCCGGCTCGACCGGCGCGGGACGCGACGGCGCGGCAGGCGGCGCGCTCGCGCAGCCGGCGAGCACTGCCGCGGCGGCGAGCAGGACCGCGGCCGCGGGCCAGCGGGCGGCGCTGGGCCGCCCGTGTGCCCCATCAGTCTCCGACCCGGATCACGAGCGCGTCGATGTCGTTGGCCCGCAGTTTGTCGCGCACGCGGTTCAGCTCTCCGAGGTCCGCGATCGGCCCGATGCGCACACGATGCCACACGTCGTTGTCGACCGCGACCCGCTGTACGACCGCCTGGATGCCCTGCAGCGCGAGCTGCGCGCGCGCGCGCTCGGCGTCGGCCTGGCCGCGGTACGAGCCGGCCTGCAGCACGTACACGCCCGGCCGCTCGACCGCCGCGGCGGGCAGGTCACGCTTCACCTCGCGGTCGCGTTCGGGCACGACCACCTCGAACTTCGGCAGCATCTCGTAGAAGTCGAACTGCCGGCCACCGCTGCCGGCGGCGGCTTCGGCCTCGGGTGCCGCATCCGCGGGCTGCGCGGCGGCGCGTGGTTCGGGGCGCAGCGTGACGTCGTCGTCCGGCTGCAATGCGCGCTGGTTCATCACGACATAGACGAGCAGCGCGACCGCGAGCCCGCTCGCGAGCCCGTAGCCGAACTGGCGGTAGCGGTCGAAGCCGAAGCCGCCGCCGCGGGTCTGCTTGAAATCGCGCGCAGTGAGCCGGCTCACGGACCGTGGCCCGCCATCTACATCGTCTCCGGCGCGCTGACGCCGAGGATGCCGAGGCCGTTGCGCACGACCTGCTGCACGCCGAGCGCGAGCGCGAGGCGCGCGTTGCGCAGCGCCGGATCGTCGACGATGAACGGCGCGGCGTTGTACCAGGTGTGGAAGGCGTGCGCGAGCTCGCGCAGGTAGTGCGCGACGCTGTGCGGCGTGCGGTTGACCGCCGCCTGGCGCAGCACTTCCGGATAGCGCGCGAGCGCGGTCAGCGCGGCCTGCTCGTGCGGGTCGGCCAGCAAAGCGAGGCTCGCGCGCGCGGTCGGCTCGTCGTAGCGGTAGCCCTTCGCGACCAGCTGCTTCATCACGCTCGAGACGCGCGCGTGCGCGTACTGGATGTAGTACACCGGGTTCTCGTTCGAGCGCGACTTCGCGAGCTCGAGGTCGAAGTCGAGCGGCTGGTCGTGGCTGCGCATCAGGTAGAAGAACCGGCAGGCGTCGGTGCCGACTTCGTCGCGCAGCTGGCGCAGCGTGACGAACTGGGCGTCGCGCTTGCCCATCGGGATCTTCTCCTTGCCGCGCCACAGGCTCACGAACTGGATCAGGATCGCCTCGAGGCAGTCGGCCGGCTGGCCCATCGCGATCAGCCCGCCGCGCACGCGCGCGACGTAGCCGTGGTGGTCGGCGCCGAGCACGTCGACCAGCAGGTCGAAGCCGCGCTCGCGCTTCTCGAGGTGGTAGGCGATGTCGGAGGCGAAATAGGTCTTCTCGCCGTTCGCGCGCACGACGACGCGGTCCTCGTCGTCGCCGAACTCGGTCGCGCGGAACCAGGTGGCGCCGTCCTTTTCATAGAGCCGCCCCTGGCCGCGCAGCACGTCGAGCGCATGGTCGATCGCGCCGCTCGTCGCGAGCGTGCGCTCGGAGTACCAGCGGTCGAAGACCACGCCGAAGTCGGCGAGGTCGTTCCTGATGCCCTCGAGCATCGCGGCGAGCGAGAAGTCGAGCACGCGGCGGTAGCCGGCCTCGCCGAGCAGCGCGCGCATGCGCTCGATGATCGCGTCGACGTACTTGTCCTTGTCGCCGCCGGCCGGCTCGTCGGGCGGCAATGCGGCAAGCACCTCGGCTGCCGCGCGGCGGTACGCATCGCCCTCGGCCGCGTGCAGCGCGGCGGCGAGCGTGCGCACGTAGTCGCCGCGATAGCCGTTCGACGGGAACGCGAGCGTCTCGCCGCAGGCCTCGAGATAGCGCATCCACACGCTCGCGGTCAGGATGTCCATCTGCCTGCCGGCATCGTTGATGTAGTACTCGCGATGCACGGCGTACCCGGTCGCCTCGAGCAGGTTCGCGAGCGTCGCGCCGAACGCGGCCTGGCGCCCGGTGCCGACGTGCACCGGCCCGGTGGGATTCGCCGACACGAACTCGAGCAGCAGCTTGCGGCCGGCGCCGGGCTCGCTGCCGCGGCCGTAGTTCGCGCCTGCCTCGAGCACCCGCCACAGCTCGTCGAGATTCGCCTGCGCGTTCAGGTGGAAGTTGATGAAGCCCGCGCCGGCGATCTCGGCGCGCGCGACCAGCGTGCTCGGCGGCAGCGCGGCGATGATCTCGGCGGCGATGTCGCGCGGCTTGCGGCCGGCCGCCTTCGCGAGCCGCAGCGCGACGTTCGACGCGAAATCGCCGTGCTTCGCGTCGCGCGTGCGTTCGACGACGATCGCCCCGGGCTCCGGCGGCGGCAGTTTTCCGGCCTCGCCGAGTGTCGTCAGGGCGGCGGCGAGCAGGCGTTCGAGTTCGGTTTTCAAGGCGCGCAATTCTAGCCCGGATTTCCCGTGACGATGCGCTGTCAACCCGGGGAAGCGGGCTGCGTTATAAGTCGGTATCCAACCGATGGAGCCCCTCACATGAAATCCACTTTCCTCGCCCTCAGCCTGGTCGCCGTGCCGTTCGCGGCGTTTGCCGGTGATCCGCCGCGCGCCCACGACGGCCACGACATGGGCGGCCCCGGCCTGATCAAGCAGCTCGACAAGGACAACGACGGCCGCGTGTCCCGCGCCGAGTCGGCGCAGGCCGCGACCGAACGCGCGAACAAGCGCTTCGACGAGCTCGACGCGAACAAGGACGGTTACCTCACCCAGGAGGAAGTCGATGCCGCGCGCAAGAACATGCGCGACAAGATGAAGAAGCGCGCCGTTGACCACTGGAAGGACGCCGACAAGGACGGCGACGGCGCGATCTCGCGTGCCGAGGCCGAGGCGTCGATGCCGATGCTCAACCGCCGCTTCGACGAGCTCGACGCGAACAAGGACGGCAAGATCACCCGCGACGAGATGCCGCAGGGCAAGCGGATGGACGCCGACCGGCCGAGCAAGTAAGTCAGAACAGTTCGAGCGGGTCCACGTCGAGCGCCCAGCGTACGCGCCGGGCGCTCGGCAGGGCCTCCGCGCGGGGCAGCCAGGCCTCGAGATAGCGGTGCAGCGCGGCGCGATCGCCGCTCTCGGCGAGCAGCTGCGCGTGGAAGCGGTCCGCGCGCCGCGCCATCGCCGCAGGCGCGGGCCCCAGCAGTTTCACGCCCCGCGGCGGCGCCAGCGCCTGCCGCGCTGCTGTCAGGAATTCCACCGCTTCGTGCAGCGACGGCGCCGACGCGCGCATCGCGGCGAGCCGCCCGTAGGGCGGCCAGCCCGCGGCTTCCCGCTCGGCCAGCGCGGTCGCCGCGAAGCCCTCGTAGCCGTCGGCGAGCAGGCTCGTCAGCAGCGGGTGCCCGGGATATTCGGTCTGGATCAGCACCTCGCCGGGCCGCGTGCCGCGCCCGGCGCGCCCGGCCACCTGCACGATCGTCTGCGCGAGCCTTTCGGCCGCGCGAAAGTCGGTGCTGAACAGGCCATGGTCGGCGTTCAGCACGACCGCGAGCGTCACGTCCGGGAAATCATGGCCTTTCGTGACCATTTGCGTGCCGATCAGGATGCGCGCCTCGCCCGACGACACGCGCTCGAGCACGGCGGTCAGCTCGGCGTCGCGCCGCACGGCGTCGCGATCGAGCCGCGCGAGCGGCGCGTCGGGGAACAGCGCCGCGAGCGTTTCCTCGATGCGCTCGGTGCCCTGGCCGACCGCGCGCACCTCGTAGCCGCATTGCGGGCAGCGGGCCGGCAGCGGGGCATCGGCGCCGCAGTGGTGGCAGCGCAGACGCGCGGCGCGCGCGTACACGGTGAGCCGCGCGTCGCAGGCGTCGCAGCCGGCGATCCAGCCGCAGGCCGTGCAGGCGAGCGTCGGCGCATAGCCGCGCCGGTTCAGGTAGACGAGCACCTGGCCGCCGTCGTCGAGATGCCGGCGGATCGCCTGGGTGACGAAAGTCGACAGGCCGTGGCGCAGCGCCTCGCTGCGCAGGTCGACGAGCGCGAGGCGGGGCGGCACCGCCTCGCCGGTGCGGAACGGCAGCTCGAGGCGCGTGTAGCGGCCGAGGCGCGCGTTGTGCAGTGACTCGAGCGACGGGGTCGCCGAGCCGAGCACGATCGGCACGCCGGAGCGTTGCGCGCGCATCACGGCGATGTCGCGCGCCGAATAGCGAAAGCCGCCGTCGTGCTGCTTGAACGACGGATCGTGCTCCTCGTCGATCACGATCAGGCCGAGACGCCCGAGCGGTGCGAACACGGCCGAGCGCGTGCCGAGCACGATGCGCGCGCGGCCCGACAGCGCGTCGCGCCACGCCGCGAGGCGCGCGCCGGCGGTCAGCGCCGAGTGCAGCGTCGCCATCGGCACGCTGAAGCGCGCGGCGAAGCGCCCGACGAGCTGCGGCGTGAGGCCGATCTCCGGGACGAGGATCAGCGCGCGCTCGCCGCGCGCGAGCGCGCGTTCGACGAGCTGCAGGTAGACCTCGGTCTTGCCGCTGCCGGTGATGCCGTGCAGCAGGAACGCGCCGTAGCGGCCGTGCTGCGCGTCGACCTGTTCGACCGCCCGCTGCTGCTCGTCCGTCAGTGTGAAAGGCGGCCCGCCCGGGGCGCGCGTGGCATCCGGCACCGGTGCGTCCGCCGCCACTGCCGCGTCCGGCACGGCGTCGCTCGCCGCCCAGCCGCGCCTGACCAGCGTCTGCGCGGCGTCGCGGG
>JAHCAN010000040.1 GCA_019634915.1 Steroidobacteraceae bacterium | reverse complement strand
CGGCTGTGCGGGCTCGCGCTGTTCCTGCCGCACGGCTACGAAGGCCAGGGGCCCGAGCATTCGTCGGCGCGCCTCGAGCGCTTCCTGCAGCTGTGCGCCGAGAACAACATGCAGGTCTGCGTCCCGTCGACGCCGGCGCAGATGTTCCACATGCTGCGCCGGCAGATGCTGCGCAGCTTCAGGAAGCCGCTGGTCGTGATGACGCCGAAGAGCCTGCTGCGTCACGACCTGTCGGTGTCGACGCTCGATGAGCTCGCGCAGGGCCGTTTCGCCAACGTGATCGACGAGATCGAAGATCTGTCGCGCGCCGCGGTGCAGCGGGTCGTCTTCTGCAGCGGCAAGGTCTATTTCGACCTGCTGAAGGCGCGCCGCGCCGATGCGCTGCGCGAAGTCGCGCTGGTGCGCATCGAGCAGCTGTACCCGTTCCCGGCCGACGAATACGAAGCCGTGCTGCAGCGTTACCCCGCCGCGCGCGAGATCGTCTGGTGCCAGGAGGAGCCGCAGAACCAGGGTGCCTGGTACCAGATCCGCCACCGCCTGCAGGAGCGCCTCGGTGCGCGGCGCGAGCTGCTTTACGCGGGCCGGCCGCATGCCGCCGCGCCGGCAACCGGCATTCTGAAAGTCCATGAGGCCGAACAGGCCGCGCTGATCGAGGCCGCGCTGCGCTCGAGCGTGACCGAGGGCGCGGGCCGCGAGACGACGCGCCTGACGGCGACGCGATGAGGAAGATGACATGACGATCGAGATCAAGGTGCCGCAGCTGCCGGAGTCCGTGGCCGACGCGACGCTCGTCGGCTGGCACAGGCAGGTGGGGGACGCAGTCACGCGCGACGAGAATCTCGCCGACCTCGAGACCGACAAGGTCGTGCTCGAGGTGCCGGCGCCGAGGAACGGCGTGCTGAAGGAGATCCGCATCGCGGCCGGCACGACCGTGACGAGCGGTCAGGTGCTCGCGGTGATCGAGGAAGGCGCCGCGGCTGGCAAACCCGCCGCGGCGAAAGCCGCCGAAGCTCCGGCGAAGGCGGAGGCGGCGGCCAGAGCGCCCGCGCCCGCCGGCGCGGAGGCCGGCGGCGATGCCGCGAAGCTGAGCCCTTCGGTGCGCCGCCTCGTCGAGGAAAACCAGCTCGATCCGGCGGCGATTCCCGCCTCGGGCAAGGACGGCCGCCTGACCAAGGCCGACGTCGTCGGCTTCCTCGACAAGCGCGCGGCGGCGCCCGCCGCCGCAGCACCGGCCACCGCGAAGGCCGCGCCGGCCACCGCGGCCGCCGGGCGCGCCGACCAGCGCGTGCCGATGACACGCCTGCGCCAGCGCATCGCCGAGCGGCTCGTGCAGGCGCAGTCGACGCAGGCGCTGCTGACGACCTTCAACGAGGCCGATCTCGGTGCGGTGATGGCGCTGCGCGCCCGCTACAAGGACCGCTTCGAGAAGGAGCAAGGCGTCAAGCTCGGCTTCATGGGCTTTTTCGTCAAGGCGTCGATCGAGGCGTTGAAGAAATTCCCGGTCGTCAATGCATCGGTCGACGGCACCGACATCGTCTACCACGAGTATTACGACGTCGGCGTCGCGGTCTCGACCGAGCGCGGCCTGATGGTGCCGGTCGTGCGCGACGCGGACCTGAAGAGCATCGCCGAGATCGAGAAGGAGATCGGCGAGTACGCGCTCAAGGCGCGCGAGGGCACGATCGCGATAGAGGATCTGACCGGCGGCACTTTCACGATCACCAACGGCGGCGTGTTCGGCTCGCTGCTGTCGACGCCGATCGTCAACACGCCCCAAAGCGCGATCCTCGGCATGCACAAGACGCAGGAGCGCCCGGTCGTCGTCGATGGCCAGGTCGTCGTGCGGCCGATGATGTATCTGGCGGTCAGCTATGACCACCGCATCATCGACGGCCGCGAGGCCGTGCAGTTCCTCGTTGCGATCAAGGAGGCGCTCGAGGACCCGGCGCGCATGCTGCTCGGCATCTGACTTGCAGGGGAATCATCATGGCTGACCAGTACGACGTCGTCGTCATCGGCGCGGGCCCGGCGGGCTACCCGGCCGCAATCCGGGCCGCGCAGCACAAGCTCCGGGTCGCGTGCATCGACGAGTGGAAGAATCGCGACGGCAGCAGCGCGCTCGGCGGCACCTGCCTCAATGCCGGCTGCATCCCGTCGAAGGCGCTGCTCGAGTCGACCGAGCTGCTGCACCGCGCGCAGCACGAGTTCGCCGCACACGGCATCGGCGCGAGTGGCCTGAAAGTCGATCTCGCCGCGATGCAGAAGCGCCGCGCGACGATCGTGAAGACGATGACCCAGGGCATCGCGGGGCTGTTCAAGGCGGCCGGTGTGACGGCGCTCGCGGGCCACGGCCGTCTGCTCGCGCCGGGCCGGGTCGAGTTCACTGCGCACGACGGCTCGAAGCGCGAACTGCTCGCGAAGCACGTCGTGCTGGCATCGGGCTCCGTGCCGGTGGAGCTGAAGAGCGTGCCGTTCGACGGCAAGCAGATCATCGATTCATGGGGCGCGCTCGAACTCGATGCCGTGCCGAAGCGGCTCGGCGTGATCGGCGCCGGCGTGATCGGCCTCGAACTCGGCAGCGTCTGGCGCCGGCTCGGTGCCGAGGTCGTCGTGCTCGAGGCCCTGCCGGATTTCCTGCCGATGGCCGACGGTGCGGTCGCGAAAGAGGCGCTGCGTCATTTCAGGAAGCTCGGCCTCGACATCCGCCTCGGCACGAAGGTGTCGGGCGCGAAGCGCGCCGGGGGTGCCGTCGAGGTGGAATATGCCGACGCCAGTGCCGCGACGCAGCGGCTCGTCGTCGACACCCTGGTCGTCGCGGTGGGCCGGCGGCCGAATTCGCGTGAGCTGCTCGCGGACGGCACCGGCGTGAAGCTCGACGAGCGCGGCTTCGTCGTGGTCGACGACGCCTGCCGCACCGGCATCGACGGCGTCTGGGCGGTCGGCGACCTGGTGCGCGGGCCGATGCTCGCGCACAAGGGCAAGGAAGAGGGTGTGATGGTCGCCGACCTGATCGCCGGCCACTTCGGCGAAGTGAATTACCGCGCCGTGCCGTCGGTCATCTACACGGCGCCGGAGATCGCCTGGGTCGGGCAGACCGAGGAGCAGGTCAAGGCGAGCGGGCGTCCCTACAAGGTCGGCACGTTCCCGTTCATGGCGAGCGGGCGGGCGCGGGCGATGGAGGCCGGCGCGGGTTTCGCGAAGATCGTCGCGGCGAGCGACGACGACGAGATCCTCGGCGTGCACATCATCGGCCCGATGGCCGGCGAGCTGATCGCCGAGGCCGTGCTTGCGATGGAGTATTCGGCGAGCACCGAGGACCTGCAGCGCACGATGCACGCGCACCCGACATTGTCCGAGGCGCTGCACGAGGCCGCGCTCGCGGCGGACCGCAAGGCGATCGATATCCCGAACAAGGCGGGGTGAACGCCCGCCCGCGCCCGGATCGGGCGCCGGGCCGGGAATCAGTCGTCGAGCCGGAATTCGAGACGCACGCGCGCCTGTGCGTCGACCGGCACGCCATCCTCGCGCCGCGCGTCGTAGCGCCAGCGCTTCACCGCCGCGACCGCCTCGGCGTCGAACACGCCGGGCGGCGTGCTGTCCACGACCTCGACGTCCTTCACCCGGCCGTTGCCGCCGACGACGAACTGCAATTCCACGCTGCCTTCGACCTGGCGGCGCCGCGCCTCGCCCGGATAGTCGGGCTCGACGCTGCGCAGCAGCTTCAACTCCTTGACGACCGGCTGCGGGCGGTCCGCGGGCCGCGACGACACCGCTGCCGGCACGCGCGGTGCCGCGGCAACCGGCGCATCGGGCAGCGGCGCGTCGGGCGCCGCACCCGATTCGAGCGTACGGCCCGCGAAGCTCACCGCGGTCAGCTTCGAGGGGCGCAGGTCGGTCGGCTCGACGACCGGCGTGGGCGGCTCGCGCGTGTTGTCGGACGTGGTGCCGGGCGCGGCGGCGGGCGGTGCGTCGGCGACGTTCGCGGCGCCACCCGGAGCGTTGCCCGGAGTGTTGGCCGGACTGCCGCCCGCAGCGTCGCGCGAGGCGGGCGGCGGGACATCGGCAGGCCTGTCCTGCGTCCCGGATGCCGGTGGCACGCGGGAAGCTTCGGGCGTGCTGCGCGGCACCGGTGCCCGGGCGAGACGCTCAGTCTCCTCGGCGCGTTGGACGAGCGTCGCGAGCAGTGCGGCGCGCGGATGGTTCGCCGCGGTGCGCTGCAGCTCATCGAGCGCGGCGCGGGCGGCAGCGACGTCATCCTGTGTCAGTGCCTGCTCGATGCGGGCGGCCAGTTCGTCGGCGCCTGGCGCGGCGGCGGCCGGTGCGGAGGCGGCGTCCGCAACCGGTGCCGGCGGCGTGTCCGCGCGCTCGCGCGAGAAGTACCACCAGGCGGCGCCGAACGCGAGCGCGCCGCAGGCCACCAGTACGGCCGGCAACAGCAGGCGGTTCGCGGTGTTGCGGCCGGTCCGCGCTTCCGGCCGGTACTCGGTGCGCCGCGTCGCGTTGCGCCCGATGCCGGGTGCCTGCCAATCCACCGTGGCGAGATCGGCCGGATCGCCCGCGATCGCCGCGCCATGCAGCTCGTCGTCGAATTCCCGTTCGTCGCTGGTCGTGACGCTGGCCGGCGCGGGACTCGCGCGCGCGGCGCCCAGGGCCTGCATGCGCAGCGCCGAATCGAGCACGAGGCGCATGCCCGCGTGGGTGACCGGTTTCGCGACGAAGCGGTTGACGACTCCTGCCGCCACGAGCGCCTCGAGCATCTGGCCGTCGTTGCGCCGGCCGAGCGCGAGCAGCAGCGTGCCGGGCGAGGCGCGATGCGCTTCGGTGAACCAGTTGACCGGGTCCATGCCGAGCGCGCCGACGTCGATCAGCGCGAGCACGGGCCGGCGTGCGACCAGGTCCGCACGCGCCTCGTCGGCATCGCGGGCGGCGATCGTGCGGTACTGCCGGTCGGCGAGCGCCGCCTTGGCGGCATCCAGCGAAGCCGGGTCGCGGGTGAGCAGCACGATCTGCGGCAGCATTTCGATCGCCGCCGGTGCGCCGGCTTCGTCGTCGGCCGGAGCCGGCGAGTCTTCGCCGAGCACGATGTGCTCGAATTCGCCCGACAGCAGGTCGCCGCGCTCGGCGATCGCGAGCGCCATCGCCGAGCGCAGCTGCATCGAGTCGAGCGGATAGCCGATCGTGTCGAACAGCTTGAACGGCGTCAGGTGTCCGCCGAGCTTCTTCAGCCGCTCGGCATCGGCCGCGAAGATGCGCAGCACGTCGGGTTCGGTCATACCGAGGGTCGCGAGCAGGTCGAGGCCCGAACCATCGTCGAGTCGTTCGCAGGCGACCACGATGTCGATGCCGCCCTCGCGCAGCCGCGCGAGGCAGGCACCCTTGCCGGTGACCTGGACGCTGTCGATCAGACCCGCCAGCGCGCGCGCCGCCGCGTCGAGGACGGCCGGGTCATGGTCGACGATCAGTACTCTCATTCTGGAATGCTTCTCACCTTTGGAACGCTTCTTACCCCGCACTTTCCGGGCCGACGCCGATATATGTCACGAAATCACGTGCTGCATAGCAGCATCGTCAGGCTGTTCGCCGTGCGCTCAATACGTTAGGCACACTTCCCAGACGTGACGTGATGCGCGCGAGGTCGTGCAGGTCGCGGATGTCGACCCGCAGCACGGTGGTGGCCGTGCCCTCCCGGCGCTGCGTCGTGGTCGACAGCGAATCGAGCCGCAGGTGCTCGCTCGCGACCACGTCGGTCAGGTCGCGGACCAGCGCGCGCCGGTCGAGGCCGACGACGGTGATCTCGACGGTCTGCGTGCCGGCGTGCGCTTCGATCCACTGGCATTCAAGGACCCGCTCGGGCCGCGCCGCCCGCATCCGGCGCAGCCCGGCGCAATCGGTACGGTGCACGGTGACGCCGCGGCCGACGGTCACGTAACCGACGATGGCTTGCGGCCGCACCGGCGCGCAGCAGCGCGCGAGCGTGATCGGCAGATCGCCGACGCCTTCGATCGCGATCGGTGAGCGGCCGCGCCCGCCATCGGCGGCGGCGCGCGTACGCGGTACGGCGCGGGCCGGCGGCGGCGCGAGCAGGCGCGCGATCGCCTGGGTCAGCTGCGTCGCGGTGATCGCGCCTTCGCCGACCTGGCGATAGAGCGTGTCGGCGTCCGCGACCTTCAACTCCTGCACCAGTGCGGCGAGCTGTGGCGCGCCGCCGCCGATGCGTGCGAGCTCGCGCTCGACGCTGCCGCGGCCGGCCGCGCGGTTGTCGGCCTCGCCCGCGCGCCGGAACCACGCGCGCACGCGCGAGCGGTTGCGGGCCGAGGCGAGATAGCCCTGCTCGGGCGCCATCCAGTCACGGCTCGGCGCGAGCGCCTTGCCGGTGATGATCTCCACGACTTCGCCGTTGCCGAGGCGGTGGTTCAGCGGCACGATCCGCCCGTTCACCTTCGCGCCGCGGCAGCGGTGGCCGAGATCGGTGTGCAGGTGATAGGCGAGATCCAGCGGTGTTGCGCCGCGTGGCAGTTCGACGACCTCGCCCTTCGGCGTGAGCGCGTAGACGTGGTCGGTGAACAGCTGCGCCTGCACCTGGTCGATGAAGTCGCCGTCCTCGCCGTGCGCGCGGCCGGGCGCGAGCAGTTCGCGCACCGCGTCGATCTTGCGGCCGTAACCGGCATCGCGCACGCCGCCCTCCTTGTAGCGCCAGTGCGCGGCGACGCCGAGCTCGGCCTGCGCATGCATGTCCCGCGTGCGGATCTGCACCTCGACCGGCAGCTCGCCGGGGCCGATGACGGCCGTGTGGATCGAGCGGTAGTCGTTGCCCTTCGGCGTGGCGATGTAATCGTCGAACTCGTCCGGAATGTAGCGCCACAGGCCGTGCACGATGCCGAGCGCCGCGTAGCAGGCCGCGATGTCGGCCCGAGCGGCGACACGTGCGGCCCGCCGCGCACCTCGCCCAGGCGCACGCTGCGCGCAAACACGGCGCGCGCCGCGGTCACGCCGAGGCAGACCACCGCGCGCGGCTGCGTCGCCCGCACTTCGGCCTCGAACCACGGTCGACAGGCGGCGATCTCGCCGGCCGACGGTGCCTTGTGCAGCCGGCGCGGGCCGCGCGGCTCCCACTTGAAGTGCTTGACGGCGTTCGTCACGTAGACCTCGCGCCGCGCGATGCCGGCGCGTGCCAGCGCTTCATCGAGCAGCTGGCCGGCCGGTCCGATGAACGGCCGGCCGGCGAGGTCTTCCTGGTCACCCGGCTGTTCGCCGATCAGCAGCAGGCGGGCACCGGCGGGTCCCTGGCCGAAGACCGTCTGCGTGCCGCGCAGATAGAGGTCGCAGCCCTTGCAGACCGCCGCCGCGGCGCGCAGCGCCTCGAGATCGCCTTGCGGCGGTACGAAGGGCGCGGCACTGCGAGGCGCGGGGCGCATGTCTCAGATGCCCCCGGTGTAGCGCCCGGGATATTTTTCGTCGAGCGCGCGGATCAGCCGCTCGGCATTCGCCGGATCGACGCTGCGCAGGATCGCGTCGAGCTTGTCTTCGAGCCGGTCGTCCTCTTCCTTCGATTGCGGCGAGCCGACGTACAGCAGGTAGGTGAGGCCCGCGACCTGCCAGACGAGCTGCAGGAATTCGGACTGCCAGTTCTCGAGCGTGTCGCGCGACAGCTGCAGCGCGAAACTGCGGATCTCGACGGGTTGTGCGTGGGCCTGCTGATCGTCGACGTAGACGAACCAGCCGGTCACCCAGTGGCCGGCCAGCGTGATCAGGAACAGCATGCCGGTCACCCAGCCGAAGCCATACTTCTTCCAGATCGACAGACGCATGGCATCGCTCCTCGTCGTGATGCAACGGTTTTACTGCGCCGCCGGGACACATGCAGTCGGCGCGCGCCGACAGGCATCGTCCCTGCACGCCGCGTGCGCTGCGCGCAAGTCTTGTCGCTCGGTGTGCCGTCGCGCATAGTCGCGACCCCTCTCGAGGACCCGGCCCTGGACATGCCCGCAACGTCGCCCGCCCCCGTCACCACGACCGCCCTGCCCTCCATCGGCGAACGTCTGGCCGCCGAGCTCGGCGCGAAGCCCGCGCAGGTCGCCGCTGCCGTGGCGCTGCTCGACGAGGGCGCGACGGTGCCGTTCATCGCGCGCTACCGCAAGGAAGCCACCGACGGGCTCGACGACGTGCAGCTGCGCCGGCTCGAAGAGCGCCTCGGCTACCTGCGCGAGCTCGAGGAGCGGCGCGCGGCGATCCTCGAGAGCGTGCGCTCGCAGGGCAAGCTCACACCCGAACTCGAGGCCGGCCTCCGGACGGCCGAGACCAAGCAGCGGCTGGAGGATCTGTATGCGCCGTACAAGCCGAAACGGCGCTCCAAGGCGCAGGTCGCGATCGAGGCCGGCCTGGAGGCACTCGCCGACGCGTTGCTCGCCGACCCGCAGCTCGACCCCGAGATCGAGGCGGCGAAGTACCTGCGCGCGGCCTTCGAGACCGAAAACGGCAGCAATCCGGGCGTGCCCGACACCAGGGCTGCACTCGAGGGCGCGCGCCAGATCCTGATCGAGCGCTTCGCGGAGGACGCGGAGCTGGTGGGCGCGCTGCGCGCGCACCTCGAGGAGCACGGCATCGTCGTATCCGCGGTCGCCGAGGGCAAGGAGGACGCGGGCGCGAAGTTCCGCGACTACTTCGCCTATTCGGAGCCGTATGCCAAGGTCGCGCCGCACCGCGCCCTCGCCCTGTTCCGCGGTCGCAACGAGGATGTGCTGCGCGTCTCGATCCGGCTGCCCGAGGATGTCGCCGCCGGCGATGCGCTGGTGAAGCCGATGAACGCCTGCGAGCGCAGGATCGCCGCAGCGAAGGGTATCGCCGAACAGGGCCGCAGGGCCGATGCCTGGCTGGTGCAGACGGCGCGCTGGACCTGGACGGTGAAGCTCGCCTGGCAGCTCGAGATGGAGCTGTTCGCCGCGCTGCGCGAGCGCGCCGAGGCCGAAGCGATCCGCGTGTTCGCGGCCAACCTGCACGACCTGCTGCTGGCGGCGCCGGCCGGCCACCGCGTGACCATGGGCCTCGACCCGGGACTGCGCACCGGCGTCAAGGTCGCGATCGTCGACCGTACCGGCAAGCTGCTCGACACGGCGACCGTCCATCCGCACGTGCCGCGCAACGACTGGGACGGCGCGCTGCACACGCTCGGCCAGCTCGCGAAGAAACACGGCGTCGAGCTCATCAGCATCGGCAACGGCACGGCCTCGCGCGAGACCGACAGGCTCGCCGCCGAGCTCGTGAAGCGCCACCCCGAGCTGCGCCTCGTCAAGATCGTCGTCTCCGAAGCCGGCGCGTCGGTGTACTCCGCCTCCGAGCTCGCTTCACGCGAGTTTCCGCAGCTCGACGTCAGCCTGCGTGGCGCGGTGTCGATCGCGCGGCGTCTGCAGGATCCGCTCGCCGAGCTCGTCAAGATCGATCCGAAGTCCATCGGCGTCGGTCAGTACCAGCACGACGTCAGCCAGGTGAAGCTCGCGAAGCAGCTCGATGCGGTGGTCGAGGACTGCGTGAACGCGGTCGGCGTCGACGTCAACACCGCTTCCGTGCCGCTGCTGGCGCGGATCTCGGGCCTGACGGGCTCGCTCGCCGAGAACATCGTGATGCACCGCGACGCGCACGGCCCGTTCCGCAGGCGCGAGCAGCTCAAGGACGTGCCGCGGCTCGGCCCCAAGACCTTCGAGCAGGCGGCGGGCTTCCTGCGCATTCCCGCCGGCGACGATCCGCTGGATGCCTCGGCGGTGCACCCGGAGGCCTATCCGCTCGTGGAACGCATCCTCGGCGACCTGCGGCGTCCGCTCGGCGAGATCATGCGCGACGGCGCGACGCTGAAGCGCATCGACCCGGCCAGGTACACCGACGAGCGCTTCGGCCTGCCGACGGTGCGCGACATCCTGAAGGAACTCGAGAAGCCGGGTCGCGACCCGCGCCCCGAGTTCCGCACGGCAACCTTCCGCGAGGGCGTAGAGGAGCTCGCGCAGCTCGAGCCGTCGATGATCCTCGAGGGCGTGGTCACCAACGTCACGGCCTTCGGTGCCTTCGTCGACGTCGGCGTGCACCAGGACGGACTGGTGCACATCTCGGTGCTGTCGAACCGCTTCGTCAGAGATCCGCGCGAGGTCGTCAAGGCCGGCGATATCGTCAAGGTCAAAGTGCTGGAGGTCGACGTGAAGCGACGGCGCATCGCGCTGTCGATGCGTCTCGACGAGCCGGCCGGGCCGCGCGAGACGCGCGCCGCGGGCGGCGAGCGTGGCCGCGACACGCCGGGCGGTGCAGGCCACGGCAGCACGAGACAGGGCAATGCAGGCTGCGGCGTGCCCGGTCGCGACGCTCGCCGGGGAGCGGGACAGGGGGATGCGCCGCGGCGCGACGAGCCGCGCGGCGATGGCGTCATGGCGGATGCGCTGAAACGGGCGTTGCAGCGGCACTGAGCGCCACCGCGGCGCGGCTCGCGGTCACGGTCACGGGCGCACTTGCAGGAAGCGCCGTCGCCGCGTCTCAGGGCAGCGCGCCGGCCTGCAGCATCCGGTAGACCAGCACCGGCGCGGGCACCCAGCCGACGAGATCGTCGAAGTTCTCGCCGGGCACATCGAGGACGAACTCGGCATCGCCGTCCGCGTTCTCCTGCTCGCGCAGGTCGGGGCTGCCGGCGGACGCGAGGCCCGACGGACCGCGGCTGCCGCGCGCATTCGCACCGTGCGAGACGATGACCGCCGGCACGGCGCCGGCCAGCACCACGGCCGCGCCGTTGCGCACGACGTTGTCGCCGGTGCTCGCGAGCGTGAACGCGGGAGCCTGGCGCGAAAACGCCGCGCTGACGCGATAGCTGAAGCGGCGGCTCCAGGCGTCGCCCTGGGGCAGCGACAGCGTCGCCCAGGGCACCACGCCGGCCGGGCCGCCGGTGCAGCCCGCGGGCGTGGGCGCGCGCTCGAGCCCCGCGCCCGCCACGGTGTCGGCGACGACCGGATCCGCGGGACAGGGCAGACGACGGTTCACGACCGCGAAGGCGATCAGTGCGTCGCGGATTTCCTCCATCTGCGCCTCGGTGCCGCTGTAGCGCTGGCGCTGCTGCAGCGCCCCGACCGTGCCCAGCGTGCCGCCGACCAGCAGACCGACGATCAGCAGCACGACCGCGAGCTCGATCAGCGAGAATCCGCGGCTGCGTGCCGGCACGGACGTCATGGGCAGGCGGCGGCCACCGTGGCCGCATCGAGCACCAGCGCGCCGGCGACGTCGCCGGCGTCGAGATACTGGGCGGGATCGACCGATCCCGGGCAGAGCGTGCGACCGGGAGCCGCACCGCGCAGCTGGCCGGCAACGGGCGGGCCGGCTGCGATCACGCGCGCCGTGGACCCATCACGTTCCATCCACAGGCAGGTGCCGGACGCATCGTGCAGCGGCGGCAGCCCGAGCGTGCGCCACGGCAGCCAGCCGCGCGTGAGGCCCGGACAGGCGGCCGCCGCGACTCCCTCGGCGGCCGGCCCCTCCGGACAGGCGAGCAGCGCATCGAGCGGCCGGGCCGGATCCGCGCAGTGCTGCTGCAGGGCATGCCCGCGCAGCGCATCACGCGCCAGCGCCAGTGCACGCTGCTGTGCGGCGACGGTGCGGTCGGGCCGGGCGAGGGGTCGCAGTGCGGCGACGGCCGCGGCCGTCGCCACGGTGAACAGCACGGCGAGCAGCACCAGCAGTGCAGCACCGTGCTGTCGCCTCATCGCAGGATCTCCATGCCGACGCGGACGTGGCGTTCGGAGCCGTCGGCCGCGACGAACCGCGCGCCGTCGCGCGTGACCCGCACGCGATAGCCGCGCCACGTGCCGCCATCGGCGATGCGCTCGCCGGCGATCCAGACGACCGGCCGCGCATCGCGGCCGACGGTGATGCCTTCGACGCGCGCGGCGCGCGGTGCCGCCCTCGCCGGGACCTCGCCGGTCTCACCTGACGGCGCGATCGCCGCCGCGGCCGTGGCGTCGCGCTCATCCGTGCGGGACGCGACCGGGCGGCCGGCCAGCCGGTCGCGGGTGATCGCGGCGCGCTCGGCCGGCGTGAAGAACACGCGCGGCAGCTCCGCGGCCTGCGAGCAAGACGGCACGACCGAGGGCACGCAGGACAGCGCGAGCAACACCGCGGTGATGGCCCGTCTCGCGAGGCCGGCGATCATGTCGTCGACCCCTGCGATCCGGCTGTCTCCGGCGACTCGGGCGCGAGCAGCGCGAAGCGGCGCAGCGTGCAGACCGCGCCGAGCACGCCCATGTCGGCGCGCCGCTCGAGCCGGCAGCGTTCGACGCGCACGACGGCGCCGCCGGCCTCGCGCGCCCGCGCGAGCAGTGCGACGATCTCGCCTTCGTGCAACCCCTCGACCTCGAGCATCAGCTCGTTCGCCGCCAGTCGCGGCGCAGCGAGCCCGCGCTCGTCGTACCAGGCCTGCGTGGCAGGCGGCAGCGGCAGTGTCGACTCCGCACCGACCTCCACTGCAAAGCGCAGTGGCCGCAGCGACTCGGCGGCCGCCGATACGGCCTCGACCCAGCCGACACGGTCGGCCTCGGCCGTGAACCCGCGCGAGCGCAGCGCAGCCACCCGAGCCTCGCGCTCACCGAGCTCGCCCGCCAGCACGCGCAGCGCTGCCGATTCGGCGTGTGCCACCTGCAGTGCAGCCTGCTCGCTGTCGAAGGCCTGGACGCCGCGCGACATCCGCAGGCCCTGCAGCCCGAGGACCACGATGCCCGAGGCCAGCGCGGCACCGCACAGCAGGATCGCGCGCAGCATCCGTCCGCGGTGCGCCGAGGCCCACATCCATTTCAGCCGCGCGATCACGTCGGCATCTCGTTGCGCAGGCACACGGCCCAGCGCGCATCGGCCCTTGCCTCGTCGCGATCCGCGGTGACCACGACGGCATCGCGGCGGCCGATCGCGCGCGCCGCCGCGCCGGCGCGCCAGGGCGCGAGCCCGGCGGCCGCTTCCCGCACCCAGCCGAGCGCCGCATCGCGACGCCGCACGCCCAGGCCCTCGGCGAGGCCGAACTCCACCAGGATCGTCGCCTGCGGCCCGACGGCGCAGGCCGCGGCGACATCGAGGTCCGCGGCGGCGGCCGGGACCTCCGCCGGATCCGGCGCGACGACCGCGGCCTCGGCCGAGCCGGCGAGCGGCATCGCGCGCAGTTCCACACCCTGCACGGTCACGTCCTGCTGCGCACCGAAACCGACACCGACGATCGCCAGCGCGGCCGCGGGATCCACGCCGCCCGCCGCGAGGCTTTGCTCGGCCTCGGGCAAGGTCGCGACCTCGGCCAGCGTGAGGCCGCGCCGCCCGAGATCCGCATCGAGCCGCATGGCACCCTGCTCGATGGCCGCGTGCTGCGCCACGACGTCGGCCGTCGCGGCCGAGACGCGCTGGATCCGCCACTCGAAGCCGGCGGCGACGAGGATCGCCAGCACGGCGACCGCAGCCGCGGCGAGCCGCGAGCCACGCTCGAGCTCCCGCGCCAGCCAGCCCATGCGCAGCTCGTCGGGCGCGAGCTGCGGCGCGCCGGGGTCGTCGACCGCGAGCGCCAGCAGCGCCTGCAGGCCATCGCGCTCGGGATCGGGCAATCCAGGGACGCGCGGTGCGCTCGAGGGTGTGACGTCCACGCCGGCCGGCAGGCAGGCCGCCGCCGTGGCGTCGTCCATGCCCCAGAACCACAGCTCGACCGACTCGCCGCGCGCCACCCGCTGCGTGTTCTGCAGATACTGCACGGTACGCGCGATCTCCGCCGCCGTCGCCTGCGGTGCGAGCGGCCCCGTCAGGCGCGACAGCGTCGGGCGCCCGTCGTCGAGGAACAGCAGGCGCACACCGGCCGGCGTCGGCAGCACGATCAGCACGCGGCGCTGGCGGATGCGGGCGCGGCGCAGCCACTCGCCGGCGAGCAGCGCCGGCGTGGTCACGGCGCGCAGCGCATGTTCTCGCGCGAGGTCGCCGAGCGCATCCTGCAGCGCCGCGCCGCCGGGCACCGCGATCAGCACGGCATCGTTGCCGTCGACCTCGCGGCCGCGGCGCAGCGGCTGCACCAGCGCGAGCGACACGCCGGGGAATTCGCGCTCCAGGCGCCGCCGTCGCAGCAGGCGGCCGTCGTGTCCACGCATCGCCGGCAGCTTCGCGAGCACGTAGGACTCGTCGGGAAAGTCGACGACGGCGACCACGGCCGAGCGGGGCGCCGGCTCGCCGGGCTGCAGCGCCCGGCCGTCGTGGCGCCAGCTGCGCGACTCGCCCGGTGAGAGGTACTGGACCGCGCGTTGCATGGGAATCAGCTCCCGAACTGCGTGATCGTGTCGTAGACCGGGCCGAGCACGGCGACCATGACCCAGCCGAGCACGGCACCCATGACCAGGGTCAGCGCCGGTTCGATCATCGACTGCAGGCTATCGAGGCGCTCGTCGACGTCGCGCGTGAAAAAGTAGCTGACGTTGCGCAGCGAGGCGTCGAGCTGCCCGGTCATCTCGCCGATGCGCAGCATGCGCACGACGAAGGTCGGGAAGATCTCGAGCGTGGCGAACGCCTCCGACACCGGCGAGCCCTGCGCCACGAGCGTGCGGGCGCGCCCGAGCGCATGGGCGATCGCGAGATTCCCGGCCGAGCGTTCGCAGTGCGCGAGCGCATCCAGCACCGCGATGCCGGAGCCGAACATCAGCGCGAAGGTGTTGGCGAACCTCGCCAGCACGATCTTGCGTGCCACCTCGCCGACCAGCGGCAGCCGCAGCAGCCAGGCGTCGCGAGCCAGCCGCAGGCGCTCGCTGCGCGCGATCGCGAAACGCAGCAGCAGCCAGCCGAGCGGCGGAGCGGCGACCAGGATGGGCCACCAGGCCGCCACCACGCCGGAAGTCGCCATCAGCACGCGCGTCTGCAGCGGCAGCTCGCGGCCGAAGCCGGAGAGGAACAACGACAGCTGCGGCACCAGGTAGACCATGAGGAAGCAGACCACGGCGAAGATCACCACCGCGACGAAGGCGGGGTAGCGCACCGCCTTGCTGGTCCGCACCGCGAGCTCGTCCTGCCACTTGAGGCTGCGCACGATCTCGCCGAGCACGTCGGCGAGCCGCCCGGTGACTTCGCCGGTGCGCACCAGTCCGACCAGCAGGCCGTCGAAGCTCGCCGACTGCGCGGCCAGCGCCTCGGACAGCGTCGAGCCGGTCTCGATGCGGTCGATCAGGTCGGTCATGACCTGCCGGATCGCAGGCGTGGTCGCCGAGTCGCGCAGGTCGGCGAGCGCATCGAGCATCGGCACGCCGGCGCGCAGCAGCGACTCGAGCTGGACGAAGAAGTTGATCAGCTCCCGGCCGCGCAGCCGCGCACGGCGCATGAACCACGGCATGACGTTCTGCACCGGCTCGGCCGCCAGCAGCTCGAGGCCGACGCGCGCGAGCCGTCCCTCGAGCTCGCGCTCGTTGTCGGCGCGGCTCTCGCCGCGGACCACGCGGCCCGCGACGTCGGCGGCACGATAGCGGTACAGGCTCATGCGCCCACGCGCTCCGTCAGGTCGACGACGCGTGCCGCTTCCTCGAGCGTCGTGTCGCCGGCGCGCACGCGCCGCAGCGCCGCTTCCGCGAGGTCGACGAAGCCCTGCGCGCGCACCGCGCGCGTCAGCTCGCCGAGGCTGGCGCGCGCCGCCAGCAGCTCGTCGAGCGCGGCGTTCCAGCGCACGATCTCGACCAGGGCCGCGCGGCCGCGATAGCCGGTGTAGTCGCAGGCCTCGCAGCCGAAGGCGCGATAGATGGTCGCATCGCTGGCGCAGCCGAGCAGCCGCGCCTCGATCTCGTCCGGCTCGCCCGGAATCTTGCAGTCCGTGCACAGCGTGCGCACCAGCCGCTGGCCGATGATGCCGACGAGGTTGCCGGCCAGCACCTCGGGCCTCACGCCGAGATCGAGCAGGCGCGGGATCGAGCGCAGCGCCGAATTGGCGTGCAGCGTCGAGAACACCTGGTGGCCGGTCATCGCGGCGCGCAGTGCCATCTCGGCGGTGTCCTGGTCGCGGATCTCGCCGACCAGCACGATGTCCGGATCCTGGCGCATCAGCGAGCGTACGCCTTCGGCGAAGGTCAGCTTGGCGGCCTGTGCGATCGAGGTCTGCCGCACCAGCGGCAGCGCATACTCGACCGGGTCCTCGAGGGTCATGATGTTGACCTGCTCGGAGTTCTTGTGGCCCAGGACCGAGTACAGCGTCGTGGTCTTGCCGCTGCCGGTCGGACCGGTGATCAGCATCAGGCCCTCGGGCCGTGCCAGCATCAGCTTCAGCGAGGCGAGCGATTCGGGCTCGAGACCGAGCTGCTCCAGGCGCACCAGGCCGCGCTTGCGGTCGAGGATGCGCACCACGAAGTTCTCGCCGTGGATCGTTGGGTGCGCGGCCGCGCGGAAGTCGATTTCGCGCGCGGCCAGCACCAGCGAGATGCGGCCGTCCTGCGGCGCGCGGCTCTCGGCGATGTTCATGCCGGAGAGGATCTTCAGGCGCACCAGCATCGCCGGCCAGTAGCGCCGGTGCAGCGCGCGCACCTGGCGCATCACGCCGTCGACGCGGTAGCGGATGCGCACGAACTGCGCCTCCGGCTCGAAGTGGATGTCCGAGGCGCCGCGCAGCACGGCGTCGGTCAGCAGCGCGTCGACCAGGCGCACCACGGGATGGCTGTACTCGCGCGCCTGCTCGGCCGTCAGCGTGTTGACGTCGACCGAGCCGGTTTCGATCTCCTGCAGGATGCCGTCGATCGACAGCTCGTAGCCGTAGTACAGCTCGATCGCGCGCTGGATCTCGCCACCGGCGGCGAGATGCCAGACCGGTTCGGCGCGCCCGGCGATCTCGGCGCGCAGGTGGTCGACGGCGATGACGTCGTTCGGATCGGCGATGGCGACGTGCAGCTCGCGCCGCTCGGCGTCGAAGCTCACCGGGAACAGCTGGTGGCGCCGTGCCAGGTCCTTCGGCACCAGAGCCATCGCGGTGCGGTCGGCGACGATGCCGTTGAGCTGGATGCTGCGCGCGCCGAGCTTCTCGGACAGCGCCTCGCGGAAGGTCTCCTCGGTGACGAAGCCGAGCGCGACCAGCGTCTCGCCGAGCGGCTTGCGGCTGCGCTCCTGCTCGATCAGCGCGATCTTGAGCTGGTCGGCGCTGATGAGACCTGCATCGACCAGTCGCTCGCCGAGCCGCCCGCGCGGCGCGGCGACCTCGGCCGGCACTGCGCTCACGGCGGCGCGGCCCGCAGCTGCGCGAGCCGCTCACGCACGGCCGCGACGTCGAAGCGCGCCGCGCGGCCGCGGGCTGCGAGCTCGAGCGCTCGGTCGTACCAGGGCAGTGCCGCCGTGGCCTTGCCCAGCCGCTCGAGCGCCACGGCGACGTTGAACGCATAGTCGGCCGCCTGCGGCGCGAGCGTCGCCGCGGCGAAGTACTCGGCCTGCGCGTCGGCCCAGCGCTGCTGGCGCGAGAGCACGTTGCCGAGCGCGAAGTGCAGCGGTGCCGACGGCCGATCGGCCAGCAGCTGACGCAACCGCGATTCGATCGCGCCGGCGTCGCCCTCGCCGGCGAGCTCGGCGAGACCGGCCCAGGCACGCGGGTGATCCGGCACCGATTCCAGCACGCTGCGGAATCCGCGCCGGGCGGCTGCATCATCGCCGCGGGACTGCGCGATCACCGCCAGCGCGAGCTGGGCATCGACCTGGCCGGGCTCGGACTGCAGCACGCTGCGGTAGAGCGTCTCGGCGCGCACCAGGTCGCCGGCCTGCATGGCCCTCCAGGCCGCTTCGAGCGGTGCCGGCTCGCGCGTGACGGAAATGCGGACGGCCCCCGACGGGCCGTTCATGGCCGGCTCGCGGGATGTCGATGCGGCGGCCGGCTGGTCAGCCGTCTCCACCGCATTCGGTCGGCCGGCGCGCGGCGCGGACGCGGCGGCCGCCTCCCGGGACGTCGCAGGCGGTGCGGTGTCCGAGGGCGCCGCTCGAACCGGATTGCGATCGCCGACGGCGGTCACCGTCGGGCCGGGAGCCGCGGTCGCCGGCACCGCCGCCGCTGCGGCCGCATCGATCGTCGTCGCATCGTCCGGTACCGGCGGGCTCGCCGGCACGGCCAATGGCGGCGGCACGAAGGCCGCGACCGGGGTGTCGACCCAGCGGTCGTAGAAGAACAGGCCGGCCAGCAGCAGGCCGACGAACAGCGTCAGGCCGACCAGCCAGGGCAGTGCCGGTCGACGGCCGCTCGCGGCAGCGGCACCAGCGACGCCCGGCGCGGTGGTGGCGGCGGCGATGCCGGGCGCGGAAGCCGGCTGCGCCGGCACCGGCGACGCGGCCGCGGCGCGGGCGCCGCAGCACGCACCGGCGCGGCTGCAGCCTGGCCGCCCGGAGCGCCCGCATTGCGCGCCGCCCGCGCCGCGAGCAGCGCTTCGGCCGGCGAGGCGACGCGTGGTGCCGCGGCGGCGGCGGGCTGGAGCGTCGGCGGTGTAGTGATCTGTGCCGCCGGTGCGGACGGCGGCGCGTCGCGCGGCAGCGGCGGTTCCTCCGCCAGCGCCAGCGCTCCTTCCGTCTCGAACGCCGGTCCCGGCTCAGGCGACGCGGCCGTCGAGGATGGTGTCGCCTCGCGCTTGCGCGCCTCGGCCTCTTTCAATGCATCCAGCAGCAGGCTCATGTCTGCGCCTCAGCGTCCGGCATCGGCGCCGGGAGGGACCGCACCGAAGAACTCCGCATCGGGCAGCATGCCGCGGAACGCGGCGTAGTCGCCCTCGACGGAGGGATCGCGCACGATCACGGGGCGCAGGAAGATCACCAGCTCGCTCTTGCGACCCCGCTTGGAGCGGTACTTGAACAGCTCGCCGACGCCGGGCACGCGGCCGACGCCGGGGACCTGGTCGACGCCCTGAGTGGCCTCCTCGCGCATCAGGCCGCCGAGCACGGCGATCTGGCCGTCGCGCACCTTGATCACGGATTCCATCTCGCGCGTCTGGATCTCGGGCACGCGGCTGCTGACGTCCGGCAGTTGCGCGCCCGACTGGCGCGCCAGCGCCAGTGACAGCGCGACGCCCGGGTCTTCGACGAAACCGCTGAGGCGCGAGATCGTCGGCCGCAGGTTGAGCACGACCTCGTCGCTGGCCGCGATCTGCGGCGTGACGTTCATCAGGAAACCGACCGGCACGGTGCTCGGCGTCGAGGTCACCGTGAAAGTGGTCGGGCTGCCGGCCGTGCCCGGCGTGAAGTCGGCCTTGAGCTGGAAATAGACCAGGTTCTCGACGACCTTGATGAGCGCGGTCTGGTTGTTCAGCGCGCTGATCTTCGGGCTCGACAGCACGCGTGTGCGACCGAAGGACTCGAGCAGGCGCACCGCGCCCGCGATGTCGCTGTACTTGCCCGACTCCGCGAACTCCAGCAGGCCGAGCGTCGGCACAGTGCCGCCGACCGTGGTGCCGCCGGGAAGCTCCGAGACGCTGCCGCCCGGGCGCAGAGTGAAGCCGATCTGGCTCGAGGCGCCGCGCCGCACGGCGCTCCAGTCGATGCCCTGCTCGTAGCCGTCGGAGAGCTCGACCTCGACCACGGTCGCTTCGATCAGCACCTGGCGGCGCGCACTGCGGACGCTCGAGTCGAGGAATTCCTGCACGCGCGCGTGCTGGCGCGAAGTCGCACGGACGGCAAGCACGCCGGTCTCGGGCTGCACGATCACCGAGGCGGCTTCGCGCAGGCGCAGGTTCGGCTGCTTCCGTGCGCCGTCCTTGTCCCTGCCCTCGCCGGCCTCCGGCTCGTCGACGCCGGGCAGCAGCTTGTCGGTCTCCTGCAGCAGCGCCTTCAGCGACTCGGTGAGGGATTCCCAGTAGCGGTTCTGCGCGGTGTTGAGGATCTCGGTGTTCGAGTTGTTGCCGGCGGCCGTGGCGCTGCCGCCGGCGCCGGTCTCGCCGCCGGTGCCACCCGTGGTCGCCACCTGGGTCGCGATGGAGGTGCGGCTCGAGGCATCGCGCGACATGTTCAGATAGTCGACGCGATAGACGCGCACGAACGGCGTGTCGGGGACGACCGTGAGCAGGTCGTCCTCGAGCGTGTAGCGCATGTCCACCTGGGCGGCGATGCGGTTGAGGATCTGCGGCAGGGTCTGGTCGATCGCGTTCAGCGTGACGACGCCGCGCACGTCCGGATGCACGTCGAGGTTCACCTTGGCATCGCGCGCCAGCGAGAACAGCAGCTCGGCGGCCGGCACGCCGTTGACGCAGACGGTGTAGCGTTCCAGCGGCTTCTGCGCTTCCGGCTGCGGCAGGTCGAGGCTGCGCGTCACCGGCGCCGGGATCCGGGCACGGTCGCCGGCCGGAGTGCCGACGGGCTGCTGCAGGTGGGCCGTGGACGGCGCCGGCGGCGGCGTCACGCAGCCGGCCAGCAGTGTCAATGCGGCGGCGAGCACGATGGCTCGCGCGGAGATGATCATGCGATGGCTCCGAGAGGTTCGACGGCTGCCGACGTCGCGGCCGCACGCACGGCGGCGCGGCGTTCGCCGTCGAGCTCGACGCGCGCGCGCTCCACGTCGCGCCGGTCGACGCGCCCGTGGCGACGCACGAAGGCGGACAGCAATGCCTTGTCGGCGAGCAGGTTGATGCGGCGTACCAGGCCGCCGGCGAGCGCCCACAGCTCGCGCACGGCGCCCGGGCCGAAAGGGCTCGGTCCGACGAGGCCGGCGCAGCGCATGCGGTGCTCGAGATAGTCGCCGACCAGGCCACGGTCCAGCGCCTGCATCGCGAAGCGCTCGACGACGCGGTCGCGCAGCGCGCGCATGCGCGCATCGAGCAGCACGTCGTCCAGCTCGGGCTGGCCGAACAGCACGATCTGCAGCAGCTTGTGCCGCCCGGTCTCGAGATTCGACAGCAGGCGGATCTGTTCCAGCGACTCGTGGGGCATCACGTGCGCCTCGTCGACCACGAGCATCACGCGTCGGCCCGCCATGTAGCGCGCGATCAGCACCTGCTGCAGCGCGTCGAGCGGGTCGGGACGCTGCCGCCCGTCGAGATCGCGCAGCAGGGCTGCCGTGATCTCGCGGCGGCGCAGCGAGGGGTTGGCGAGATAGATCGACTCGAGGCCCTGCGGCAGCGAGTCGAGCAGCTTGCGGCAGAGCATGGTCTTGCCGCTGCCGACTTCGCCCGTGACCACGACGATGCCTTCCTGGTGCCGGACCGAATACTCGATGGCCTGCAGCAGCTCGGCCCTTCCTGCGCCCGGATAGAAGAAGCGCGGGTCGGGCGTGATCGAGAACGGCGCCCGTTCCAGACCGAAGTGCGCGAGATAGAGCCGGTCCACGTCGGAGACCTCGCCGTGTCCTGCAGCGTCAGAACGCCGTGCAGACGGTGTAGCGCTGGTCCTCGCTGTAGTTGGCGGCGACCGCGCCCGGCGCGGTGTTGCCGACGCCGGCCTGCAGCGTGGAGCGGACCGTGCCGCTGCCGGGCTGGCCGTCGTCGAGCTGATTGTCGAGCGCGGTGGCGGCCTTGCCCGGCACCTGGCTCATGCAGACCACGCGACTGTTGAAGTTGTTGAGCTGCGTGGTCAGCGAGGCGACGCCCGTGATGCCGCCGAAGGCGTTCTTGGCGAGCGCCGCGGCGCCGGTATCGGCCGCGTTGCCGGTCAGGAAGCCGGCAGCGCGCAGGTGCTGCCAGAAGCCGAGGTGCTCGCCGCCCGGTGCGGCGAACGGGTTGGCACCGGCGCCGACCACGCCGTCGCGATTGCCGCCGACCGTGATCGGCGTCCAGCTGCTGCCGCGGCCCTGCAGCGTGCCGACCGGACCGTCGTCCCCCGGCAGCGACTTGTAGCGATCGAGGTAGCCGTAGGAGGCTGCCTTGATGCTGTTGAAATCATTGGTCGCGTTCTTGACGCGGCTGTTCTCGACCAGCTCCTGGCCCTTGAGGATGGCGCCGAGCAGCAGGCCGATGATCACCAGGACGACAGCGATCTCGACCAGCGTGAAACCGGCCTGGCTCGAGGGGGGACGACGATGCTCCATGATTCTCTCCATGACGGACGACGCGGACGCGGCCGCGTGACGCGACCGTTGTATGTCGCATCGGAGTATCGACATTAAGTCGCCGCACCCCCGTGACGCGTTTAACGCTTCCCCGGGCGCGAGACCAGAAGCTTGCGCGGGTTCACGATTCCGTGAAGGCGCGACGCGCGCGGCCAGGCCCTGCCGGTCAGGGATTGCCGGCCCCGGGAACGGCGCGACGGCCGCCGAGGAACGCCGCGATGCCCTCGCCGGCCGCGACCCCGGTGGCGAAGCAGGCAGTCAGCAGATAGCCGCCGGTCGGGGCTTCCCAGTCGAGCATCTCGCCCGCGCAGAACA
>JAHCAN010000004.1 GCA_019634915.1 Steroidobacteraceae bacterium | reverse complement strand
TCGCCCTCCTCGTCGAGCTCGATCTCGAACAGCCGGTAGGGCACGTTCTGCTCGTACGAGGGCCGGCCGATCGTGTTGGTCCAGGCCGCGCGCGCGATCAGGTCGTCGCGGATCGCCCAGGTCATCTGCAGGCCCGGCATCCAGTTGGTGTAGTTCTTGGTGCCGTTGACCTGCGGCGGCGGCACCTCGACGTCGCCGTCGACGAAGGTGACGTCATAGGCCGAGAAGTCGGTCTGGGTGCGCTCGACGCGCACGCCGCCGATCAGCGTCACGTTGCCGACGTCGAGCGAGCCCATCAGGTAGCCGGCCGTGATGTCCTCCTTGACGGTGAAGTCCGAGCCGTAGGACTCGGCTGCCGTGTCGGCGTCGTTGACCTCGAACAGCGAGCGGTTCGCCTCGAAGAAGGCCTGCGCGGCGCGATAGTCCGGGTACGGGCCGAACGTGTAGAAAGACGAGCGTACGTCGTTGTAGAACTTCGGATCGCCCGCGTGCGCGAATTCCGACAGCAGCAGGTCGCCGTCGAAGCCGTCGTAGACGATCATGTCCTGGTTGCTGTGGCTCTTGCGGCCGATGTACTTGGCGCCGGTCTTGAAGTAGCCGCTGTTCGCGCCCCAGTCGAAGTCACGCTTCAGGTCGAGCTGACCGACCCGCAGCTTCTCCTTGACGACCTGGCCGCCCTGCGCGGTCTCGTCGAACTCGAAGTGGTCGGGATCGTAGAACTCGGGGCCGGCATTGACGCGGAAATAGTAGTCCGACGTGTCATAGGTCATCGGGATCTCGTCGTCGAGCTCGAACGACCAGCCGTTGTCGTACGGCGTGTTCTGTTCGGTCTCGCCGTAGGTCGCCGCGAGGCTCAGTGTCCAGGCGCCGACCTCGAACTCGCCGCCGAGCGTCGAGGAGAGGATCTCCTGGATCTCGAGGCGCTCGGAATTCTCGCGCTTGCCTTCACCCTCGGTGAACAGGCCCGAGGTCGCCGTCTGGTTCTCGAGATCGCCGTTGCGGTAGTCGTAGGTGATCTCGGGCTGCTGCTCGGTGTCCTCGTAACGGTTGACGATGTTGCGCCAGTGCAGCTTCGTCCAGTCGTTCGGCCGGAACTCGAAGTTCGCGACCAGGCCCTTGCGCACGCGGCGGATCGCGTAATCGCGCATGTTGAGTTCGTCCGGCACGAGGTGGTCGCCCTCCTCCTGCCACGGGTCGCCGCCCTGCACGTTGTACGAGGTGAATTCACGGTCCGAATAGCTCGCCGACAGCACGACGCCGAAGCGGTCGTCGGCGAACACGCGGCTCCATGCGGCGCTCGCGCCCCACGGATTGTGGCCGCCGAGATCGGAGTAGCCGTAGTCGGCCGTGGCCGAGAACGAGCCGCCGTCGGGATCGTCGAACGCGCTCGGCGTGACGATGTTGACGGTGCCGCCGATCGCGTTGCCGTCGAGATCCGGCGTGACCGACTTGATGACCTCGAGCTTGGCGAGGATGTTCGCCGGCACGGTATCGAGCGCGACGCGGCGCGTGTCACCCTCGGGCGAGCCGATGGTCTGGCCGTCGATCGTCACGTTGCTGAGCGCGGCATCGATGCCGCGGATCGTCACGTAGCGCCCCTCGCCCTGGTCGGTGGTCACCGCGACACCGGTCACGCGCGCGAGCGTGTCGCCGGCGTTCTGGTCGGGCAGCTTGCCCGCATCGTCGGCGGTGACCGACTCCTTGATGTACTTGGCCGACTTCTTGTCCTGCAGCGCGGTCGCCTGCGCGAGGCGATAGCCGGTGACCGTGACCTCCTGGATGTTCGAGCCGGCCAGCGCGAACGCCTGGGTCGCGACCCCGGTGTCGGCCACGGTGACCGTATCCGAGGAATCGCCGAAACCGACGTACTCGGCCGTGACCGTGTAGCTGCCGGCAGGCAGATCGCTGAAGCGGTACTCGCCGGCACGGTCGGATTGCACCGCGCGGTTCAGTTCCGGAATGCGCACGGTCGCGTTCGGCAGCGGCCGGCCGGTCGATGCCTCGGTGACGCGCCCGGACAGCTCGCCGGCTGACGACGGACCAGCGTAGGCGGCCAGGATCGCGGCGACGGCCGCGGCAATCAGGGATTTGTCGGTCAGCTTCATGTGCAGGTGCCCCCCTCGCGGGCGATGGAATCAGAGTTCCATTACGGCCTGATTATAGAACAATAATTTTGACGGTGGCAATACATGAAATATATGTTCTAATTTCGACCGCCATACGAGCTGGACGACCCGACACGTGGCCCCCGCCAAAGACGTCGAAAAACTGCGCAGCGAGATCGTGCGCCAATACGACAGCCTGAGCCCGCGACTGCAGCAGGTGGCGCAGTTCGTGCTCGAACATCCGAACGACATGGGCCTGCAGACGCTCGCGGTGATCGCCGAGCGCTGCAAGGTGCAGCCGTCGACCGTCGTGCGCTTCGCGAAGGCGATGGGCTACGAGGGCGCGAGCGACATGCAGAAGCTGTTCCGCGACGAGCTGCTGCAGTTCGCGCCGAGCCCGAGCTATGCCGACCGCATCCGCCAGTTCAACCAGCGCGCCGGCGCGGTCGACGTGCTCTCGCCGCACGAGCTGATGCAGGAGTTCGCCGACAGCAACATCATCGCGCTCGAGCATTTGAAGGAATCGATCAGGAAGGCCGATCTCGAGAAGGCGGTCGCGCTGATCCGCGAGGCGCCGGCGGTCTACATCATCGGCCTGCGCCGCTCGTTCCCGGTCGCCTCCTACCTCGCCTACGCGCTGCGCCACGTCGACGACAAGCGCACCTATCTGCTCGACGGCGTCGCCGGCATGCTCGCCGAGCAGAGCGGCATGGTCAGGCAGGCCGACCTGCTGATCGCAATCAGTTTCCGTCCGTACGCGAAGGAGACGGCCGAGATCGTCGAGCAGGCGCGCGGCCGCGGCGCGCGCGTGCTCGCGATCAGCGACACGCGCCTGTCGCCGATCGCGCGCGATGCCGACGTGGTCTTCGAGACGAAGGACGCCGAGGTGCGCCAGTTCCGCTCGCTGACCGCCTCGCTGTGCCTCGCGCAGACGCTGGTCATCAGTTATGCGTTCCAGTCGGAGCGCCGCATCCAGAAAGGCAAGGCAGGTTGAAACACGGTTTCGCGCTGTTCGGCGCCGGTCGCATCGGCCAGATCCACGCCCGCAATCTCGCCGCCCACGCCGACGTGGCGCTGCGCCACGTGATCGACGTCTCGGCCGACGCCGCGCAACGGCTCGCGGCCGCGACCGGCGCGCAGGTCAGCGACACGCGCACGGCGCTCGCCGACCCGCAGGTGCAGGCGATCCTGGTCGCGAGTTCGACCGACACGCATGCCGAACTGATCCAGGCCGGCGCGCGCGCCGGCAAGGCGGTGTTCTGCGAGAAGCCGCTGGATCTCGATCTCGCGCGCGCCGATGCGAGCCTCGCGGTCGCCGGCGAGGCCGGCATCCTGCTCGCGCTCGGCTTCAACCGCCGCTACGACCCCGCCTTCCGGCGCCTGCACCGCGAGATCGCGGCCGGCCGCGTCGGCACGGTCGAGGTCGTCAGCATCACGAGCCGCGACCCGGCGGCGCCGCCGCCCGCCTATGTGGCGCGCTCCGGGGGCCTCTTCCGCGACATGATGATCCACGACCTCGACATGGCGCGCTGGCTGCTCGGCGAGGAGCCGGTCTCGGTGTACGCGCGCGGCAGCGCGCTGATCGACCCGGCGATCGGCACCGCCGGCGACATCGACACCGCCGTCGTGGTGCTCGAGACGCAAAGCGGACGGCTGTGCCAGATCACCAACAGCCGCCGCTGCGCCTATGGCTACGACCAGCGCATCGAGGTCTTCGGCTCCGCCGGCCTCGCGCGCGCCGACAACGTGCCGGCCACCACGGTCGAAACCGCGGACGCCGGCGGTTTCACGCGCGAGCCCGCGCTGCCGTTCTTCCTCGAGCGCTATGCGGCAGCGTATCGCCACGAACTCGACGAGTTCCTCGAAGCGCTGCGGGGCAAGCCCGCGCAGCTCGCGACCGGCGCCGACGGCCGGCAGGCGCTCGCGCTCGCCGATGCCGCGCAGCGCTCGCTCGAGACGCGCGCGCCGGTGCTGCTGTCACGATAGAACACATTTTTCAGAACCTTCCAATCTTGAAATTCTGATTCCATTTCGCTATCGTCGCGGGACCACTCGCGATAATTTCCGGCACCCATGGCCCGCCCCAGATTCGGATTGATCGGCACCGGCTTCATCGGCCGCGCGCATGCCATTGCCCTGAACGCCGTCGGCGCGGTCTTCGCCGACCAGGAAGCCCCGGTCTGCGAGCTGCTCGCCGACACGACGGTCGACAGCGCGGCGCGCGGCGCGCGTGCGCTCGGCTTCGCGCGCTCGACCGGCGACTGGCGCGCGCTCGTCACGGACCGTGCGGTCGACGTGGTCGACGTCTGCACGCCGAACCACCTGCACCGCGAAATGGCACTGGCCGCGATCGCCGCCGGCAAGCATGTGTACTGCGAGAAGCCGCTCGCCAACACCGCGCGCGAAGCCGCCGAGATCGCCGCGGCCGCCGATGCGGCCGGCGTGCGCCACATGATGGGCTTCAACTACATCTGCAATCCGCTGCTGCAGCTCGCGCGCGAGATGATCGCCGCCGGCGAGCTCGGCGAGGTGTACGCGTTTCGCGGCAGCTACCTCGAGGACTACATGAGCGATCCGGCGGTGCCGTGGACCTGGCGCTGCGACCGCGCGCTCGCCGGCAGCGGCGCGCTCGCCGACCTCGGCTCGCACCTGATCAATCTCGGCCACTTCCTGCTCGGCGGCATCGCGCGCGTGCAGGGCAGCCTGCAGACCGTGCACGCGCAGCGGCGCGACCCGGCGAGCGGCCAGCTGCGCGCGGTCGAGAACGAGGACATCGCCCGTGCGCTGGTCGAATTCGAGCGCGGCCTGCCAGGCACGTTCGAGATCAGCCGGGTCGGCACCGGTTACAAGTGCGGCCTCGCGTTCTCGGTCTTCGGCACGCGCGGCGCGCTCGAATTCCAGCAGGAGCGCATGAACGAGCTGCGCCACTACGATGCCGCGGGGCCGGCAGCGCGCAGCGGCTTTCGCACGATCCTCGCAGGCCCCGAGCATCCGGACTACCGCCCGTTCTGCCCCGCGCCGGGCCACGGCCTCGGCTACAACGACCTGAAGGTGATCGAGGTGCGCAACGTGCTGCGCGCGATCGCGAACGGCACACCGGGCTGGCCCGATTTCCATGAGGGCGTGCGCGTGCAGCGGGTCATGGAGGCGATCGAGCAGTCGCACGCCTCGCGCAGCTGGACCGAGGTGCCGTCGTGAACCACCTGACCGCGCATCGCGCCGGCTTTCCGGACGGCTACACGGCCGTGACCCGCGCCGCCGATCCGGCCAATGCCACCGGCATCGGTTTCGGCGTCCTGCGCCTCGCCGCGGGCGAGCGCTGGTCACAACCCGTCGAGCGTGAGACCGCCTGGCTGCTGATGTCGGGCTCGCTGCGCGTCGGGGCCGGCGACGTCGAGGCCGTGCTCTCGCGCGGCTCGCTGTTCGACGAATCGGCGAGCTGCCTGCACGTCGCCGCGGGCACGCGCGTCACGCTGCATGCGATCGAGGCGTGCGAGCTCACCGTGTACGACTGCGTCAACGCGGCGGCCTTCGCGCCGCGCGTGTTCCGCCCCGCCGACGTGCCGAACGAGCATCGCGGCAAGGGCCAGGTGCGCGACCGCAGCCTGCGCTACGTGCGCACGATCTTCGATACGCGCAATTCGCCGCCCGAGGCACAGCTCGTGCTCGGCGAGGTGGTCACGTTCCCCGGCGGCTGGTCGAGCTATCCGCCGCACCATCATCCGCAGCCCGAGATCTACCACTACCGCTTCACGGCCCCGCAGGGCTACGGCCACGCCGAGCTCGGCGAGCAGGTCGTGAAGGTGCGCCAGTACGACTCGATCTGCATTCCGGCCGGCAACGATCACGCGCAATGTGCCGCGCCCGGCTACGGGATGTATTACTCGTGGGTGATCCGCCATCTGCCGGGCCTGCCCTACACGGTGCCCGAGTTCACGCCGGAGCACGCGTGGACGATGGCGCCCGGCGCGCAGTTCTGGTGGCCCGGGGACGAATCATGAGCGAGGCGGCGGGCGGCGCACGCGCGCTCGACGTGATCTGCCTCGGGCGCGCCGCCGTCGACCTCTACGGACAGCAGCTCGGCGGGCGCTTCGAGGACGTGCAGAGCTTCGCGAAGTATCCCGGCGGCTCGTCGGCGAACGTCGCGTTCGGGCTCGCCCGGCTCGGCGCGCGCCCGTCGATGCTCTCGCGGGTCGGCGACGAGCAGATGGGGCGCTTCGTGCGCGAGGCGCTCGCGCTCGCCGGCGTCGACGTCAGCCATCTCGCGACCGATCCTCGGCGCCTGACCGGGCTCGTGCTGCTCGGTATCGCCGGCCGCGACGATTTCCCGCACATTTTCTATCGCGAACAGTGCGCCGACATGGGCCTCACGAGCGAGGACTTCGACGCCGCGTACATCGCGTCGAGCCGCATGCTCGCGATCACCGGCACGCACCTGTCGACGCCGTCGACCGCGGCGGCCGTGATGAAGGCGGTCGCGCTCGCGCGCGCGCATGGCACCGCGGTGGTATTCGACATCGACTACCGCCCGGTGCTGTGGGGCCTGACCGCGGCCGGCGACGGCGCCAACCGCTTCGTCGCCTCGGGCGCGGTGACGGCGCGCATCGCGCCGCTGCTCGAGCACTGCGACCTGATCGTCGGTACCGAGGAGGAAATCCGCATCGCCGGCGGCGACGAGGACACCGAGCGCGCGCGCGAGGCGATTCGCGAGGCGAGCGACGCGACGATCGTCGTCAAGCGCGGCGCGGCCGGCTGCACGATCCATCCGCCGGGCGGCGAGCCGATCGACGTGCCGGGCTTTCCGGTCGAAGTGCTGAACACGCTCGGCGCCGGCGACGCCTTCCTGTCGGGCCTGCTCTACGGCCGGCTCACCGGCGCCGACTGGCCGCGCGCGGCGGCCTACGGCAACGCCTGCGGCGCGCTCGTCGTCTCGCGCCACGGCTGCGCGCCGGCGTTGCCGAGCCGCACCGAGCTCGACGACTTCCTCGCGCGTGCCGCCGAGGTGCGCCGACCCGATCTCGACCAGCGGCTCGTGCAGCTGCACAGTGCGACGACGACGCGCCGCCCGCGGCGCGACCTGTACGTGCTCGCGTTCGACCACCGGCGCCAGCTCGAGCAGCTCGCCGGCAGCCAGGGGCTGCCGGTGGAGCGGATCCGGCGCTTCAAGGACCTGATCGCCGACGCCGTCGAGCGCGTCGCGGCGCGCGTGGCTTATGGCGATCGCCTCGGCGTGATCGTCGACGACCGCTACGGCGAGGACGTGCTGTCGCGCATGACGCATGCCGGCTACTGGGTCGGCCGCGCGATCGAGGTGCCCGGCTCGCGCCCGCTCGAACTCGAGCCGCGTAACCACAGCGGCCTGCCGCTGCTCACCTGGCCCGCAAGCCACGTCATCAAGTGCCTGGTGTTCTATCATCCCGACGACCCGCTCGAGCTGCGCCTCGCGCAGGAAGAGCGTGTCGTCGAGCTCGCGCGCGATGCGCAGGCGCTCGACCGGGAGCTGCTGCTCGAGGTCGTCGCGAGCGGCCGCGGGCATGCTGTCGACGATGCGACCATGGCGCGCGTGCTGCGGCGCTTCTACAACCTCGGCGTGCAGCCGGCGTGGTGGAAGCTCGAGCCGCCCTCGCCCGCCGCGTGGCCCCGCATCCGGGATGTGATCATGGAATTCGACCCGCACTGCAACGGCGTGCTGCTGCTCGGCCTCGATGCGGCGGAATCCCGCCTGCGCGTCGCGTTCGAGCAGGCGGCCCCATTCCCGATCTGCCGCGGCTTCGCGGTCGGGCGCAGCATCTTCGGCGTGCCGGCGCGCGAATGGATGCGCGGCGAGCTCGACGATCACGGTGTCATCGCCGCGATCGCGACGCGCTACGAGCGCCTGATCGACATCTGGCGCGGACTGCGGCCATGAAGCGCGTGCGGCTGACGATGGCGCAGGCGCTGGTGCGCCATCTGGCCGCGCAGCGCGTGCGCGACGAGCACGGCGAGGAACCCCTGTTCGCGGGCGTGTTCGCGATCTTCGGGCACGGCAACGTCGCCGGGATCGGCGAGGCGCTGCAGCACGTGCGCGACCGCTTCCCGACCTGGCGCGCGCACAACGAGCAGGCGATGGCGCACGCGGCGATCGCGTTTGCCAAGGCGAGCCGCCGCCGGCGCATGCTGGCCTGCACGACCTCGATCGGGCCCGGCGCGACCAACATGGTCACTGCCGCGGCGCTCGCGCACGTCAATCGCCTGCCGGTGCTGCTGCTGCCGGGCGAGACGTTCGCCAGCCGCGGCCCCGATCCGGTGCTGCAGCAGGTCGAGCACTTCGGCGACCCGACGATCACCGCGAACGACTGCTTCCGCCCGGTATCGCGCTACTGGGACCGCATCACCCGGCCTGAGCAGCTGCTCAGCGCGCTGCCCCAGGCGCTCTCGGTGCTGACTGATCCGGCCGACTGCGGCCCCGCCACGCTCGCGCTGCCGCAGGACGTGCAGGCCGAGGCCTGGGACTATCCGGCGAGCTTCTTCGAGCCGCGCGTGCACGAAATCGCGCGCGCCGGCGCCGACCCGCGCCAGCTGCGGCGCGCCGCCGAACTGATCGCCGCGGCGGCGAAGCCGCTGATCATCGCCGGTGGCGGCGTGCTGTACTCCGACGCGAGCGCAGCGCTCGCGGCGTTCGCGACGGCGCTCGGCATACCGGTCGGTGAAACGCAGGCCGGCAAGGGCGCGCTGCCCTGGGACCACCCGTGCAACGTCGGCGCGATCGGCGTCACCGGCACCGGCGCGGCGAACGCGCTCGCGGCCGAGGCGGATCTCGTGATCGCGATCGGCACGCGTCTCGCCGACTTCACGACCGGTTCCGGGCAGCTGCTGCCGCGCGACGGCGCGCGGCTCGTGTCGCTCAACGTCTGCCGGCACGATCTCGTCAAGCGCGACGCCGTGCCGCTGCAATGCGACGCGCGGCGCGGGCTCGAGGAACTGGCCGCGAGCCTCGGCGCGCTGCGGCCGAAGAGCGCGTGGCTCGCGTCGGCGCAGGCGCGCATCGATGAGTGGAACGCCGCGCGCGAAGCCGCGGTTGCCGCGCGCGGCGCGCAGCGGCCCTCGGATGCCGAAGTGCTCGACGTCGCCAACCGCGTGAGCGGCCCGCGCGGCACCGTGGTCTGCGCCGCCGGCGGCCTGCCCGGCGAGCTGCACAAGCTGTGGCGCGCGAGCGGCCCCGGTGCCTACCACGTCGAATACGGCTACTCGTGCATGGGCTACGAGATCGCCGGCGGCCTCGGCGTCAAGATGGCGCAGCCGGACCGTGACGTCGTCGTACTGGTCGGCGACGGCAGCTACCTGATGATGAATTCGGAGATCGCGACGTCGATCGCGCTCGGGCAGAAGCTCACGATCGTGCTGCTCGACAACCGCGGCTACGGCTGCATCAGCCGCCTGCAGAACGCCTGCGGCGGCGATGCGTTCAACAACCTGCTCGACGAGGCGGCACCAAGGATCGACTTCGTCGCGCACGCGCGCGCGCTCGGCGCGCGCGCCGAGAAGGCGGACGACCTCGCGGCACTCGAAGCCGCCCTCGCGCGGGCGATCAGGGCCGACCGCACCACCGTGGTCGTGATCGACACCGACCCCGTGCATTCGACCGCGGCGGGCGGCGCCTGGTGGAACGTGCCGGTTGCCGAAGTCTCGCCGAGCACCCGTGTGCGCGACGCGCACGCCGATTACCGCAGGCATCTGGACGAGCAATGACGATCGACCTCGGCATCAACCCGATCACCTGGACGAACGACGATCTTCCCGGCCTCGGCGCCGACATCCCGCTCGAGACCTGCCTGCGCGAGGCGCGCGAGGCAGGCTACGCCGGCGTCGAGCTCGGCCGCAAGTTTCCGCGCGACGCCGCGCGACTCGGGCCGATCCTCGCGCAGCACGACCTGCGGCTCGTGTCGGGCTGGTACAGCCTGCGGCTGCTCGAGCGCGACGTCGACGCCGAGTTCGCCGCGATGGCCGGCCACCTCGAGCTGCTGAAGGCGCTCGGTTCGACCGTGATGGTCGTCTGCGAAGTGACCGGCTGCGTCCACGGCAACCTCGGCGCGCGCCTGTCGCGCCGGCCACACATGCCGCCGCAGCGCTGGGCCGCATTCGGCGAGCAGCTCACGCGGCTCGCCGAACGCATGCAGGCCGCCGGCATGCGCATGGCCTACCACCACCACATGGGCACGGTCGTGCAGTCGGGCGCCGACGTCGACACGCTGATGACGCACACCGGACCCGCGGTCGGCCTGCTGCTCGACACCGGCCACCTCACCTATGCCGGCGAGGATCCGGTCCGCTTCGCGACCAGCTACGCCGCGCGCATCACCCACGTGCACTGCAAGGACGTGCGGCCCGCCGTGCTCGCGCGCGCGATCAATCGCGACGCAAGCTTCCTCGACGCCGTATTGCAGGGCGTGTTCACGGTGCCGGGCGACGGCGGCGTCGACTTCCCGGCGGTGCTCGGCCCGATCGCGCGCGCCGGTTACGAAGGCTGGCTCGTCGTCGAAGCCGAGCAGGACCCGGCGGTCGCGATCCCGTCGACCTGTGCGCGCCTCGGGCACGAATACCTCGCGCGCATCGCCGGCGAGATCTTCTCGTGACGAAGCACCGGTCGATGATCGACCCGCTGCGACGCCGGCTGCTCGGCGCGACCGCGGGCGCCGCCGGCCTCGCGCTCGCGCCATGGCGCGCGCTCGCCGCGACGCTCGGCTACCCGCGCCTGCAGCAGGGGCCGATGATCGGCGACACCGGGCCGCAGCACCTGACGATCTGGGGCCGCGCCAATGGCCCGTACCCGATCGCGTTCCAGTATTCGAAGGACCGCGAATTCCGGGCGCCGCTGACGAGTGCCGCGGTCGCGACCGATGCCGCGAGCGATTTCACGGCCGCGGTCCGCATCGACGGCCTCGAGCCCGGCGCCACCTACTGGTATCGCCCGGTCGTCGACGGTGTCGTCGATCGCTACCAGAGCGTTCCCGTCGCCGTGCGCACCGCGCCGGCGGGTGCGGCCGACTTTCGCGTCGCCTTCGGCTCTTGCGCGCGCCTCGCGCGCGATCCGGTGCAGCGCATCTTCGACAGCGTCGTGCGCGAGTCGCCCGATCTCTTCCTCTGGCTCGGCGACAACGTCTACGCGGACTCCGAGGCGCCCGAGGCGATCGCCGACGAATACCGCCGCCAGCGCAAGGTCGCGTCGCTCGCGCCGCTGATCCGCTCGGTGCCGCAGCTCGCGATCTGGGACGACCACGACTTCGGCTACAACAACAGCGACGGCAGCTCGCCGTTCAAGGCCGGCTCGCTCGCGACCTTCCGGAACTACTGGGCGAACCCGGCCTACGGCCTGCCCGGCACGCCCGGCGTGTTCTTCGAGAAACATTTCAGCGGCGTCGATTTCTTCATGCTCGACGGCCGTTACCACCGCTCGCCGAACGGCGATCCGGATGGCCCGCGCAAGCAGTTCCTCGGCGCCGCGCAGAACGCCTGGCTCAGGGAGCGGCTCGCGGCGAGCCGCGCACCGTTCAAGATCATCGCCTGCGGCAGCGGCTGGTCGATGGCCGACGGCCCCGCCGGCGATACCTGGGCGGCGTTCCGCACCGAGCGCGACGCGCTGTTCGATTTTCTGCGCGACGCGCGCATCGAAGGCGTGGTGCTGCTCTCCGGCGACAGCCATGTCGGCGAGCTGAACTGCATCCCGTGGTCGGAGCACGGCGGCTACGATCTCTACGACCTCGTCAGCTCGCCGCTCGCGCAGTCGCCGTCGACGTCGTGGATCGAACAGCAGCCCGAGATCCGCATGCGCAGCGTGTACGCCGGCGGCGCGAACTTCGGCATGCTGCACTTCACGCCGGCACCGGAGCCGACGCTCACGTTCACGCTGTTCGACGAATGGGGGCTCAGGCCCTGGAAGCCACTCGTGCTGACGCCGGCCGACCTGCGCAATGGCGTGTCGACCTGGCGCGAGCGGATCGATCCGGCGGAGATGGCGAAGCGCGGATAGACGGCCACGCAGCGGCGTACGCGAGGTTCCGCGGGCGATTTCCGCGCAAACGCAGGAGTTATTCACGGCCAGAGGCGGGCGAAGGCATCTTACCCTGCGTGCATGCCCTCGTACCTGCACGAAGCGCTGGTACAGCTGTTCCGCAATCGGCCAGAGCTGGCGCCTGAACTGCTGCGCGATGCATTGCAGGGACAACTGCCGGCATATACCGAAGTGCGGATCGAGTCGGCAGACCTGACCGATGTGCAACCGGCCGAGTATCGCGCCGATCTGGTCGTCCTGTTGATTAATGGAAAACCGGTGCTCGGAATCATCGTCGAAATACAGATCTCTGCCGATGAGCGCAAACGCTACGCTTGGCCCGCCTACGTCGCTGCTCTGCGCGCCCGCCTGGAATGTCCCGCATGCCTGATGGTGGTAGCTGGCAACGATAGCGTCGCTCGTTGGGCGGCCAGGTCCATAGACATGGGGGTCCATGGCCGCTTCGTCCCGCTGGTGGTGGGTCCCACGGCAGTCCCCCGGATCATGGATACGGGTCGTGCCCGGGCAGATCCGGAGCTGGCAGTGCTGTCAGCCATGGCTCACGGTCAGGACCCCGATATTCACACATCTGTACAGATAGCCCTTGCCGCGCAGATCGCCAGCGCCGGACTCGACGCAGATCGTTCCATTTTGTATGTTGATCTCATCCTGGCCTCCTTGAGCAAGGCGGCCCGCAGGGAGCTTCAAGCCATGAAACCGGCCGGTTATGAATTTCAGAGCGAGTTCGCCAGACGCTTCGTGGCGCAGGGAGAAGTCGCCGGCGAACGCCGTGGCCGCGCTGCTCTCCTCATCCGCCTGCTCACCCTGCGCTTCGGACCATTGACTGACGAGGGGCAGCAGCGACTCTCACAGGCTTCCAGTGAAGAGCTCGACGCCATCGGCGAACGTGTGCTGACGGCCCGGACCCTGGAGGAGGCGCTGGGCTTGCATTGACGATGAATTGCGCCCGAAGATTTATGCGCATACTATGCGCATAGTACATCGGGAATGCCGCATGAGAGCCGCCTACGACCACAAGGCACGCAAACGCCCGGTAAACCTGACCCTGAACGAGGATCTGGTCGCGCGGGCCAGGGGGGTGACAGAAAATCTCTCCGGCGTCGTCGAGTCCCTGCTCGCCGATTTTCTTGCCAGGGAGACAGAGCAGCGCGCCGCCGAAGCCAGGGCCGCGATGGAAGCCGCCATCGCCTGGAACCGCTTTGCCGACAAGCACGGCTCCTTCGCCGACGAATTCTCGACTCTTTGACATGGCGCAGTTCGATGTCCATCGGAACCTCGGCCAGAGCCGCGACAGCGTCCCGTTCGTGGTCATCGTGCAGTCCTCCGTCTTCGACGACTACCGGCGCCGTGTCGTGGTGCCGCTGGTGAAGAAGTCGCATCTGGGCGAAGTGCACCACCCGCGCTTCAACCCGATGTTTACCATCGGGCGTCTTCCCGTCGTCCTGCATCCCCTGGAGATCGTCTCCGTTCCCGCAGACAGGCTGGGAAAGTGCGTGGGTACGCTCGCGAAGGAAAGCGACCGGATCATCGACGCCCTGGATGAACTGATCACACGCGCTCACGACTGACCCGGAGGTCCTGCCCGAATGCCACGTCGTCACTTGCGCCCCTTCTTGCTGTTCTCCGCCCTGCTCGCCGTGCCGGCCTTCTCACAGCAGGCCACGACGGCCGTCATGCGCGAAATCGTCGGCAACCGGACCACCGAGAACGTGCCGGCGATTCCCGAGGAGCTGGTCGAGCGACTCGCCCGCTATCAGAACACCCGCGGCGCGAGTCTCGCCGGCTGGACCCGGGACGGTTGCCTGCTGATCGGCATCCGCTTCGCCGAGACCGCGCAGGCGCACCGCGTCTGCCAGCCGCTCGGCATGCGCGAGCAATTGACCTTTTACCGGGAGCCTGTCTCCGGCCTGACCCCCGCGCCAGCGCAGGCCTGGCGCGACGGCTTCGTGTTCGCGAAAGACAGGGGTGGCGACGAGTTCCGACAGTTGTACTGGTTCGATTACGCGACCGGCGACACCGTGCTGCTGACCGACGGCCTGCGCAGCCAGAACGGCGGCGTGGTGCTGAGCCGTGACGGCGGTCTGATGGCGTATTCGAGCACTGCGCGCAACGGCACCGACCGTGACGTGTGGCTGCGCGATACCCGCAGCAGCGAAGTGCGCACGGTCGTGAGCGCGGGCGGCAGCTGGACGCCGCTCGACTTCTCGCCCGACGGGCGGGAGCTGCTGGTACTGAAGTTCGTCTCGGCCGGCGAGTCGTATCCGGGCGCGGTTGATCTGCGGACCGGCAAGCTCGAACTGTTCCCGGGCGGCGGCAGCAAGGCTGCGTTCGACGACTTCCGCTACGCCCCGGACGGCAAGACCGTGTACTTCATCTCCGACGAACCCGTCGACGGCAGGCCCGTCGAGTTCCGCAGCCTGCGTTACCACGACCCGGCCAGCGGCCGGCTCGAGGTCGTCAGCGCGGCAATCCCGTGGGACGTCGAACGTTTCGACATCGCCGGCGACGGCCGGCGCCTCGCCTACGTCACCAACGAGGACGGCATCGGCAGGCTGCACGTGATCTCGCTGCCAGGGCACGAACCGGTCGGACTGCCGCAGCTGCCGATCGGCGTGATCGGCGGGATCGACTTCTCGCCGGATGGCGGGCGTCTCGCGCTCGCGATCAGCACAGCGGCCTCACCGAACGACGTGTACGTAATCGACCTCGTCGCCGGCCGGCTCGAACGCTGGACGCGCAGTGAGGTCGGCGGCCTCGATGCGGCGAAATTCGTCACGCCGACGCTGGTGCGCTATCCGACCTTCGACACGGTGGACGGCAAGCCGCGCACGATCCCGGCGTTTTACTACAAGCCCGTTGGCGCGGCGCAGCGCGGCAAGTACCCGGTCATCATCAACATCCACGGCGGGCCGGAGAGCCAGGCGCTGCCGTCTTTCAACGCGACGGCGCAATTCCTCGCGGACGAGCTGGGCGTGGCGATGCTCGTGCCGAACGTGCGCGGCTCGGCCGGCTACGGCAGGACCTGGCTGTCGCTCGACGACGCGGAGAAACGCGAAGATTCGGTCAGGGACATCGGTGCGCTGCTCGACTGGATCGCCGCGCAGGCCGAGCTCGATGCGACGCGCGTCGGCGTGACCGGCGGCAGCTATGGCGGCTACATGGTGCTCGCGTCACTGATGCACTACAGCGACCGCATCCGCGCCGGCGTGGACATCGTCGGCATTTCCGACTTCACGACCTTCCTGACCCACACCGAGAGTTACCGCCGCGACCTGCGCCGCGCCGAGTACGGCGACGAGCGCATGCCGGAGATGAGAGCCGTGTTCGACCGCATCTCGCCGCTGCGGAACGCCTCGAAGATCAGGGCGCCGCTGTTCGTCGCGCAGGGCAGGAACGATCCGCGCGTGCCGTACACCGAGGCCGAGCAGATCGTCGCGGCCGTGCGCGCCAACGGCCAGCCGGTGTGGTACCTGCTGTTCGACGACGAGGGCCACGGCTTTCGCAAGAAAGCCAATGCCGACTACTTCAGCGCCGCAACGATCCTGTTCTGGCAGCGCTACCTGCTCGACTAGCGAGGAGTAGGCCGACGATCTCTAAACGGAAATGAATCCGGCAAGTTTCAGCGCTTTGGCATCGAAAGTCGCCGTGGCTTCGCAGCCGAGCCTTCGATTGCGGGCTTCGACCAGGCAATCGGCAAAATCGGCTACCGACTTCCTCCAGGAGTACAGGGCGTGTTCGACTGCAGGCTCGTCCTCCAACGCCAGATCCGCAACGTCCAGCAGCATGGAAAATGCCGAGAGGATCTCCGCCTTCGGCAGTTCGTACCGGCTTCGCAGCACCCACTCCGTTTCCAGCAGTACCAACAGGCTGACGAGAACAGGTTCCCTCTTGTCGGATTCGCGCTTGATCAGCCGTCGCGCTTTCTCGAACTGCAGCTGATCGTCTCGAACCAGATACCGAACCAGGACGTTGGTGTCCAGCCCGAGCACTATCGTGACAACATTGCAACGGGTACGGGTTTCCTGCCCTTCTTGTGCAGCAGTCCGGCGAGTTCGGAGATGTGCTTGTTCTTTACCCGCATGATCACGACGCCGTCCGGCATCAGCGTAAAGGTCATCCTGTCGCCGGTCTTCATGCGCAGACCATCGCGAATTGCCTTCGGGATCGTGGTCTGACCCTTGCTGGTCAGGGTTGCATCGGTGCTCATGGCCAACTCCTTTGTCCTTACTTATAGAGAATAGTAAGGAGCATTGCGCAACGCAAGCGTATTGGCGCGGCGGCGGCGCTGACTACTCGCCGAGCGCTTGCAGCACGTCGGCCCACGACACGTATTTGAAGTTCTGCGGCTCGTTTGGCCCGATGTTGCGGCCATCCTGCACGACCAGCAGGCCCTTCGGGTACTTCGGCCCGAGCGGCGCGCTGGTCACGTCGAGGCCGTCGGTTTCCGACGCGCCGTCGATGCCGAGCGCCTCGTTCGCGACGATCGAGAAGAAGCCGACGAAGGCATTGTCGCCCTCGCGCCGGAACACCGCGTAGTTGTCGGCACCCTGGTTCGACAGCACGATGTAGCCGGTGCCGTTCGGACCGGCCCAGATCGAGACGCCCTCGGCGTCGTCGGTCAGCTCGCCGGGGCCAACCTTGCCGACCTGCCGGCGCTCGGCGCCACCATCGGGCTCCGCGGAATAGCGCCACAGCGCAACGTCTTCCTCGGCGACGTACAGCGCGCCGGTTTCGTCGTCGGCGACGCAGCCCTCGGCGAGCGAGCCGACGTCGAAGCTGCGGATCACTTCGGCACCGACCTTGCCGCCGGCGTCGACGAAGCGCCACTGGCGCATCGTGCCGGTGTCGTTGTTGTCGTTGATGAACACGTAAGTTTCGCCGCTCTTCGCGCTGCGGTACATGCACAGGCCATAGGGATCGGCGAGCGCGGTAGGCAGCGTGCCGTCGCCGACTTCGACGAGCCGGCGCGCCGCCGTATCGACGCGGAACACCGAGATGCCGAGCGTCGTGCGGTTCGATGCCGCGACCAGCGTGACCGGCTTGCCGTCGAGCAGGAAGCCCTCGCGCAGGTCGACGTTGTTCACGCGCCCGACCGGCAGCGACTGCAGGCGCTTGCCGGCGAGGTCATAGACGTCGATGCCGAGTTTCTTGTTGGTCGCGATCACGAGGCTCTTCGACGGATCGGTCGGGTGCACCCAGATCGCCGGATCGTCGGCCGCATCACCATAGTTGCCGACCGGCACGGTCTCGACGGTCGGCATCACCGTGCGCGCGACCGGCGCCGGCAGGACGCGCGGATCGGCATCCGCGCTGGCCGCGAGGCCGAGCCCCTGCGCGATCGCGTCCCAGGCGACGATCTTGATGTCGCCGCTGCCGCTCAGGTTCTCCTCGTCGAAGGTCGCGACGAGCCCGCCCGCCGAGCCGGCGAGCGGCAGCGTCGTCGCGGCGAGCCCTTCGCTCTCCCCCACCGCATCGATCGTGTCGGTCGCGATGATCCGGAAGCTGCCGAGCCAGCTGTCGTCGGCGAGATCGTAGACATTGAAGCGGCCGGGCTTGATGTCGGCCGCGAGCAGATAGGCCTTGTCGGCGCCGGCCCGGTAGACGGCAAGCCCCTTGACCTCGTCCTCGATGTGGCCGGTGGGCGCGACCAGATCGACCGCCTTGCGCTCGGCATCGGTCTCGGGCTCTGCGGCGATGCGCCAGATGCCGACGGTCTCCTCGGCGACGAACAGCGTGCGGCTGGCATCGTCGACCGCGCAATAGCCGCTGCCCACGCCGACCGGGACCGTGCGCACGAGCGCGCCCTGGACCGCCGCGCCGCTGCGCCGCAGCTGCCACTGCTGCACGTTGCCCTCGACGACCGCGAACACGTATTGCAGGCCCGTATCCGGGCTGCGATAGGCGCACAGGCCGTTGACTTCGCCGTGCACCGGCAGCGCATCGCGCGTCAGGCGTTGCACCGCGAGCGACGCCGGGTCGATCGCGAGCACGACGAGGCCGGCGCTGCGCCGGTCGCTCGCGATCACGAGATCGTGGCTGACCGTGAGATTATCGGGCTGGATGTCCGGATAGGCCGAGAGCCGCTGGCCGTCGAGCGAGTACAGCTCGAGGCCCGCAGTGCCGCCGGTGCCGAGCACGAGGCTGCGCGCGGCATCCTGCGGATGCAGCCAGAAGGCGACGTCGTTGCCGTCGTTCTCCGGGCTCGCGACGGTCTGCGCGAGCGGCGCGACGTCGGTGATGCGCGCCGTGCCGGCATCTTTGGCGACAGGCTCGCGGCTGCCGCAGCCGGCAAGCGCGAGGACCAGCAGTCCGGCAAGCAGCTGCGTACGCATCGTCGGTCACCTCATGTAGAACAATTTTTCTAATTGTGTATCATAATAGAAATGCCGTTTCATCCACAATCCCGGATCAGACCGTGAATGGCCTGCTACGCATTTTCGCCACCGGCGCCGATCAGCCACCGCTGACCGACACCGCGCGCATCGGCGAGCTGTATCGCCGGCACCGCTTCCGCGTGATGCTGGCGATCACGCTCGGCTACGGCGTCGTCTATACCTGCCGTCTCGCGCTCTCGGTCGTCAAGAAGCCGCTGCTCGATGCGGGCATCTTCTCACCGACCGAACTCGGCCTGATCGGTTCCGCACTCTTCTATACGTACGCGGTCGGCAAGCTGGTCAACGGCTTCCTGGCCGATCACGCGAACATGAAGGTGTTCTTCGCGTTCGCGGTGCTGATGTCAGCCTTGCTGAACCTCGGCATGGGCTTTTCGACGCTCGTCTGGGTGTCGGCACTGCTGTGGGGCCTGAACGGCTGGTTCCAGAGCTTCGGTGCGCCGGCCGGCGTCGTCGCGATGACCAACTGGTTCAGCAACCGCGAGCGCGGCCGCTTCTACGGCATCTGGAGCACCGCCCATTCGATCGGCGAGGGACTCACGTTCGTCGCGGTCGGCGGCGTCGTCGCGACGCTCGGCTGGCGCTGGGGCTTCTGGGGTCCGGGCGCCCTGTGCGTGCTGATCGCGATCGCGATGTACTGGCTGATCCAGGACCGGCCGCGGACGCTCGGCCTGCCCACCGTTGCCGACTGGCGCAACGACCACTGGCAGCGCCCCGAGGCGCGCTCGCTGGCGGACGCCGGCGTGTTCCGCACCCAGCTGTCGATCCTGAAGATCCCGGCGGTGTGGGTGCTCGCGCTCGCGAGCGCGAGCATCTACGTGTCGCGCTATGCGATCAACAGCTGGGGCGTGCTGTACCTGCAGGAAGTGCACGGCTTCTCGCTGGTGCACGCCGGCACGTTCCTGATGGTCAACACTTTCGCCGGCATCCTCGGCTGCCTCGCGTTCGGCTACATCTCCGACAAGTGGTTCGACGCGCGCCGCCCGCCCGCCAACCTGCTGTTCGCGCTGGCCGAGATCGCCGGCCTCGCGCTGCTGTTCTATGGGCCGCACACGACCGCGAACCTGGTCTGCGCCTTCGTGCTCTACGGCCTCGGGTTGAACGGCCTCGTCACCTCGCTCGGCGGCCTGTTCGCCGTCGACATCGCGCCGAAGCGCGTCGCCGGCGCGGCGATGGGCCTGATCGGCATCTTCAGCTATGTCGGCGCGGCGTTGCAGGAGAACATCAGCGGCCACCTGATCGAGCGCGGCATGACGATCGCGGCCGACGGCGTGCGCCATTACGACTTCGGGCCGGCGACCTTGTTCTGGCTCGGCTCATCCATCGTCTCGATGCTGCTCGCCGCGACGCTGTGGCGCGTGCGGCTGCGGGACTGACCACCATCCGGAGACTGCCTTGACGACCACGACCCTGCGCTGTGATTTTGCGACCCTCGGCGCCTACACGAAAGACACGATCGTCTCGAAGGCCGGCACGCGTTACGTCGACGGCGGTGGCTACAGCTATGCCGCCCATGCCGCGCGCCTCGCAGGCATCGACGTCGCGGCGGTGACGCGGCTCGCCGCCGAGGACCGGCGCAGCACGCAGCTGCTGATCGAGGCGGGCGTGCAGGTCGTGGTCCACGAATCGCGCGCGTCGACGTTGATGCGGCTCGAATACCCCACCGACAACGTCGACGAGCGCGTCCTCACGGTCGCCGCGGTGGCCGACCCGTTCACCGCGTCGGACATCGCCGGCATCGAGGCACGTGCCTGGCTCGTCAGCGCCTCGGTGCGCGGTGAAGTGCCGATCGAGGTGATGCGCGCACTGCGCGCAACCGGCAGCCTGATCGGTGCCGACGTACAGGGCTTCGTGCGCGTGGTCGGCGACGACGGCCGGCTGCATTACACGCCGTGGCCCGAGCAGGCCGCGGTGCTCGTACTCGTCGACGTGCTGAAGACCGACGCCGTCGAGGCCGAATTCCTGACCGGCACGGCCGACATCCACCGGGCCGCGGCCATGCTTGCCGCGCAGGGGCCGCGGGAGATCGTCCTGACCCATCGCGACGGCGTACTCGTGCTCGCGGACGGCAAGGAGTACGAGGCGACCTTCCATCCGGAGCCGCTGCGCGGGCGCAGCGGCCGCGGCGACACCTGCATCGGCTCCTACCTGTCGCGCCGGCTCGCGAAATCGCCGGCCGAATCGACGATCTGGGCCGCCGCGGTCACGAGCCTCAAGATGGAGGCGGAAGGTCCGATCCGCCGTCCGGTCGCGGACGTGCATGCGATGATCGCGCGCCGCTACTCCGCGGCGGGGTGAGCGGCATGCGCGCGAGCCGCGTCGCCACGCTGGCCGTCACGGCGGGCCTGCTGGCCGCCTGCGCGGCGCCGCAGCCGCAGGCCGTGGCGCCGGACTTTCCGGTCGTCGGCTTCCTCGCCGTCGGCGATACCGGCTATCACTACGATTACCTCGATCCCGATGACATCGCTGCCGATCCCGCGGCTTTCATCGAGATGGAGCGCGCGGATTGGCTCGAGGACCGGCGCGTGCCCGACGAATTCACGCCACCGCCCGCCCACGTGCTGCCGGACGGCGGCGTCGTTGCGGCGAGCGGCCTCGCACCGGTCGCGGCCGCGATGCGCGCATACTGCGGCACGCACGACTGCCGCTTCGCGACGATGCTCGGCGACAACATCTATCCGGAAGGCGCCACCGCGGGTGCCGACGGCATCGACGACGCAGGGCGCTTTCGCGCGGTGTTCGAGGAGCCGTACGGCCGCTTCGGCGAGCTCGCGCCCGGTTTTCGCCTCTACGCCGTGCTCGGCAACCACGACTGGAAGACCTCGCGCGCGGGCGCCGAGGCGCAGCTTCGCCATCTCGAGCGCACGCCGCCGTTCTACATGAACGGCTACTTCTACCGCGCCGTGCCGCCCGGCATGCAGGGCCTCGTCGAGATCTTCGCGATCGACACCGAGCTGCTGCTCGCCGGCGTTACGGTGCCGGAAACCGAAGTCGATTGGGACGGCAGCGAGATCCTGCTGCCCGAGATCGACGAGGCCTCGCCGGCCGCGATGACGCAGACCGACGCCGAGCGCGGCATGCTCGCGTGGCTCGAAGAGGCGCTCGCCAGCTCCACCGCGCGCTGGAAGATCGTGATCGGCCACCACCCGCTGTGGTCGACCGCCGGCAGCAAGTTCGCGCAGGCGCGCGCGCTGCGCGGCCTGATCCTGCCGACGCTGTGCCGCCATGCCGACATGTATCTCGCTGGCCACGAGCATACGCTCGAACTGCATCTCGACGATTGCACCCGGGCCCTGCCCGGTGCGCAGGTCGCGCCGCTGCTGCAGGTGGTGTCGGGCGCCGGCGCCAAGCAGCGCCCGTCGAACCGCCTGTTCGCAGCAAAGCAGCAGGCCGGCAACCCCGAATTGCGCTCCCTCCATTCGCAAGGCATGGTATGGGGATTCGCGCATCTCACGCTCGACGGCGAGCGCGCCACGGTGCGCGTCGTGACCACGCCCGATGACGGCAGCGGCAAACCCGTCGAGACTTTCCACTACAGCGTGGCACGGCGCTCCGCGGTGAGCCTGCCGTCCGCCACGGATGACATCCGCTGAGGTTTCCGCCATGAGCACCCCCGCCCCGACCCGCTCCACTGCCCCGAGCCCGCTCGAGCTCGGCCATTTCATCGACGGCAAGCCCGTCGCCGCCGCGACCGGTGCACGCCATGGCGACGTCTACGACCCGGCGACCGGCGAACTGCGCGCACACGTCGCGTTCGCGAGCGCTGCCGAGACGCGCGTCGCGATCGCCGCGGCGCGCGCGGCCTTCCCCGGCTGGGCGAAGGTCACGCCGCTGCAGCGCGCGCGCGTGCTGTTTCGCTTCAAGGGCCTGCTCGAGACGCACATCGACGAGCTCGCCCGCCTGATCACGCTCGAGCACGGCAAGGTGCTGTCGGATGCACGCGGCGAGGTCACGCGCGGCCTCGAGGTGGTCGAGTTCGCCTGCGGCATCCCGCAGCTGCTGAAGGGCGAATTCAGCGAAGACGTCGGCAGCGGCATCGACAGCTGGTCGATCCGCCAGCCGCTCGGCGTCTGCGCCGGCATCACGCCGTTCAACTTCCCGGCGATGGTGCCGATGTGGATGTTTCCGGTCGCGATCGCCTGCGGCAACACCTTCGTGCTGAAGCCGTCCGAGAAGGACCCGTCGTGCCCGCTGCGCCTCGCCGAGCTGCTCGCCGAGGCCGGCCTGCCCGCGGGTGTGTTCAACGTCGTCAACGGCGACCGCGAAGCCGTCGACACGCTGCTCACCGATCCCGGCGTCGACGCAGTCAGCTTCGTCGGTTCGACGCCGATCGCCGAGCACGTCCACCGCACCGCCGCGCAGCACGGCAAGCGCGTGCAGGCGCTCGGCGGCGCAAAGAACCACATGGTCGTGATGCCCGACGCCGACCCGGACCGCGTCGCCAACGCGCTGCTCGGCGCGGCCTACGGCTCGGCCGGCGAGCGCTGCATGGCGATCTCGGTCGCGGTCACGGTCGGCGATGCCGCCGAACCGCTGATCGCGGCGCTGACGAAGAAGATCGCGGGCCTGCGCATCGCGAGCGGGCTCGAGCCCGGCGCCGAAATGGGCCCGCTGGTCACGCGCGAGCACCGCGAGAAAGTGCGCAACTACATCGCGCTCGGCGTCACCGAGGGCGCGAAGCTGCTGATCGACGGCCGCGGGCACACGGTGCCCGGCCACGAAAACGGCTTCTTCGTCGGCCCGGTGCTGTTCGACCACGTCGAGCGCCACATGCGCATCTACCGCGAGGAGATCTTCGGACCGGTGCTCGCGATCGTGCGGGTCGGCACCCTCGCCGAGGCGCTCGAGCTGGTGAACGAGCACGAGTTCGGCAACGGCACGTCGATCTTCACGAACGACGGCCGCGCGGCGCGCGTCTTCGCGCACGGCGTCGCGGCCGGCATGGTCGGCGTGAACATCCCGATTCCGGTGCCGATGGCGTTCCACAGCTTCGGCGGCTGGAAGCGCTCGCTGTTCGGCGACATGCACGTGCACGGCCCGGAGGGCGTGCGGTTCTACACGCGCCTGAAGGCGATCACCGCGCGCTGGCCGACGAGCGGCGCCGGCACGGCCGAATTCGTCATGCCGACGATGAAGTAGCCTCGGCCCACGGCCGGTCACCGCCGACCAGCCGCGCCGGCAACGGGAACGCGCTGACCAGCGAAGTCACCAGCGCCGCCGCATAGGGCACTGACTGGATCACGAGCACGACGATCCAGGCGAGCCGGTCGGGGCTCGCCATCTGCGGCGTGTGCGCGACGCCCCAGGCCGCGAGCCACAGCGCGAGCATCAGCAGCAGTTCCTCGCGCGCGGCATTGAGCGCCGCGCGCACCCGGTGCCTCGCTGCCTGCTTCGGCGTCCTGAAGAACGGTTCGCTGCGCGTCGCGAGCCCCTTGACCACCGCGATCCCGATCGTGTGCGACAGCGCAAGGCCGGCGACCGCCGCGGCGAACGTCTGCCGCCAGCTGGCGCCGACGCGCACCTGGTACAGGTGCAGCAGCTTCGCGAGCTTGAACGTGAACAGCGACAGCGGCAGCACCGCGAACATCGCGAGCGGCGGATCGATGCGCGCGGGTGCCACCACCATCGCGACCGACCAGCCGATCGCCGCGAGATTGAACAGCACGTTGAAGCCGTCGGCGACCCAGGGCAGCCAGCCGGCGATGAAGTGGTAGCGCTGCCCGCTCGTCAGCACGCTGCCGCCGGAGAACAGCAGCTCGGCATGCGCCTTCAGGATCTGCATCGCGCCGTAGGCCCAGCGGAAGCGCTGCTTCCTGTAGTCGACGAAAGTATCCGGAATCAGGCCGCGACCATAGGAGCGCGGCGTGTACACGGCCTCGTAACCGGCCTCGAACACGCGCAGGCCGAGCTCGGCGTCCTCGGTGATGCACCACTCGGCCCAGCCGCCGGCCGCCTCGAGCACGCGCCGGCGCACCATCGTCATCGTGCCGTGCTGGATGATCGCGTTACGCTCATTGCGGGTAACCATGCCGATGTGGAAGAAGCCGCGGTACTCGGCGTGGCACATCGCCTTGAAGGCGTTGTCGGCGCCATCGCGATAGTCCTGCGGCGCCTGCACGATGCCCACGTAGCGATGCGCGAAGCACGGCGCGAGGTCGCGCAGCCAGCCCGGGTCGACCACGTAGTCGCTGTCGATCACCGCGACGACCTCGGCATCGTCGGCGGTCTGCGCCAGCGCGAAGTTCAGCGCGCCGGCCTTGAAGCCCGCGAGCGGCGCGACGTGGAAGAAGCGGAAGCGCGGCCCGAGGGCGGCGCAGTGCGCCTCGACCGGGCGCCACACGGCCTCGTCGCGCGTGTTGTTGTCGATCACGAGGACCTCGAAGTCGGCGTAGTCGAGCCGTGCGAGCGCGTTCAGCGTCTCGATCAGCATGCCGGGCGGCTCGTTGTAGGCCGGCACGTGGATCGAGACCTTCGGCCGCGCATCGCTCCCCTCGAGCGCCAGCTGCGCGACGAGCCGGCGCCGCCCCACGACCCACTGCGCCTCGGCCCATTCGTGCGCCTCGGCAAGCAGCACTGCGATCACGCCGATCATGCTCGCGCACAGCAGCAGGCCAACGATCACGCTGGTCGTCGTCAGGTACTGCTGCGTGAACTGGTAGAACACCCAGACCGCGATCGTCGCGGTCGGGAACACGATCACCGCGAGGAAGCTGCGGCCGCGCTTGCGCAACGTCTCGCTGTTGAGGTACAGCAGCGCGAGGATGAACAGCGCGACCAGCACCGACACCGTCGCGAGCACATGCCACTGCGGCACGCGCACGATCGGCGCGGTGAACTCGAACTTCGGCTGGCGCTCGACGTCGTAGACGCCCCAGTACGCGCCGACGGCGCCTTCGAAGGTTGCCTTCCACGGCTGGTCGAAGGCCTCCATCAGGTAGTAGATGTCGCCCGCGGCCTCTGCCCGCTCGAGGAAGCGGCGCAGGAACAGCGCCTCGTTCGCCATCGAGGCGACCGCGCCCTCGCGCGTGCGGCCGTGGCTCGGCCAGCCGACCTCGCCGATGATCGTCGGCTTGTCGGGGAAGGCGCGCTGCACCTCGCGATAGCGCTCGATCGAGTAATCGACGGCCGTTTCGACCGGAATGCCCTCCCAGTAGGGCAGCAGGTGCACCGCGATGAAATCGACGTGCTCGGCGAGCTCCGGATTCGCGAGCCACACGTGCCAGGGCTCCGCGGTGCCGACGGGCTGGCGGATCGCCGCGCGCGCCCGATCGAGGTAGGCGTGGAACTCCTCCGCGGGCAGATCGCCGCGCAGCACGACCTCGTTGCCGATCAGCACGCGCACGACGTTGCGATGCGTGCGCGCGAGCGAGATCGCGCCCTCGAGCTCGCGCTCGCTCGTGTCGGCGTTCGCATCGACCCAGGCGCCGAGCGCAACGTTGATGTCGTGCGCATCGGCGAGCCGCGGCACCGCGCCGAGCGAGCCGAGCGTGCTGTAGGTGCGCACCGCATTCGTCTTGCCGGCGAGCAGCGCGAGGTCACGGTCGATCTCGGCTTCGGTAGGCAGTTGTTGCAGACCGGGGTCCTGGCCCTGCGCGAACGGCGAGAACGCGAAGCCCTGGATCCGCGCCGGCCACGGCGGCTCGGGTGTCGGGCGATTGACCACCGCCCACAGCGCGAAAGTGAGCGCTGCGAACGCGACGGCGATCAGCAGTCCGGCGAAACGGGTGCGCAGCGGCATGCCTGGCGGCTCACCACTCCCCGGTGTTCGGCATCGTGCTCCACGGCTCGGCGGGCGCGAGCGCGCCGCCCTTCTGCAGCAGCTCGATCGAAATGCCGTCGGGCGAGCGCACGAAGGCCATGCGGCCGTCGCGCGGCGGCCGGTTGATCGTCACGCCATGCGCGGCGAGGCGCGCGCAGGCGGCGTAGATGTCGTCGACCGCGTAGGCGAGATGGCCGAAGTTGCGCCCGCCGCGATACACCTCGGGATCCCAGTTGTGGGTCAGCTCGACCTGCGCCGCCTCGTCGCCCGGCGCGGCGAGGAACACGAGCGTGTAGCGGCCCTGCAGATGGTCGCGGCGCGAGAGCTCGACGAGCCCGAGCGCATCCCGATAGAAGCGCAGTGAGGCGTCGAGATCCGTGACGCGCACCATCGTGTGCAGGTATTTCAGGCGCGCGCCCTCAGAACATTTCGGACGAATCCGGCGCCGCCGCTTCGGCGGGCGCCGCGCCGCGCGCGGCGATGAAATCACCGGTGATCATCTTGTCGTACGATTGCCCCGGGCCGACCATCGGGTAGACGCCCGCATCGGGGTCGATGATGACCTCGAGGAACGCCGGGCCGGGAAACGCGAGGAACTCGCGCACGATGCGCGGCACGTCGGCCTTGCGATCGAGACGCACCGCGTATTCGAAGCCGTCGGCCTGCGCGGCCCTGACGAAGTCCTTCTTGTGCAGCGACTTGTCGCTCGCCGACAGGCGACCCTTGAAGAACAGCTTCTGCCACTGCTTGACCATGCCGTCGCCGAAGTTGTTCAGCACGACGACCTTGACCGGCAGGCCGTAGGTGGTGGCGGTCTCGAGCTCGCCGATGTTCATGCGCACGCTCGCGTCGCCATCGATGTCGATCACGAGCCGGCCGGGGTTGGCGACCTGCGCGCCGATCGCGGCCGGCAGGCCGAAGCCCATCGTGCCCATGCTGCCCGACGTGAGCCACTGGCGCGGCTCGCGGAAATCGCAGTACTGCGCCGCCCACATCTGGTGCTGGCCGACGCCGGTGCTGATGATCGCCTCGCCGCGCGTCAGCCGCGTGATCTCCTCGATCACGTAGTAGGGCTGGATCAGCGTGCTGTCGTGGTCGTAGTTCATCGCGTGCGCGCGGCGCAGCGCATCGAGGTGGGCGCGCCACGCCGCGTGCGCCGGCGCGACGCCCTGCCCTCGACCCCAGGCGGTGAGCGCGCCGAGCGCGTCGCGCAGCGGCCCGACGTGGCTCCACTGCACGTGCTTGACCTTGTTGATCTCGGCACGGTCGATGTCGAGCTGCGCGATCGCCCGCGCATTGCCCGCGAAGCGCTGCGGATCGCCGGCGACGCGGTCGTCGAAGCGCGCACCGACCGCGATCAGCAGGTCGCAGTCCTCGACCGCATAGTTCGCGAACGCGGCGCCGTGCATGCCGAGCATGCGCATGCACAGCGGGTGCGTGGTATCGAGCGCGCCGATGCCCATCAGCGTCGTGACGGCCGGTATGTCGAACGCCTCGGCGAACGCGCGCAGCACGCCGGAGGCCGAGCCGCTGACGACACCGCCGCCCGCATAGATCAGTGGCCGCTGCGACTCACCGAGCAGCCCGAAGAAGCGCGCCGCGTCGTCGTCGGCGAGGTGGCAACCGGCGGACTGGTCCATGCGCCGGCGGTAGCCGGGGATCGGCAATGTGCCCTGGCCGCGGAACTCGCCCTGCCAGTTCTGCACGTCCTTCGGCACGTCGATCACGACGGGGCCGGGGCGCCCGGTGCGCGCGATCTCGAAGGCGGTGCGCACGGTCGCCTCGAGCTTCGCCGGATCGGTGACCAGGAACACGTGCTTGGCGACCGCACCCATGATCGACGCGACGGGCGCCTCCTGGAACGCGTCGGAGCCGATCGCGCCGGTGGGCACCTGCCCGCAGATCACGACGATCGGCACCGAGTCGGCCATGCTGTCGCGGATCGGCGTGACGGTGTTGGTCGCTCCCGGCCCCGACGTGACCAGCGCGACGCCGACGCGGCCGCTCGAGCGCGCATAGCCGGCCGCCATGAAGCCGGCGCCCTGCTCGTTTGCCGGCACGATCAGCGGGATCTCCTGCCCGCCGGCGCGCCGCTGCGCCTCGTTGTAGAGGAATACCGCGTCGTAGGTCGGCAGGATCGCCCCGCCGCTGTAGCCGAAGACGGCCGAGGTGCCCTCGTCGGCGATCACCTGCACGATCATCTGCGCGCCGGTCATGGTCTGGCCGGCCAGCGGATGCTGTGCCTGCGGGCGGGGCATTATGACCGTGTCGCTCATCGGGGCTCACGTCGTGCGGTGAACAAAAGGTAACCGCAGAGACTAACAGCTTGCCGGCGGCGCGCAAAACCGCCCCCGGCGGGCGCGCAGTTGCAGTATTCTCCCGGGTGCCCATTTTCGCCGGAAATCCATGCGTCACATCATCGCTATCCTCCTGCAGAACGAGGCGGGTGCGCTCACGCGCGTCGCCGGCCTGTTCTCGACCCGTGGCTACAACATCGAGTCGCTGTCGGTCGCCGCGACCGACGACCCGACCGTCTCGCGCATCACGCTGGTCACGCGCGGCTCGGAGGCGGTGCTGCAGCAGATCGCGAACCAGCTGCTCAAGCTGATCGACGTGGTCGGCGTCGAGGATCTGACCGACGGTGAACACATCGAGCGCGAACTCGTGCTGCTGAAGCTGCGGCTGCAGCCCGGGCAGACCGACGCCGTGCGCGGTTTCGTCGTCCGCGCAGGCGGACGCGTGCTCGACCCGGCGCCCGATGCCTTCGTCGTCGAGCTGACCGCGAACGAGGCCGAGGTGAACCGCTTCATCGACGAGCTCGCGCGACACAGCGAAACGCTGGAAGTCGTGCGCAGCGGCGCGCTCGGTGTCGGCCGCGCGACCCGCCGGCTCGAACTCGTCCGCTGACCGGAGGCTGCAAGCGATGACGATACCCTGGCGCGACGTCTTCCCGGCGATGACCACACAGTTCAGGCGCGACGAGTCGCTCGACCTCGATGCGACCGCGCGCCACATCGAGGCGATGATCGACAGCGGCGCGTCGGGCCTCGTGATGCTCGGCTCGCTCGGCGAGAACGCCACGCTCGAGCCCGACGAGAAACGCCGCGTCGTCGCCGCCGCGATCGAGGCCGCGCACGGCCGCGTGCCGGTGATCGCGACGGTCGTCGAGACCAGCACCGCCGCGGCGAAGACTTACGCGCGCGACATGGAGCGCCTCGGCGCCGACGGCCTGATGCTGCTGCCGGCGATGATCTACCGCGCCGATCCGCGCGAGACGCTGCTGCACTACCGCGACGTCGCGCGCGCGACCCAGCTGCCGATCATCTGCTACAACAACCCGCTCGCGTACCAGGTGGACCTGACGCCGGCGATGTTCGCCGAGCTCGCGGCCGTGCCGAACCTGGTCGCGATCAAGGAGTCCTCGGGCGACGTGCGCCGCATCACCGACCTGCGCAACACGGTCGGCGACCGCTACGTGCTGTTCGCCGGCGTCGACGACCTCGCGCTCGAGAGCGCGGTACTCGGCGCCGACGGCTGGATCGCCGGCATCGGGCTCGCGTTCCCGCGCGAGAACCAGCGCCTGTGGGACCTCGCCGTCGCCGGCGAGTTCGACGCGGCGCGCCGGCTGTACCGCTGGTTCACGCCGCTCGCGCATCTCGATACGCACGTGAAGTTCGTGCAGTACATCAAGCTCGCGATCCAGGCCGCCGGCCTCGGCGCCGAATGGGTGCGCGCGCCGCGCCGCACGCTGGTCGGCGGGGAGCGGCGGCGCGTGCTCGGCATCATCGAGGCCGGGCTCGCGCAGCGGCCGAAGCTGCCGCCGCTGCCAAAACGGCGCCGCCGCGCGCGCTGAGCGCCGCCCCGGTGGAACGCATCCGCGTCGTCGACTCGCACACCGGCGGTGAACCCACACGCGTCGTGATCGAGGGCGGCCCGGCGCTCGACGGCCCGCTCGCACAGCGCGTCGCGACACTGCGCAGGCAGCATGATCACTTCCGGTCGGCCGTCGTCAACGAGCCGCGCGGCTCCGAGGTACTCGTCGGTGCGCTGCTGACGGCACCGGTCGACCCGCAGGCCGCGGCCGGCGTCATCTTCTTCAACAACGTCGGCTATCTCGGCATGTGCGGCCACGGCACGATCGGCACGATCGTCACGCTCGCGTGGCTCGGCCGGCTCGCGCCCGGCGAACACCGGCTCGAGACGCCGGTCGGCACCGTCACGACGACCCTGCACGACGCGAACACCGTCTCGGTGCGCAACGTGCCGGCCTGGCGGCATGCCGCGCGAGTCGCGGTCGACGTCGACGGCCACGGCCGCGTCCACGGCGACATCGCCTGGGGCGGCAACTGGTTCTTCCTCTGCGAGGACCACGGCCAGACGCTCGCGCTCGCCCGCGCCGGCGCGCTGGGCGATTTCTGCAACCGCGTCAGGCGCGCGCTCGAACAGGCCGGCATCACCGGCGCGGACGGTGCGGTGATCGACCACATCGAGCTGTCGGACGAGACGCGCAACTTCGTGCTGTGCCCCGGCGGCGCCTACGACCGCTCGCCCTGCGGCACCGGCACGAGCGCGAAGGTCGCCTGCCTCGCCGCCGACGGTCGCCTCGCGCCGGGCGAGGTGTGGCGCCAGCGGAGCATCACCGACAGCGTGTTCGAAGCCCGCTACGAGCGCGACGGCGGGCGCGTGATCCCGACGATCACGGGCCAGGCCTGGGTGACCGCGGAGGCGACACTACTCATCGACCCCGCCGACCCGCTCGCGCACGGCATCGCTTCCACGCCATGAATGCCGCACGCGCCGCGAGGGCGCCGTGAAGGGCCGGCTGCCGGCGCCGCGGCGCGTCGTCGTGATCGGCGGCGGCATCGCGGGCCTCGCGAGCGCGTGGTACGCCGTGCAGGACGGACACGCGGTCACGTTGATCGACCGCGGCGGCCCCGACGGCGATCGCTGCTCGCTCGGCAACGCCGGCATGATCGTGCCGAGCCATTTCGTGCCGCTCGCCTCGCCGGGCGCCGTGCGTGCCGGCCTGCTCGCGCTCGCGAATCCGCGCAGTCCGCTGCGCATCGCGCCGCGCGTCGAGCCCGATTACCTGCGCTGGTGCTGGCAGTTCCTGCGCGCAGCGCGCGCCTCGCGGGTCGCACTCGCGGCGCCGGCGCTGCGCGATCTCGCGCTGCTCGGCCGCCGCGGCTACGAGGCCCTGGCACTGCTGTGGCCGCAGGGCGTACCGCTCGCCGAGCACGGCCTGCTGATCCTGTGCCGCACGAAGCACGCGCTGCACGAGGAGCGCGACACCGCGCAGATGGCCCGGCGCCTTGGCCTGCCGGTCGAAGTGCTCGACGCTGGAGCCGCGGCGGCCCTCGAGCCGGGCCTCACGATGGCGATCCGCGGTGCCGTGCGCTATCCGCTCGATGCGCACACGGTGCCACAGCGGGTCGTCGCGGCGCTCACCGCCGGGCTCGAGGCCGGCGGCGCGCAACTGCTCTGGCACACCGAGGTGAGCGGGCTGCGGCGCGCGGGCGCGCGCGTCGTCGCGGCCGAAACGCCGGCGGGCGACGTCGGCGGCGACGAGTTCGTGATCGCCGGCGGCATGTGGTCCGCAGCGCTCGCGCGCGGCATCGACCTGCCGCTGCCGCTGATGGCCGGCAAGGGCTACAGCTTCACGCTCGCGGCGCCGCGCGCGCTGCCCCACGCCTGCGCGCTGCTCGCCGAGGCGCGCATCGCGGTCACGCCGATGGACGGCACCTTGCGCTTCGCGGGCACGCTCGAGCTGAGCGGCCTCGAGCGCTCGATCGACCAGCGCCGCGTCGCGGCGATGCTCGACGCGATCCCCCGCTACTACCCGCAGTTCGGCCCCGCGGATTTCGCCGGCATCACGCCGTGGGCGGGCCTGCGCCCCTGCTCGCCCGACGGCCTGCCCTACATCGGCCGCACGCGCCGCGCCGACAACGTGCTCATCGCCACCGGCCACGCGATGATGGGTGTGACCCTGGCGCCCGCGACCGGGCGCGTGATCAGCGACCTGATCGCCGGCCGCGGCCCTTCGGTGCCAATCGACCTGTTCTCGCCGGATCGCTACCTCTAGACAGAGCGAAGTGCAGCGCCTGGCGCGGCCGCAGGCAGCAGGCTCCGCCGGCGAGCGGGTCGAGCGCGGCGCCTGCGGCGCCGTACCCTCGGCGCGGCGGCGCGAGGCGTGAATTTGAACTGCGGCAGCAGAACCCCTGGCGGTGCGCCTCGCGCTGCTCGCCGCACCTCGGCGCTCTCCACGCTCGCCGGCGGAGCCTGCTGCCTGCGGCCGCGCCACCCTCAGCGCATCGTGCTCAGCCCCCAGTGCCGAGCCCTGCCACCAGATCACGCACGACCGCCGGCATCATCGTAGGCCGCCTGGTCTGCGCATCGACGTACACGTGCACGAAGCGCCCGGCCGCCACCGCCTCCGGCTCGTGCTGCCGAAACACGCCGAGCCGATAAACGATGCTGCTCGTGCCGAGCCGCTCGACGCCGAGGCCGATCTCGAGCACGTCGGGAAACGACAGCGGCCTGAAGTACCGGCAGCTGGTCTCGACGACGAGGCCGATCGCGGGCAGCGTGCGGATGTCCACGCCGCCCGCTTCGATCAGCCAGCCGTTCACCGCGGTGTCGAAATACGAGTAGTAGGCGACGTTGTTGACGTGACCGTAGTGGTCGTTGTCCATCCAGCGCGTCGCCAGCGTGCGGAACACCGCGAAATCGGCGCGCGCAGGCGGCGCGTCCGCGCTTCGGGGGGAGGCGTCATTCGTGCGACCATCACTCATGCGACAATTGTAGCGATGAAAACCCGCGCCGCCGTGCTCGAGACGATGCAGCTGCCTCGCCCATATGCGCAGTCGCGCCCGCTGGTGGTCACCGAGGTGGACCTCGACCCGCCGGGCCCCGGCGAGGTGCGGGTCGCAATCCGCGCCGCCGGCCTGTGTCATTCCGATCTGTCGGTGATCGACGGCAACCGGCCGCGACCGCTGCCGATGGCGCTCGGCCACGAGGCCGCGGGCATCGTCGAGGCGCTGGGCGCGGGTGTTACCGACCTCGCGGTCGGCGATCACGTGGTCACCACCTTCGTGCCGTGCTGCGGCGCCTGCGAACCCTGCACGCAGGGGCGCCCGGCGCTGTGCGAGCCGGGCGCCGCGAGCAACACGGCCGGCACGCTGCCCGGTGGCGCGCGCCGGCTGCATCGCGGCGGCGCCGATCTGCAGCATCATCTCGGCGTGTCGGCGTTCGCCGGGCATGCAGTCGTGTCACGCCGCTCGCTGGTGCGCGTCGATCGCGCGCTGCCGTTCGACGAGGCGGCCGTGTTCGGCTGCGCGGTGCTGACCGGCGTCGGCGCGGTCGTCAACACCGCGCAGCTGCGCGCCGGCAGCCGCGCCGCGATCGTTGGGCTCGGCGGCGTCGGGCTCGCCGCGCTGCTCGGCGCGCGTGCGCAAGGCGCGGGCCTGCTGATCGCGATCGATCTTTCGCCGGCGAAGCTCGCACTCGCGCGCGAGCTCGGTGCGACACATGCGCTCCCGGCCTCCGACCCGGATGTCGTCGGGCAGGTGCGCGAGCTGAGCCGCGGCGGCGTCGACCACGCGTTCGAATTCGCCGGCTCGGTCAAGGCGATGGAGCTTGCCTACCGGATCACGCGGCGTGGCGGCACGACCGTGACCGCGGGCCTGTCGCCGCCACAGGCGCAGTTCTCGGTGCCGCACGTCGGCATCGTCGCCGAGGAGCGCACGATCAAGGGCAGCTATCTCGGCGGAGCGGATCCGGCGCGCGACATCCCGCGCTACATCGAGTGGTACCGGGCAGGCCGGCTGCCGGTGAACCGCCTGATCTCGCACCGCCTTGCGCTCGATGAGATCAACGCGGGCTTCGACCGACTCGCGAGCGGCGACGCCGTGCGCCAGGTCGTCACGTTCGGTGAGGGCGCCTGACCCGCTCGCGCCAGAACAGCAGCGCGCAGGCCACCGCGAGCAGCGACAGCACCCCGAAGAAGGCGATCATCGGCAGGTAGCCGGCCGGATGCCCGGCACCCGCGCCGCTCGCATCGTTCAATGCACCCGCCGCGAGGTTCGCACCCGCCATGCCGATGTTCTGCAGCATCGTCATGAAGCCGTAGGCGGTGCCGAGCCGCTGCGGCGCGACCAGCAGCGTGACGGCCGGCCACAGCACCGCGGGCACGAGCGAGAACGCGACGCCGATCAGCACGGTGCTGACACCAGGCGGCCAGTGCGTCGCGCCGAGCACGTAGAACGACGCAACGAGCGACGCCGCGCCGATCGTCAGCAGCAGCCCGTGCCGGCCGATGCGGTCGTTCAGCCAGCCGAACAGCGGCGTCGCGAACATCGCGGCAAGGAACACGTGGCTGTTCAGCAGGCTCGCCGCCTCGAGCGAGAGGCCGCCGGTGTGCTGGAAATACTTGATCGCGAAAGTGCTGCGGAACGGGAAGATCACCGAATAGAACAGCACGCACAGTGCGAGCACGTACCAATAGCCGCGGCTGAAGCGCGTGAGGCCGCGCAGCTCGATGCGCTCGCGCGACAGGCCGAGCACCTGCGTGCCGCTGGCCGCCGCGCGCGCCTCGAGGCGCCAGTAGGCGCAGGCCGCCACCGCGGCGCCGAGCATGACGGCCGCGGCGAGCCACAGCGGCGCCTGCCAGCCGGCCGCGTAGGCGTCCGCTGCCCACAGCGGCGAGACGTCGACGGCATAGGACCCGGCGCGGGCGAGACTGACCGACAGCGCCATCGCGAGCGCGAGCTGGCGCCCGGCGAACCAGATGCCGAGCGCCGCGAGCGTCGCGACGATCATCGTCTCGGCGCCGATGCCGAACAGCAGCCGGCCCGCGGCCATCAGCTCGAACGGCGTGCCGAGCGCCGTCAGCAGCGCGCCGGCGAGGCACACGAGCGCGGTCCAGAACGTGACCAGGCCCGGGCCGTAGCGGTCGACGAGGATGCCGCCGACGAACACCAGGAACACGTTCGGCACGCTGTAGATCGCATTCAGCGTGCCGATCTGCGTGTCGCTGTAGCCGAGCTCGCGCGAGAGCTGCTCGGCGAGCGGCCCGATCGAGTCGTAGACGTAGTAGTTGCCGAAGAGCGCGAGGCCGGTCAGCGCGAGCACCGCCCACGCCGCGGCGCCGCGGCTCACGGCACGAGCACCGTGGACCCGGTCGTGCGGCGCGCCTCGAGATCGCGATGGGCCTGGGCGGCGTCGGCGAGCGCGTAACGCTGGCCGACGCGGACCTTGAGCTTCTTCCTGGCCACCAGCGCGAACAGCTCGCGCGCGGCGGCGGTGAGCTCGGCCGGCGAGGTGATGTAGTTGAAGAGGGTCGGCCGCGTCAGGTAGAGCGAGCCGCGCCTGGCGAGCTCGAGCGGCGAGAAGGCCGGCGGCGGACCCGACGCGTTGCCGTAGCTGACCATCATGCCGCGCGGGCGCAGGCAGTCGAGCGATTCGAAGAAAGTGTCCTTGCCGACCGAGTCATAGACGACGTGCACGCCCGCGCCCTTGGTGAGCGCATGGACCTGGGCAACGATCTCGTCGCGCCCCGCGAGCAGCACGTGGTGGCAGCCATGCTGCTTCGCGAGCTTCGCCTTCGCCTCGCTGCCGACCACGCCGATCACCTTCGCGCCGAGCACCCGTCCCCACTGGCACAGCAGCAGGCCGACGCCGCCGGCGGCCGCGTGCACGAGGATCCACTCGCCCTTCTGCACGCGATGGGTCCGGCGCAGCAGATACTGCGCGGTGAGGCCCTTCAACATGATCGCCGCGGCGATCTCGTCCCTGATCGCCTTCGGCAGCTTGACGATGCGCGCAGCGGGCACGTTGCGCAGCTCGGAGTAGGCGCCCGGCACCGAGAGCGCATAGGCGATGCGATCGCCGACGCGAAAACCTTTCACCTTCCTGCCGATGCCCACGATCACGCCCGCCGCCTCGCGGCCCGGCACGGCGGGCAGCGGCATCGGGTAGAGGCCCGTGCGGTCGTAGACGTCGATGAAATTGAGACCGATCGCAGTGTGGCGCACCTGCACCTCGCCGGCCGCCGGCGGCGGCACGACGATCTCCCCGACGCGCAGCACTTCCGGTCCGCCGGTCTCCCGGATCAGGATGGCCTGGGTCATGGCGGCAGTTTACGCGGACGCGCCGGTCCGCGCGATGCGCAGCTCTTCGACGACGCGCCCGCCGATCAGGTGCTGCTGGATGATCCGCTCGAGATTCTCCACGGTGCAGTGGCGATACCAGACGCCGTCGGGGTAGACCACCGCGATCGGCCCGCCGATGCAGACGCGCAGGCAGTCGGCCTTGGTGCGCAGCACGCCGTGCGGCCGGTCGACGAGCCCCAGCTCCTTCAGCCGCCGCTTCAGGAATTTCCAGCTGGCCTGCTGTTCGTCCTCGTCGGCGCATTTGCCGCCGACGCACAGGAAGATGTGCCGGCGCGCCGAGTCGATCTCGAGGCTTGCGACGGCGCGCTCGAGCTCCGCCCGCTTCGACGCACCGCCGGACATGCGCTAGAGCGCAGCGTCGTCGGTTTCGCCGGTGCGGATGCGCACGACGCGATCGATGCCGGTGATGAAGATCTTGCCGTCGCCGACCTTGCCGGTCTTGGCGGCCTTCAGCATCGCGTCGACCACCTGGTCGACGAGGTTTTCGCTGACGGCGACCTCGATGCGGGTCTTAGGCACGAAATCGACGACGTACTCGGCGCCGCGATACAGCTCGGTGTGGCCGCGCTGGCGGCCGAACCCCTTGACCTCGGTGACGGTCATGCCCGAGACGCCGATCTCGGCGAGCGCGGCACGCACGTCGTCGAGCTTGAAGGGTTTGATGATCGCGGTGACCAGTTTCATGCACTCACTCCCGTCGGTGATCCTGGCTGACCGAAAGTGCAGCTTTCATGCCAGCGTGCGCGCAGCACGAAATCAGGCATTTCCGCAGACTTCCGTGCACGGCGATCGCGTGCCTGCACCATTCTAGCGCAAGTCCGGCGCTCCGCGCCCGCAGCTGGTGCGCTTGGGCTCGCCGCGCGCGCCCAGTATGCTCGCCACGTGACACCGAAGAACATCGTGATCGTCGGGGCCGGACAGGCCGCCGCGCAGGCGGTCGAAACGCTGCGCAAGCGTGGCTGCGAGGCGGCGCTCACGGTCGTCGGCGACGAACCGGTGCATCCCTACCAGCGCCCGCCGCTGTCGAAGAAGCTGCTCGCGGGCAGCCTCACCCACGACCGCCTGCTGATCCGGCACGCGCACTTCTACGACGAGCACGCGGTCGAGCTGCGGCTCGGCCGCCGCGCGCTCGCGATCGACCGGCAGCGGCGCGAGGTCCGGCTCGACGACGGCGCCACCCTGCCCTATGACGCGCTGCTGCTCGCGACCGGCAGCCGCGCCCGCCGCGTGGCCGTGCCCGGCGCGCAGCTCGCGGGCGTGTACACATTGCGCACGATCGCCGACGTCGACGCGATCCGCGCCGAGGCGCAGCCCGGCCGGCGCGCGGTCATCGTCGGCGGCGGCTACATCGGCCTCGAGGTCGCGGCCACGCTGCGCGGGCTCGGCGTCGAGGTCACCGTGATCGAGCTCGCGGACCGCGTGATGAACCGGGTCGTCTGCGAGCCGGTATCGCGTTTCTACGAGGCCGAGCACGCGCGCCACGGCGTGCGCATCGCGCTGCGCACCGGCCTCGAATCCTTCGCCGGCGACGGGCGGCTCCGCGCGGTGCGTTGCACCGACGGCAGCGAGCACGCCACCGACTTCGCGATCGTCGGCGTCGGCGTGCAGCCGGCCGACGAGCTCGCCCGCGCCGCCGGGCTCGCCTGCGACAATGGCATCATCGTCGATGAATACTGCCGCACCTCCGATCCGTCGATCCACGCCGCCGGCGACTGCACCAACCACCCGAGCGCGCGCTATGGATGCCGCGTGCGCCTCGAATCGGTCGACAACGCCTTCGAGCAGGCGACCAGCGCCGCGCTCAACATGCTCGGCATCGACACCGTGCACGACAAGACGCCGTGGTTCTGGTCCGACCAGTACGACCTCAAGCTGATCATCGTCGGGCTTTCGCAGGGCCACGACCAGGTGGTGCTGCGCGGGGATCCGGCCACGCGCAGCTTCGCGGCCTGCTACCTGCGCGCCGGCGAGCTGATCGCGATCGACACGATCAACAGTCCGAAGGACCAGATGGCGGCGCGCAAGCTGATCGCCGCACGGGCGTACCCGGATCCGGCGCGCCTCGCCGACAGCGGCGTCCCGCTGAAGGACTGCGTGGCCTGAGCGCCCGCGATTCGACTTAAGGCGGTCGCGTGCAGGTTCCGCGCACAAGGATGCGCAGGCGGGCCATAATCGGGCCATGAAATCCAGGGGGTCAGCGGCGGCCGGGGCCATCGCGCTGGCGTTCGCCGTGGCGACGCCATGGGCCGAAGCGCGCGCACCGGCGCGCATCGTCTACCTCGAACCGGCGCGCGCGATGCAGTCGATACGCGGCGAGCCGGGCCAGCAGGAACGGCTCGCGTTCGAGGCTTTCGGCAAGCGCTTCGAGCTGCTGCTCACGCGGAACCTGCGCATCGCCGCGGCGATTCCCGCCGATCGCCCCGACCTGCAGGCTTACGAGGGCCGCATCGCGGGCCTGCCGGGCTCGTGGGTGCGCATCACCCGCACGCGCGACGGACTCGCCGGGCTCATCGACGACGGCCGCGAGATCTACGCGATCGAACCCGCGCGCAGCGTCGCGGCGCTCGCCGACGCCGCGCTGTCGCCGCCCACGTCGGGGACGGCCGTGTACCGGCTCGAGGACGCGCTGCTCGATGCCGACGCGATCAGCTGCGGCGTCGATGGCGGCAACGGCAGCGACGGCGGCACGACCGGCCTCGCGCTCTACAAGTCGATCGGTACCGAGTTCGCGACGCTCGCCGCGGGCACCGTCGACCGGCAGCTCGACGTCGCGATGGTCGCCGACTACGAGCTCTACCAGGTCTACGGCGCGGCGACCGTCGACTTCATGGTCGCGCGCATGAATGTCGTCGACGGCATCTTCGCCGCGCAGGTCGGGCTGCGCATCCGCGTCGGCTCCGCGCGCGTCTTCGACACGAACCAGGACCCGTTCACGGTGTCGGCGGCTGCCGAGCTGCTCAAGCAGCTCGCCAGTTTCCGGCGCTCGACGATCGCGTCGCAGCGCCTCGGCCTCACGCACCTGATGACCGGCCGCGAGCTCGACGACACCACGGTCGGCATCGCCTATCTCGACGCGATCTGCTCGCTGAACTCGGCGAGCCTGACCGAGGCGCGCGCCGGCAAGCTGAGCCCGGCCGTGATCTCGCTGATCGCCGCGCACGAGATCGGCCACAATTTCGGCGCGCCGCACGACGGCGAGGCCGGCCAGGCCTGCGCGAACACGAGTTCGACCGCCTACCTGATGGCGCCGAGCCTGTCGGCCGCGAACACGCAGTTCTCGCAGTGCAGCCTCGAGCAGATCGCGCCGCGCGTCGCGAACGCGATGTGCCTCACCGACGTCGACCAGGCCGATCTCGACCTGGTGGCGCCGGTCGCCACCGCGCGTCACGGCCTCGACGTCACCTACTCGCTGACGTTCACGGTGCGCTCGGTCGGCACGCGCACCGCCGACCTCGCCTCGGTCAGCTTCCAGATCCCGGCCGGCTCGACCCTCGAGTCGATCAATGCCGCCGGCGGCAGCTGCACGGATACGGCCGGCGGCCAGCCGAACTGCTCGCTCGGCTCGCTCGCGCCCGGCGTCACGCGTACCGTCACGCTCGCGCTCACCGGGCGCGTGTTCGGCACCGAAACGCTGAGCGGCTACGTGTACGCCGCCAACGACGGCTCGCCGGGCAACAACGCGGCCTCGGTGCAGATCGTGACCGACCCCGTTGCGGACCTGGCCGCGAGCATCGCCGCCACGCCGGCCAGCCTTGCGCCCGGCGACGATACGCGGCTCACCGTGACGATCTCGAATGCCGGCCCGGGCGACGCGGCCGATGCGCGCCTGTCGATCGACGTGCCGGCCGGATTCACGGTCGGCGCCATCGACACGACGCTCGCGTGCAGCGCCGGCGCGAACCGCGTCTCCTGCGAGCCCGCCGCGCTCGCGATGGGCGAGACGCGCAGCCTCGCCTTCACCGCGCAGGCGACGACGACGGGCAGCCGCACGTTCTCGGCGCTGGTGCTGTCCTCGGCGATCGACCCGAACGACGCCGACAACTCCGCCAGCGCCACATTGACCGTCAGCGACGGCGGCACGACACCCGAGCCTCCGCCGCCGAGCAGCGGTGCCAACGGTGGTGGCGGCGGCGGCGGTGGGGGCGCGATCCTGCCCGGATGGCTCGCCGCGCTCGCCCTCGCGCTTGCCGCGCGGCTCAGCCGATCACGGCGAGCAGATCCTTGGCGTCGACCTGCATCCCGGGCCGCGCCAGCACCTCGCTGACCTTGCCGTCCATCTCGGCGCGCACGGCGGTCTCCATCTTCATCGCCTCGAGCGTGACGACCACGTCGCCGCGCGCGATCGCCTGCCCCGCCACGACCGCAACGGTCGCGACGCTGCCGGGCATCGGCGCACCAACGTGCCGCGCATTGCCGGCCTCGGCCTTGCGCTGCGGTGGGCGGCGCGCGACCTGGCTGCGGTCGGCAACGCGCACCGCGCGCGGCTGGCCGTTCAGCTCGAAGAACACCGTGCGCGTGCCATCATCGTGGGTCTCGCTGACCGCGACGTAGGTGACGATCAGCGTCTTGCCGCGCTCGAGATCGATGCTGATCTCCTCGCCCGGTTCCAGCCCATAGAAGAACGCCGGCGTCGGCAGCCGCCCGACGTCGCCATAGGCGGCGCGATCGCGCGCGTAGTCGAGGAACACGCGCGGATACATCAGGTAGGAGGCGAGCTGGTAGTCGGTGACTTCGCGGCCGATCTTCGCCGCGACCTGCGCGCGGGTCGCCTCGAGATCGGTCGGCGGCAGCGTCGCGCCGAGCCGCACGGTCAGCGGCTCGATGTCCTTCAGCACCTTCTTCTGCAGCGCCTGCGGGAAGCCGCCGTAGGGCTGGCCGAGATCGCCGCGCATCAGCTGCACCAGAGACTCGGGGAAGGCGATCTGCGTGTCCGGATCCTCGACCTGCGCGCGCGTCAGGCCGCTCGTGACCATCATGATCGCCATGTCGCCGACCACCTTCGAGGTCGGCGTCACCTTGATGATGTCGCCCAGCATGTCGTTCACGTCGGCATAGGCCTGCGCGACCTCGGGCCAGCGCGCCTCGTCGATGCCGAGCGCGCGCGCCTGCTCGCGCAGGTTCGTGTACTGCCCGCCCGGCATGCCGTGCACGTAGACCTCGGAAGCCCCCGAGCGGATGTCGCTCTCGAACGCGGCGTAGCCGTGACGCACCTGCTCCCAGTACGACGACAGGCGGCGCAGGTTCGCCATGTCGATGCCGGGATCGTGCTCGCCGTGCCGCAGCGCCTCGGCGATCGAGCCGAGATTCGGCTGCGACGTGAGGCCGCTCATCGCATCGATCGCGCCGTCGACGGCGTCGCAGCCCGCCTCGACCGCCGCGAGCACGCTCGCGGCCGAGATGCCGCTGGTGTCGTGCGTGTGGAAATGCACCGGCAGGCCGGTCTCGGCCTTCAGCGCCGCGACCAGCGTGCGCGCGGCCGCCGGCCGGCACAGGCCCGCCATGTCCTTCAGGCCGATCACGTGCGCGCCTGCGGCCTTGAGCTCGCGCGCGAGCCGCAGGTAGTAGTCGAGCGTGTACTTGCGCTCGCCCGGATCGGACAGGTTGCCGGTGTAGCAGATCGCCGCCTCGCACAGCCGCCCGCTCGCGAGCACCGCATCCATCGCGACGCGCATGTTCTCGACCCAGTTGAGCGAATCGAACACGCGGAACACGTCGACGCCGCAGTCCGCCGCCTGCCTGACGAACCAGCGCACGACGTTGTCCGGATAGTTCGTGTAGCCGACCGCATTCGACGCGCGCAGCAGCATCTGCAGCAGCAGGTTCGGCATGCCCTCGCGGAACTGCGCGAGCCGCTCCCACGGGTCCTCCTTCAGGAAGCGCATCGCGACGTCGAACGTGGCTCCGCCCCAGCACTCGACCGAGAACAGCTCCGGCAGCATCCGCGCGTAGTACGGCGCGATCGCCGCCATGTCGATTGTGCGCATGCGGGTCGCGAGCAGCGACTGGTGCGCATCGCGCATCGTCGTGTCGGTCAGCAGCACGCGCCGCTCGCCGAGCATCCACTGCGCGAATTTCTCCGGCCCCAGCTCGTCGAGCTTCTGCTTCGTGCCCGCCGGCGGCGGCGCCTTCAGCGACACCTTCGGCAGGCGCGCGAGGCCCATGCGCGGCGGGCGCACGCGCGTCTTCGCTTCCGGATTGCCGTTGACGATGGTCTCGGCGAGGTAGGTCAGCATGCGCGTCGCGCGGTCGCGCTTGCGCGGGAACTGGAACAGCTCCGGCGTCGTGTCGATGAAGCGGGTGGTGTATTCACCGCTCGCGAACGCCGGATGGGTGATCACCTGGTCGAGGAAGCGCAGGTTCGTGACGACGCCGCGGATGCGGAACTCCCACAGCGCGCGGTGCATGCGCGCCGAGGCCTCGGCCGCGGTCGGCGACCACGCGGTCACCTTGACGAGCAGCGAGTCGTAGGAGCGCGTGATGATCGCGCCGGTGTACGCGGTGCCCGCGTCGAGGCGGATGCCGAAGCCCGCCGGGCTGCGGTAGGCCGTGATGCGGCCGTAGTCCGGGATGAAGTTGTTCTCCGGGTCCTCGGTCGTGATCCGGCACTGCAGCGCGTGCGCCTGCACGCGGATCTCCTGCTGCGGTGGCACGCCGCTGTCGGGCGTGCCGATGCGCGCGCCGGCCGCGATGCGGATCTGCGCCTTCACGAGGTCGATGCCGGTCGCGCACTCGGTCACCGTGTGCTCGACCTGGATGCGCGGATTGACCTCGATGAAATAGAACCGCCCGCTGTCCGCGTCCTGCAGGAACTCGACGGTGCCGGCGTTCAGGTAGCCGACCGCCCGGCCGATCGCGAGCCCGGCCTCGCACAGCTCGGCGCGCTGCGCGTCGCTCAGGAACACCGCCGGCGCGCGCTCGACGACCTTCTGGTTGCGCCGCTGCACCGTGCAGTCGCGTTCGTAGAGGTGCACCAGGTTGCCGTGCGCATCGCCGAGGATCTGCACCTCGAGGTGGCGCGCGCGACGCACCAGCTTCTCGAGATACACCTCGTCGTTGCCGAACGCCGCCTGCGCCTCGCGCCGCGCGACCGGCAGCAGTTCCGCGAGCTGCGCATCGTCCTCGATCACGCGCATGCCGCGGCCGCCGCCGCCCCAGCTCGCCTTGAGCATCAGCGGGTAACCGACCTCGCGCGCGAGCGCCTTCACGGTCCCGAAATCGGCCGGCAGCGCCGGCGTCGCCGGCATCACCGGCACGCCGGCCGCGACCGCGGCATTGCGCGCCGAGACCTTGTTGCCGAGCGTGCGCATGACCTGCGGCGTCGGGCCGACGAACAGGATGCCGTCGCGCGCACAGGCCTCGGCGAAATCCGGGTTCTCGGACAGGAAGCCATAGCCCGGATGGATCGCGTCGGCGTGCGCCTCGCGGGCGACGCGCAGCACGTCCTCGATGTCGAGGTAGGCGTCGACCGGGCCCTTGCCGCGGCCGACCAGATAGGCCTCGTCGGCCTTGGTGCGATGGAGAGAGAAGCGGTCTTCCTGCGAATAGATCGCGATCGTGCGGATGCCGAGCTCGGTCGCGGCCCGCATCACGCGGATCGCGATCTCGCCTCGATTCGCGACCAGCAGGCTGCGAATGCGTGTGTGGGGTTGTGCCACGAAACCTGTCCGGATTGCTGGGGGAACGGCGCCCGCCGCGCTGGCGGACTGCTAGGCTTCGGGCCTGACCGATGATAGCCGCAGCGGGGGCCCGATGTCGCGTCTCGCGGCCTCGCGGTGCAGCCTCCGGATGATATGTTCCGGCACGGAGGCGTCCCGACCCATGCGATGCTGGCTGCTGTTTCAACGCGCGCTGTCGCTGGAGATCCCGGAGGCTCCCGAGGTCTACCGATTCATCGACTGCGCGGCACGCCTCGGCATCGAGCTCACGGTACTGCAGCCCGAGGAATTCGACCTCGTCGTCGATCCGGCTGCCGGCTGGTCGGCGACCTACCAGGGACGCAAGCTGCCGCGGCCCGAGCTGATCATCGCGCGCACGGGCAGCGAGACGAGCTACTTCACGCTCGCGATCCTGCGTCACTTCGAGCGCCAGGGCGTCGCGATGGTCAACGGCCCGGCCGCCATCGAGGCGGTCGCCGACAAGCTGCACACATTGCAGATGCTGTCGCACGCGGACATCCCGATCCCGAAGACGATTCTGGGCAAATTCCCGGTGGACGTGGCGCTCGTCGAGCGCGAGCTCGGCTTTCCGGTCGTCGTGAAGATCCTGAGGAGTACGCGGGGACAGGGCGTACTCCTCTGCACGAGCCGCGAACAGTTCAACGACCTCGCAAACCTGCTCGACGGCGCGAAGCCGGGCACGGATTTCCTGTTCCAGCAATACATCGCGGCGAGCCACGGCCGCGACATCCGCGTACTGGTGATCGGCGGCCGGGCCGTGGCCGCAATGGAGCGGCGCTCGACCGATGGCAGCTTCAAGTCGAACATTTCGCTGGGCGGCATCGGCGTGTGCCATGAGATGCCGCTACCGCTGCGCCGACTCGCCGAGCGGGTCGCCCGGACGCTCGGTCTCGACGTCGCGGGCGTCGACGTGCTGATCGACGGTGAGCGCTACCTCGTATGCGAGGCCAATTCGGCCCCCGGTTTCCAGGGCCTCGAGCAGGCCTGCGGCGTCGACGTGCCGGATCTGATCTTCAAAGAGGCGCGGCAGCGCGCGTCACGCGCGGTGGGCAAGCGCCCGGGGTTATGGCATCGTCTCGCCGGCACGCTGTTCGGCAAGTGAAGCAATCGTCCGATTCCGCGGTTGCCCGCGACCCGCCACGCCATCGCCGCGCACGCAGCAGCAAGGACCATCGATGTACGCCATAGCCATCCACGGCGGCGCCGGCACGCTGCCACGCGCCGCGATGACCCCGGAGCGCGACCAGGCCTACCGCGCCGGACTCGCGGCGGCGCTCGACGCCGGCTACGCCGTGCTCGACGGCCGCGGCACGAGCCTCGACGCGGTCACCACCGCGGTGCGGATACTCGAGGACGATCCGTTGTTCAACGCCGGCCGCGGCGCCGTGCTGACCGCCGGCGGCATCGCCGAGCTCGACGCCTCGATCATGGACGGGCGCACGCTCGCCGCCGGTGCGGTCGCGGGCCTGCGTCATGTCAGGAACCCGATCGAACTCGCGCGCGCCGTGATGGAACACTCGTCGCACGTGATGCTGATCGGCGGCGGCGCGGAGGAATTCGCGCTCGAGCGCGGCATGGCGCCGGTGCCGAACGAGTACTTCCACACCGAGACGCGCAGGCTGCAGCTGCAGCGCGCGCTGCCGGGCGGCGGCGGGCCGGTGAACGAACTGTCCGCGCTCGGCACGGTCGGCGCGGTCGCGCTCGACCAGGACGGCAATCTCGCGGCCGCCACGTCCACCGGCGGCATGACCGCGAAGCGCTACGGCCGCGTCGGCGACTCGCCGATCATCGGCGCCGGCACCTACGCCGACAACGCGGGCTGCGCGGTCTCGGCCACCGGCCACGGTGAATTTTTCATCCGCACGGTCGTTGCGCACGACATCTGCGCGCGCGTCGCCTATGCGGGCGCCACGCTCGCCGAAGCGGCGGATGCGGTGGTCATGGGCCGGCTGCGGCAGATGGGTGGCGAGGGCGGCATCATCGCAGTCGATGCGCGCGGCAACGTCGTGATGCCGTTCAACAGCGAGGGGATGTTCCGCGGCGCGCGCTCGGCCGACGGCCGGCGGGAGATCGCGATCTACTGACGGTGAGGCGAGCGTTCGCGCGCCGCGGCCGGCCGATCCCGCCACGGCGTCGCCGTGGCAGGCGTCACAGGGCGGGCGTGTCGCTGTGGCGCGAGGTCTTCACCCGGGTGCGCCAGACGTCGTACGGGTCCCAGCCGCGCTTGGCGGTGGTGGCGGCCTCGGCGCGCTGTTCCTTGCGCAGCTCGGGCATCGTCGGCTCGTTCGCCGCAACGAGCGATTCGGAAGAAACAAATCCAGGCGCCTGCGAGGGCTTCGTCGTTTTCATCTGCGGAGGTCTCGTCCCTGACGGCTTGAGAGTTGTGTCCGTCTGTTTTCGGCGACGATTCTACCGCTCCACCGCCGGGATAGGGTGACAAAATCGTCACAGTTATATGTCAAATCAGAGGTTTGCCTCGAAATTGTGAGCTAGTTCGCAAAATAGCGTTCCAGATACTCCGCGAAGCTTCCGGTATCGGCCGCCTCGATGGCCTGCTGGCGGTCGAGTGAGGCTTCGGCGCCCTGCCGGAACTCCTCGAGGCGCCCCGGATTGGGCGCATGCAGCTCGAGGAAATAGGATTTGTGCGCCGCGGACATGCCGTACGCGAGCTCGAAGAAGGAGGCGCCGGTGCTGCGGATCTCCTGCAGCAGGCGGGCCGACGGCGTGCGCTCGACGTCGCGCAGCTTGGCGCGCTGCGCCTCGAGTGCCGCGGTATAGGGCCGCGCGGCCGAGCCGGCGTCGAGGATCTCGCAGAGTCCCGCCATGTCGTCGAGCAGCTCGCCCGCCCAGGCGGCCATCGGCACGCTGCGCCCGTCGCGCTGCAGCGTGAGGCCCGGCTCGCGGCCGCGGCGCGCGACGATCACGTGGTTGCGGTCGAGCGCCTCCTGTTCGTCGCCGCCGATCGGCGGGCTCTCGCGCAGCAGGCACAGCGCGAGGAAGGCCTCGAGAAAGCGCAGCTTCACCTGGTTCACGCCGACCGGGTCGAAGGCGCTGACGTCGAGCGCGCGTACCTCGACGTATTCGACACCGCCGCGCAGCAGCGCCTTGGTCGGGCGCTCGCCCGAACGCGCGACCCGCTTCGGGCGGATGTTGCTGTAGTACTCGTTCTCGATCTGCAGCAGGTTCGCGTTCAGCTGCCGCCATTCGTCGCCGTCGCGCACGCCGAGCGCCTCGTACGGCGGATAGGGCGTGCTGATCGCGCGCGTCAGGTCGCGCACGTAGTCGTCGAGGCTGTTCACCGACACCGTGACGCCCGCCTGCTTGCGGTTGCGGTAGCCGAGATCGCTCATGCGCAGGCTCGTCGCGTACGGCTCGAAGGCCGTGCCCTGCGTCAGCGGCGGCAGCGTCTCGCCGCGCACGCGCAGGAACGACTGGCACACCGCCGGCGAGGCACCGAACAGGTACAGCACGAGCCAGCCGTGGCGGCGGAAGTTGCGCAGCAGGTCGAAGTAGGCGGCCGAACGCATCACGTCGCCGCTCCGGTGGGCTTCGGGGAGCGTCGCGTACGCCTCCCAGAACCGCTCGGGAAACGAGTAGTTGAAATGCACGCCCGAGATCGCCTGCATCACGCGCCCGTAGCGCAGGCCGAGCCCTTCGCGATACACGGTCTTCATGCGCCCGATGTGCGAGCGGCCGTATTGCGCGATCGGGATCGACGCGTCGCTCTTGATGCGGCACGGCATCGAGGTCGCCCACAGCAGCTCCTCGCCCAGGTGGCGGAACACGAACTGGTGCATGTCGCACAGGTACTGCAGCAGTTCCCAGTTCGTCGTGAAGGTCGGCGTGACGAGCTCGAGCAGCGCCTCCGAATAGTCGGTCGTGAACTGCGCGTTGGTCAGCGCCGAGCCGAGCGCGCGCGGATGCGGCGTCGTCGCGATGTGTCCGACGGTGTCGACGCGCAGCGATTCCTTCTCGACGCCGCGCAGCCCGCCCGGCAGCAGCGCGCCGCCGCCACGATTGACGAGCGCCGCGATGCGACGCCCGAACGCGCGATCGATGGCGGGGGCCGGCACGGCGCTACCAGTGGAGGCGGCGCGGGAGCACGTCGCGCAGTATCGTGAAATCGCCGCGCAGGCTGTACCGGGGGTGGCGGAACGGGCGGGGCTCGCGGAAGCTGGCGAAGCGCGGTGGCATGGCTGGCGTCATCTTGCAGGCTGCTCGCATCGCGCCGCAAGGCCCCGCATCATTGCGGGCAGGTCGCGTTTCAGGGTCGCGAGCACGAGCCATTCGGGCACCGGATAGCGCGGCACGATCCGCACCTGGTAATCGACCAGCGTGGCCCGTCCGCCGTCCAGCGGCTCGAGCGTCCAGCGCGCCTCGTGCTCGCGCAGTCCGCCGCTGACGTTCGTGATCCGCACCTCGTGCGGCGGGCGATAGTCGGCGCGGAACACGAAGCGGATCCGCGGCAGATACCAGCGCGGCTTGACGACGTGCTCGACGCGCGCATGGCTGCCGTCGGCGGCCGCCTCGATGACGCGGCAGGACTCGAGCCGCGGCACATAGCGCAGGGCCTGCGCGCAGGAGGTCATGACCGAGAAGACCCGCGCGGGCGGCGCGGCGATACGGATCGCGGCCCGGGCGCCATGCTGGTCCCCGGTGGTCGTGACGAGCACGTCGCCGGCGAGCACCTGCGCGCGCTCCGGCGCGGTCAGCGGAACGCCGAGCGCGAGCGCCGCAACGAGCCAGAGTGGGGTCGTGGCCATCGGTGTCGGGCAGTATGCCGCCCGGGCGGCGGCCGGTCATTGTCCGTTCAGGCACGGGGGCGTAGCGTCGATGCCATGAAGCGCTCCGCCATCCTGCCTGCCCTGCTGCTGCTCGCGCCGGCCGCATGGGCCGACAGCATGCGCTGCGGCCAGCGGCTCGTCGTCGACGGCACGACGCGCGAACAGGTGATCGCATGGTGTGGCGAGCCCACCTCGACGCTGCAGCGCGTCGTGCTGCGCCCGCCGATCGTCTGGTACTACGGGCGCCCGGTGAACCTGGGCGGCGGTTATGTCGAAGTGCTGGTCGAGACCTGGACCTACAACCTCGGGCCGCAGAAGCTGATGCGCCGGATCGTCTTCGAGGACGGCGCGGTCGTCGACATCGAGACGCTCGGCTACGGCTATCGCGAGAAGTCCTGAGCGCCGCACGGGGCCCGCAGGCCGCGCCGGGCCCGGGATTGGCTGACCGGGCCGCGGGCGTGGCATCCTATCGCCCATGCTTGCCGGTCCAGCAGTCAGGCGCGTTGCGGTCATCGGCGGCCAGCGCATTCCGTTCGCGAGGGCCCACGGCGCCTACGCGGGCGTCGGCAACCAGGACATGCTCACCGCGGTGCTGCGCTCGCTGGTCGGCAAATACGCGCTCGAGGGTCAGCGTCTCGGCGACGTGATCGCCGGCGCCACGATCAAGCACTCGCGCGACTTCAACCTCGTGCGCGAGTGCGTGCTGTCGAGCGGGCTCGATGCGCAGACTCCCGGGCTCGACATCCAGCGCGCCTGCGGCACGAGCCTCGAGGCGGCGATCCTCCTCGGCAACAAGATCGCGCTCGGGCAGATCGACGCCGGGCTCGCCGGCGGGGTCGATTCGATCAGCGACGTGCCGATCGTCTATCCGCGCTCCTACCAGCAGAAGCTGCTGCGCAGCCACCGCGGCCGCAGCCTGGGCCAGCGCCTCGCGCCGCTGCTCGGCCTGCGCCCGCGCGACTTCCGGCCGGTGATGCCGGCGGTCGTCGAGCCGCGCACCGGCCTGTCGATGGGCGAGCACTGCGAGCAGATGGCGAAGACCTGGCAGGTCACGCGCGAGGCGCAGGACGAACTCGCGCTCGCGAGCCACCGGAAGGCCGCGGCGGCCTGGCAGGAGGGCTTCTACGCCGACCTCGTGATCGGCTACGAAGGCCTCGACACCGACAACAATGTCCGCAGCGACACCTCGCTGGAGAAGCTCGCGAAGCTGAAGCCGTCGTTCGATCGCTCTGCGAGCGGCACGCTCACCGCCGGCAACAGCACGCCGCTCACCGACGGTGCGTCGGCGGTGCTGCTCGCCTCCGAGGACTGGGCGAAGGCGCGCGGCCTGCCGGTGCTCGCGTGGCTCGGCTACGGCAAGACCTGGGCGGTCGACTACGTGGGCGGCCACGAGGGCCTGCTGATGGCGCCCGTGTACGCGGTCGCCGCGATGCTGAAGGACGCCGGGCTCGCGCTGCAGGACTTCGACTTCTACGAGATCCACGAGGCCTTCGAGGCGCAGGTGCTCTGCACGCTCGCGGCCTGGGAATCCGCCGACTACTGCCGCGAGCGCCTCGGCCTCGAGCAGCCGCTCGGCAGCATCGATCGCGCGAAGCTCAACGTGAAGGGCGGCAGCGTCGCGATCGGCCATCCGTTCGCCGCCACCGGCACGCGCATCGTGGCCTCGCTCGCCAAGCTGCTCGCGCAGAGCCCGCATGCCAGGCGCGGCCTGATCTCGGTGTGCACGGCCGGCGGCATGGGAGTCACCGCGATCCTCGAGCGGCCATGAAGCGCTACATCGGTTTCCCGCGCGTCGAAGGCGAGGCGTCGCGACAGGCGCACGCCGACCTGCCGCCCGGCACCTTCGAGCGCGAGATCAGCAAGGAAGGCTTCTTCGGCCCCGCGGCGCACCTGTATCACCGCCATCCGCCGACCGGCTGGACGAGCTTCGAGGGGCCGCTGCGTCCGCACGCGTTCGATCTCGCCCGCCTCGATGCGAGCTGCGCCTCGCCGTGGGATGCGCCGCGGATCCTCGGCAACCGGGCGGTCAGCGTGCGCTGGTGGCGGCTCGACGGCGCGATGCCCGCGCTCGCGCGCAATGCCGACGGCGACGAACTCGTGTTCGTGCACCGCGGCCGCGGCGCGCTCCACTGTGACTTCGGCCACCTCGAGTTCGAAGCGGGCGATTACCTGCTGCTGCCGCGCGGCACGATGTGGCGGCTCGAATGCCGCGAGCCGCTCGCGGCGCTGCTGATCGAGGCGACCAACTCGAGCTACACGCTGCCCGACCGGGGGATGCTCGGCCCGCACGCGATCTTCGATCCGGCGATGCTCGATGTGCCGCGCATCGACGCCGCGTTCACGGCGCAGCAGTCTTCCACGACGCCGTGGCGCGTCGAGGTCAAGCGCCGCGATGCGCGCTCGGTGATCGGCTATCCGTTCAACCCGCTCGATGCGGTCGGCTGGCACGGCGATCTCGCGCCGGTGCGCCTGAACGTGCGCGACATCCGGCCGGTCATGAGCCACCGCTATCACCTGCCGCCGTCGGCGCACACCACGTTCCTCGGCGAGCGCTTCGTCGTCTGCACTTTCGTGCCGCGGCCGTTCGAGACCGACCCGGGCGCGATCAAGGTGCCGTTCTTCCACAACAACGACGACTACGACGAGGTGATCTTCTACCATGCCGGCGAGTTCTTCAGCCGCGACAACATCCATCCGGGCATGTTGACGCTGCACCCGGCCGGCTTCACGCACGGCCCGCACCCGAAGGCGCTGAAGAACGTCACCTCGCAGCCGAAGCCCGGCACCGACGAGGTCGCGGTGATGATCGATGCGCGCGATGCGCTCGACATTGCGCCGGACGCAACCGGCGTCGAGTGGTCGGGCTACGTCGACAGCTGGAAGACGCCATGAAGCTCGCGAGCCTGAAGAGCGGCCGCGACGGCCGGCTGGTCGTCGTGCGGGGCGATCTCACGCGGTGCGTGGCCGCCGACGGCATCGCGGTGACGATGCAGGACGCGCTCGACGACTGGGCGCGCGTGGCGCCCGCGCTCGCGGCGCTCGCCGCGCGGCTCGAGGCGGGCACCGTGGCATCGGCGCAGCCGTTCGATCCGCGCGCCTGTGCCGCGCCACTGCCGCGCGCGCATCACTGGGTCGACGGCAGCGCCTACGTCAACCACGTCGAACTCGTGCGCAAGGCGCGCGGCGCGGAGCTGCCGGCGTCCTACTGGACCGACCCGCTGGTCTACCAGGGCGGCTCCGACGATTTCCTCGGCCCGACCGACGACGCGCCGTTCGCGAGCGAGGATCACGGCATCGATCTCGAGGCCGAGGTCGCGGTGATCGTCGACGACGTGCCGATCGGCTGCGCGCCGGAGGCCGCCGGCGAGCGCATCCGCCTGCTGATGCTCGTCAACGACTGGTCGCTGCGCGGCCTGATTCCGGGCGAGCTCGCGAAAGGTTTCGGCTTCTACCAGTCGAAGCCGGCGAGCGCGTTCTCGCCGGTCGCGGTCACGCCCGACGAGCTCGGCGCGGCGTGGCGCGACGGCAAGCTGCACGGGCCGCTCGTGAGCCAGATCAACGGCGAGCGCTGCGGCGCGCCCGATGCGGGCGTCGACATGACCTTCAGCTTTCCGCAGCTGGTCGCGCACTGCGCGTGCACGCGCCGTCTCGGCGCCGGCACGATCGTCGGCTCGGGTACGGTGTCGAACTACGATCGCAGCCGCGGCTCGAGCTGTCTCGCCGAGAAACGCATGCTGGAGCAGCTCGCCGACGGCCAGGCGTCGACGCCGTTCCTGCGCTACGGCGATCGCGTGCGCATCGAGATGTTCGATGCGGCCGGCCAGTCCATTTTCGGCGCGATCGACCAGCGCGTGGTCCCTGCCGCGTAAGCGCGGTATTCTTGGCGGCTCCCCGGTTGCCGCGAAAGCCTGTCCATGGGTGAATTCACGACGCTGATGGCCCGCGACGGCCACGAATTCCAGGCGTATCTCGCCGCGCCGAAGGGCGCGCCGCGTGGCGCCGTCGTGGTCGTGCAGGAAATCTTCGGCGTGAACCACCACATCCGCGCGGTCACCGACGGCTGTGCGGCGCAGGGCTATACGGCGATCGCGCCGGCGCTGTTCGACCGGGTGCGCCGCGGCATCGAACTCGGCTATACGGCCGAGGAAGTCCAGCAGGGCATCGGCTACATGCTGCAGGTGAAGCCGGCGCAGTTCCTCGCCGACGTCGGCGCGGCGGTCAACGCGGTCAGGGGCTCGGGCCGTGTCGGCATCGTCGGCTACTGCTGGGGCGGTACCGTCGCCTGGCTCGCGGCCTGCGAGCTGCCGGTCGCGGCTGCCGCGTCGTACTACGGCGGCGGCATCGTCAAGCTGCTCGCGCAGACGCCGAAGTGCCCGGTGATCTACCACTACGGCGAGAAGGACTCACACATCCCGCTCGCCGACGTCGACAAGATCAGGGCCGCGCATCCGGCGGGCGTGTTCCACATCTATCCGGCCGATCATGGCTTCAACTGCACCGAGCGCGCCGCCTACGACGCGCCGAGTGCCGCGCTCGCGCTCGAACGCACGCTCGCGTTCTTCGCCGGGCACGTGGGCTGACTCCTGGAGACGACATGAAACTGAAGGACGCGACGCTGCTGCGGCAGCAGTGCTTCATCGACGGGACCTGGGTGGACGCGGACGACAGGCGCACGCTCGAGGTGACGAACCCGGCCTCGGGCGCGAAGCTCGGCACGGTGCCGCACATGGGCGCGGCCGAGACGCGCCGGGCGATCGACGCCGCGGCGCGCGCACAGCCTGCATGGGCCGCGCGCACCGCGAAGGACCGCGCCAATATCCTGCGGCGCTGGAGCGAGCTGATGCTCGCGAACCAGGACGACCTCGCGACGCTGATGACCGCCGAGCAGGGCAAACCGCTCGCCGAGTCGAGGGGCGAGATCGCCTACGCGGCCTCGTTCCTCGAGTGGTTCGGCGAGGAGGCCAAACGGATCTACGGCGACGTGATCCCGGGCCACCAGCCCGACAAGCGCATCCTCGTGCTGCGCCAGCCGGTCGGCGTCGTCGCGGCGATCACGCCGTGGAACTTCCCGTCCGCGATGATCACGCGCAAGGCGGGCCCCGCGCTCGCCGCCGGCTGCACTTTCGTGTGCAAGCCCGCCACGCAGACGCCCTACTCGGCGCTCGCGCTGGCCGAGCTCGCGACGCGCGCCGGCGTGCCGGCCGGCGTGTTCAGCATGCTCACCGGCGGCGCCACCGAAATCGGCGGCGAGCTGACCTCGAACCCGATCGTCAGGAAGCTCACGTTCACCGGCTCCACCGGGGTCGGCAAGAAGCTGATGGCGCAGAGTGCCGGCACGCTGAAGAAGCTCTCGCTCGAGCTCGGCGGCAACGCCCCGTTCATCGTCTTCGACGACGCCGACCTCGACGCGGCGGTCGACGGCGCGATCGCGAGCAAGTACCGCAACACGGGCCAGACCTGCGTCTGCGCGAACCGCCTGCTGGTGCAGGACGGCGTGTACGAGGCGTTCACCGCGAAGCTCGTCGAGGCCGTCGCGCGCCTGCGCATCGGCGACGGCCTTGCGGGGCCGACCGAACAGGGGCCGCTGATCGATGCGAAGGCGGTCGCGAAGGTCGAGGAGCACATCGCGGATGCGCTCGCGCAGGGCGCGAAGCTGGCCTTCGGCGGCAAACGCCACGCGCTCGGCGGCACGTTCTTCGAGCCGACGATCCTGACCGGCGTCACGCCGGAGATGATGGTCGCGCGCGAGGAGACCTTCGGGCCGGTCGCGCCGCTGTTCCGCTTCGGCACCGAGGCCGAGGCGATCGCGATGGCGAACGACACCGAGTTCGGCCTCGCCGCCTATTTCTACACGCGCGACCTCGCGCGCTCGTGGCGCGTGCAGGAGGGCCTCGAGTACGGCATCGTCGGCGCCAATACCGGCATCATCTCGACCGAAGTCGCGCCGTTCGGCGGCATGAAGGAGTCGGGCTTCGGCCGCGAGGGTTCGAAGTACGGCATACTCGACTACACCGAACTCAAATACGTGTGCGTCGGCGGCGTCGCCTGACGCACGAGGTCTCCATGCCGCAATACCACGGCCGGCCGGATTTCCCGCACGACGGCAGCGAGCGGATCGGCGTGCTGCTCGTCAATTCGGGCTCGCCCGATTCGCCGCGCGCGCGCGACATCCGCCGCTTCCTGCGCGGCCTGCTCGGTGATCCGCGCGTCGTCGAGCTGCCGCGCTGGCTGTGGCTGCCGATCCTCCACGGCCTGATCCTGCCGCTGCGCCCGCTGCGCAGCGCGCGCCGTTACCGCGAGATGTTCGCCGCCGGCCACTCGCCGCTGCTGTCGCTGTCGGGCGAGCTGCGCGGGGCGCTCGAGCAGCAGCTCGCGCCGCGCTTCGCCGCGCCCGCCGCGGTCGCGCTCGGCATGCTCTACTCGAAGCCGTCGGTCCGTGACGCGATCGTGCGCCTCGTCGACGAGGCGGGCGCGCGCCGGCTGCTGGTCGTGCCGCTGTTCGCGCAGTACAGCGGCGTGACGACCGGCGCCGTGTACGACCAGGTCAGCGCCGCGCTGCGCGGTCTGCGCTGGCTGCCCGAAGTGCGCTTCGTGGCCGACTACCACGACCATCCGGACTACATCGAGGCGCTGCGCGCGAGCATCGCCGCGCACTGGAGCACGCATGGTCGCGCGAGCCACCTGGTGCTGTCCTGGCATGGCGTGCCGAGCGCCTACTGCGACCGGGGCGATCCCTACCACCGCCGCTGCCATGCCACGGCGCAGCGCCTCGCCGCCGCGCTCGAGCTGAGCGAGGGCGAATGGAGCGTCGCGTACCAGTCGCGCTTCGGCGGCGGCAGCTGGCTGCGGCCCTATACGGATGAGGTGCTCGAGTCGCTGCCGGCGCGCGGCGTGCGCACGGTCACGGTCGCGTGCCCGGGCTTTGCGATCGACTGCCTCGAGACGCTCGAGGAAATCAACGTCGGGGGTCGCGCGCGCTTCCTGCGCGCGGGCGGCACCCGCTTCGACTACGTGCCGGCGCTCAACGCCGGCAGCGCGCACGTGCACGCCCTCGGCCAGATCGTGACGCAGCACACGCGCGGCTGGGCCGGCGCGGTTGCCGCAACCGTCACCGCCTTCCCGCGCGCCGTCGCGACCTGACTCGCGGCGCCGGCATGCTCGGCCGCTTCCTCGAACTGTCGGTGCACGCGGGCGACATCCGCGCGTCGGTCGAATTCCTCGAGCGCCTCGGCTTCAGCCACTGCGTGACCAACGACATCTGGTCGCATCCGTACGGTGTGCTCACGGACGGGCGCATCACCTTCGGCCTGCACCAGTACGCGTTCGCGTCGCCGTCGCTCACCTTCGTGTGCGAGCAGCTCGCGCAGCAGCTGGCGCGGATCGAAGCGGCCGGCGCGCGCTTGGAGTTTCGCCGCACCGGCGAGGACGTCTTCAACGAAGTCGGCTTCCGCGACCCGACCGGCCACATGGTCACGCTGCTCGAGGCACGCACCTACTCGCCCGCGGACCGCAGCCGCGACGAGACCTCGCTGTGCGGCGACTTCATCGAATACAGCCTGCCGGCGCGTGATTTCGCGGCGGCGCGCCGCACCTGGGAGGCCTTCGGCTTCGTCGCACTCGAGGACGATGGCGGCGAGGCCGCGTACCGCAGGCTGTCGCTGACCAGCGATCACCTGGACCTCGCGCTGCACGATCCGCGCTTCTTCCCGCGACCGCTGCTCGTGTTCGCCGGCAGCGATCCCGCCGCGCGCCGCGCGCGCCTCGCGGCGCTCGGTGTCGTCTTCGACGATTCACCGCCGGCCGGGCTCGACCCGGCCACCGACGCGCTGTTCGAGAGCCCCGACGGGCTCGCGATCCTGCTGCGGGCCGCCTGAGCGCAGTCGGCTCGTCGCAGCGGCCACCTTTCGGCGTGTCCGCAACCCCCGGGACGCGGGCACTGCGGCTAGAATCCGCGGCTTCCCACCGCCGCGAGGCCATCATGCGCAAAGTCCTGCCCGCCCTGCTCGCCATCGCCACGGCCGCCGTACTGCCCGCGCTCGCCGACGAGGGCATGTGGACCTTCGACAACTTCCCCGCCGCCGAGGTCAAGGCGCGCTACGGCGTGACGATCGACGGCGCGTGGCTCGACCACGTCCGCCGCAGCACGATCCGGCTGTCGAACTGCACGGCATCGTTCGTCTCACCCGACGGGCTGATCCTGACGAACCACCACTGCGTCGAGTCCTGCCTCGCGAGCCTCTCGTCGAAAGACACGAGCCTCGTGCAGGACGGCTTCATCGCGCGCCGCCGTGACGCCGAGCCGCGCTGCGCGACCCAGGTCGCCGACGTACTGCAGGTGATGGAGGACGTGACCGGCAAGGTCGCACAGGCGGTCGCCGGGCTCGACGAGACGGCCGCGAACGAGGCACGCAAGCGCGCACTGACGCAGCTCGAACAGGACTGCGAGCGCGACTCGAAACTCAAGTGCGAGAGCGTCACGCTCTACCAGGGTGGCCAGTACTTCCTCTACAAGTACAAGCGCTATGACGACGTGCGGCTGGTGCTCGCACCCGAAGCCGACATCGCCGCCTTCGGCGGCGATCCCGACAACTTCCAGTTCCCGCGCTGGTCGCTCGACTACTCGCTGCTGCGGGCCTACGAGAACGGCAAACCGGTGAAGACGCGCGACTTCCTGCCGATCCGCTTCGAGGGTCCGGCGGCGGGCGAGGCGGTGTTCGTCACGGGCCATCCCGGCTCGACCGCGCGGCTCGACACGCGCGCCGAGCTCGAATTCCAGCGCGATGTCGCCTTGCCGAACTGGCTGCTGCGCTATTCGGAGCTGCGCGGCCGCTACATCCAGTTCGGCAAGGGCAGCGAATCGGCCGCGCGCATCGTCGAGGAGCCGCTCAATTCGATCGAGAACGTCATCAAGGTCCGGCGCAAGCAGCTCGATGCGCTGCACGAGGATGCGCTGCTCGCCGGCAAGGGCGAGGCCGAGCGCGCGCTGCGCGCGGCGCTGGCCGGCGATCCCGCATTCGGCGATCCGTGGGCCGACATCGCGCGCGCGGTCGACGTCGAGCGCAATCTATACCTGCCCTACCTGTTTCTCGAAGGCGCCGGTGGCTTCAACAGCGCGAACTTCCGCTACGCGCGCACGCTGGTGCGCGCCGCCGCGGAGCGCGACAAGCAGAACACCGCGCGCCTGCGCGAGTACACCGACACTGCGCTGCCGCGCCTCGAGCGCCAGATGCTCGCGCCGGTGCCGGTCTACGCCGAACTCGAGAACCTGACGCTGTCGTTCTCGCTCGAGCGGATGCGTGAATGGCTCGGCCCCGATCACCCGGTCGTGCGCGAGCTGCTCGCGGCCGACTCGCCCGACAGCCTCGCGACGAAGCTGGTGGCCGGCACGCAGCTGGCCGATCCGGCCGTGCGCAAGCGGCTCTGGGACGGCGGCGCGGCGGCGATCGCGGCGTCCGACGATCCGATGGTCCGGCTCGCGCTCGCGATCGACGCGCCGGCGCGCGCGGTGCGCAAGCGCTACGAGGACGAAGTCGAGGCGCCGGTCGCCGCGGCGGCGGAGAAGATCGCGGCGGCGCGCTTCAAGGTGTACGGCACGAACGTGTACCCCGACGCAACGTTCACGCTGCGCCTGAACTACGGGACGGTCACCGCATGGAACGAAGGCGGCGTCGAACTCGCGCCGTTCACGCGCCTCGGGACCGCGTTCGCGCGCGCGACCGGCGCGCCGCCGTTCCGGATCCCCGACAGCTGGCTCGCGGTGCGCGACTCGCTCGACATGCAGACACCGTTCTGCATCGCGACCAACAGCGACATCGTCGGCGGCAACTCGGGCAGCCCGCTGGTCGACGCACAGGGCCGCATCGTCGGCCTGCTGTTCGATGGCAACATCCACTCGATCTCGGGCAACTACTGGTTCGATGCCGCGAAGAACCGCGCGATCGCGGTGCATCCGGCGATCATCCGCGAATCGCTGCGCAAGGTGTACCGCGCCGACGCGGTGCTCAGGGAGCTCGGCGCGCGCTGACGTCGAGTTCCACGTCGAGCAGGTCCTCGACCCGCAGCGCGCCGAGCGCCGCGCTGAACGGCGTCAGGCCGAGGGCGCCCTGGGAGAGCGGGAAGCGCGCGGTGATGCGCAGCGTATCGCCGGGCCCGGTCGCGAACCGCACCGGCACCAGGGCCACGTGCCGCGTGTCGCGCACGGTCAGCTCGACACGCGCGGCGAAATGCTCCGGCCCGCCGCTCAGCTCGAGGCCGCGCGCCGTGATCCGGGGGTAGTGCGCGGCGTCGAGCACGCGTTCGCCGAGCAGGTTGTCGCGCGTCGCGGCGCGCGCCGCCTGCGGAACCTCGTCGTCGAAGCCGGCGCCGCGGCCGCTGCGCAGCGCAGGCTCGTCGACCGTGAGCGCGGCGACCGGCAGCTCGAGTGCGAAACGGCTGGCCCGGAGCGGCTCCTGCAGGTCGATGTACCCGGAAAGATCGTGCGACGCGATCACGTGGTCGTGCCCCATCGCGGCCAGCACGCCGCCGCGCCGGGCGACGACCACGAGCAACGAGGCGGCCGCGTCGATCCGATAGCGCTGCACACCCGCGGCGGGCGACGCCAGCGCGGCCGCGGGCATCGCAGCCTCGGCCGGTGCAGCTTCCGGCGCCGCTGCGACGGCCGACGTCGGCTGCGGTGCGGCCGGCACCGGCGCCACGCGGCGGGTCGCCGGGCAGCCGGCGACGGCGAGCGCGGCCAGGATCACCGCCGCCAGCGCCGGCTTGCTAGACTTGGCTCCACTGCCTTCCACGGAGCCGAGCTTATGCCGATCCGCAATTCCCTGGAACGCTGGGGCTCGCTCGCCAAGCTGTTCCACTGGCTCGTCGTGCTGCTCGTGATCTGCCAGTTCGTGCTCGCATGGCTCGCACACGACCTGCCGCCCGGCATGGAGAAGCTCACGCTGCTCGCGCGCCACAAGTCGATCGGCATCACGATACTCGCGCTCGCTACGCTGCGCCTGCTGTGGCGCGCGGCGAACCGCACGCCGGTGCTGCCCGCGACGATGGCGGGCTGGGAGAAATTCACCGCGCGCGCGACGCATGCGCTGCTGTACGTGCTGCTGTTCGCCGTGCCGCTCGCCGGCTGGATCATGTCGTCGGCGAAGAACTTCCCGGTCTCGTGGTTCGGCCTCGTGCAGCTGCCCGACCTGGTCGCGCCGAGCGAGGCGACCTTCGACATCGCGCACGAGACCCACGAGATCCTCGCCTTCTCGCTCGGCATCATCGCGATCCTGCATCTGCTCGCCGCGCTGAAGCACCACTTCTTCAATCGCGACACGGTGCTGAAGCGCATGCTGCCGTTCGCGCGCGTGCCGGCGCTGCTGCTGCTGATGCTGTTCGCCGCGGGCCCCGGCAGCGACGCGTCCGCCGCCACGCCGGGTGCGCAGACCCTCGAGGGCAGCGGCGCGACCGGCACGCTGCAATTTCGCTTCTCGCAGGCCGGCGCGACCACCGACGGCGCCTTCGGCCGCTTCACGACCGTGCTCACGACCGGCGACGACGGTGCACCCGCCACGCTCGAAGTGCGCGTCGAGGTCGACTCGCTCGATACGCAGGACAAGGACCGTGACAGCACGCTGCGCTCGAAGGACCTGTTCGACGTGCGGCGCTTCCCGGCCGCGACGTTCAGCGCCGGCCGGATCACCCGCGCGGCGGACGGCGGCTATGTGGCGCACGGCAAGCTCACGATCCGCGACGCGACGCGCGACGTGGCGCTGCCCTTCACGCTGGCGGACGGGCGGCTCGCCGGCCAGCTCGCGATCAAGCGGCTCGACTACGGCGTCGGCCAGGGCGAGTGGCGCGCGACCTCGATGGTGGCGGACGCGGTGACGATCCTCTGGTCGGTCAGGCTCGCGCCCGCGCACTGAGTGCCGCAGACCTTCGGCACGATCGATGAATGCGTCGACGCCACGCTCGCGCGCGTCGGGCGGCGCGTCGTGCTCGGCCTGCCGCTCGGCATCGGCAAGCCGAACCTGCTCGCCAACGAGTTCTACCGGCGCGCGCTCGGCGACCCGTCGCTCGAGCTGACGATCCTGACCGCGCTGTCGCTGACGCGGCCGCGCGCGCGCAGCGACCTCGAGCGCCGCCTGCTCGAGCCGATCGTCGAGCGCGTCTTCGCCGATTACCCCGAGCTCGAGTACGTGCAGGCCGCGAAGCGCGGCGCGCTGCCGCCGAACGTCGAGGTGATCGAGTTCTACTTCGAGCCGGGGGCCTGGCTCGGCGTCGAGCGCGCGCAGCAGGACTACCTCGCGGCGAACTACACGCACGTCGGCCGGGACTTCCTCGCGCGCGGCGCGAACGTGATCGCGCAGAACGTCGCGAAGCGCGGCAGCGGCGGCGAGCTGCAACTGTCGTTCGGCTCCAATCCCGACGTGATCGTCGACCTGCTGCCCGAAATCGACGCCGCACGGGCAGCCGGCCGCGAGCTGGTGCTGATCGGCGCCGTGCATCCGCGCATGCCGTTCATGTTCGGCGCGGCCTGCGTATCGCCCGAGCGCTTCGATTTCCTGATCGATCACCCGGGCTACGACTACGAACTGTTCGGCCCGCCGAATCTGCCGCTGCGCACCGTCGACCACGCGATCGCGATGCACGTCAGCGCGCTGGTGCGCGACGGCGGCACGTTGCAGATCGGCATCGGCGAGCTCGGCGATGCGCTCGTCTACGCGCTGCTGCTGCGGCACCAGCAGAACGCGGCCTGGCGCGCCGCACTCGAGGCGCTCGGCGGCGTCGCGACCGAGAGCGCGCCGTTCGGCACCGGGCTCTATGCCTGCACCGAGATGCTGGTCGACCAGATGCTCGACCTGCTGCGCGCCGGCATCCTGCGCCGGCACGTCTACGACTCGCTGCCGCTCACGCGCCTGCTCGCGAGCGGGCGCATCGGCGAGCGCTTCGACGCCGGCATCCTCGAGGCGCTCGCCGACGCCGGCGTCGGCCCGCGGCTCGACGCGGCGGGCTTCGAATCACTGCGCCGCTTCGGCGTGTTCCGCGCCGAGACGCGCTACCGCGACGGGCGCATCCGCAGTCCCGACGGCGAGTGGATCAGCGCCGACCTCGGCGACGCGGCGGCCCGTCGCGCGCTCGCCGCCGGCTGCCTCGGTCGCGAGCTGAAGGGCGGCGTCGTCGCGCATTCGGCATTCTTCCTCGGGCCGCGCGGCTTCTACGCCAAGCTGCGCGAGATGCCCGAGCGCGAGTTGCGGCGCATCGACATGTGCGGCGTCGGCTTCGTCAACCAGCTGCTCGGCGACGACCACGAGCTGCGCCGCCTGCAGCGGCGCGACGCGCGCTTCGTCAACACGGCGATGATGGTCACGCTGCTCGGCGCGGCGGTGTCCGACACGCTCGCGGACGGCCGCGTCGTCAGCGGCGTCGGCGGCCAGTACAACTTCGTCGCGATGGCGCATGCGCTGCCCGGCGCGCGCGCGGTGATCTGCGCGCGCGCGACCCGCGAGGCGGCGGGCCGGCTCACGTCGAACATCGTCTGGAACTACGCGCAGGCGACGATCCCGCGGCACCTGCGTGACATCGTCGTCACCGAATACGGTGTCGCCGACCTGCGCGGCGCGACCGACGCCGAGGTGATCGCACGCCTGCTCGACATCGCCGACTCGCGCTTCCAGCAGCCGCTGCTCGCCGCCGCGAAGACCGCCGGCAAGCTGCCGCGCGACTACCGCATCGCCGACGCGCATCGCCACAACACGCCGGCGCGGCTCGAGGCGACGTTCGCCGCGCCGCGCGAGGCGGGCCTGTTCAGCGACTATCCGTTCGGCACCGACCTGACGCGCGAGGAGATCCTGCTGTCGAAGGCGCTGCAGGCGCTGTCGGCCGCGAGCGCGACGCGCACGGGCAGGCTGCGCGTGCTCGCCTCGGCGCTGCGACACCCGGCCGATCCCGGAATGCGCCACGCGCTGGAGCGCATGGGCCTCGCCGCACCGCGCGGCTGGCGCGAGCGGCTCGCGCAGCGCCTCGTCGCGCTCGCATTGCGGCGGCTCAACGGGCGAACAGCTGCGACGGATCGCGAAACGCCTTGAATTCGAGCGCGTTGCCCGAAGGATCACGCAGGAACATCGTCGCCTGCTCGCCGGTCAGGCCGCGAAAGCGGATGCCGGGTTCGATGACGAACGCCGTGCCGGCGGCGCGCAGCCGGTCGGCGAGCGCCTGCCAGTCCCGCCACTCGAGCACGACGCCGAAATGCGGCACCGGCACGTCGTGGCCGTCGACCGGATTGTGGTGTGCGGCGCGCCCGCGCGCGGCCGGGTCGAGGTGCGCGACGAGCTGATGGCCGAAGAAGTCGAAGTCCACCCACTCGTCGGCGCTGCGCCCTTCCGGGCAGCCGAACAGCGCGCCGTAGAACGCGCGCGCGGCTGCGAGGTCATGCACCGGTATCGCGAGATGGAAGGGCTGCAGCGCCATGATTGCCAATATAAGCGACCGCCATGCCGAGCAGCGCGCGCCCAACTTCGCGGCGTTGGTCCGCCGGCACCGATTCGAGCGCGGCACAGATCCGCTCGAGCACGCCGTCGAGCCGCGCGAGCTCGCAGCAACAGCCGTCCTCGAGAATGACGCGGGTCAGCGTCGAATGATCGGGGGTCTCCAGCACCCGTACATGCTAATAATTCTCATTCGCATGTCAAGGGTGGCTGCCGGACTCAAAGGCCCCTTCTAGAGCAGCCGCGTCCCGAGGGGCACCGCCTGGTCGGGCACGCACAGGGCGACCTCTCCGCGCTCATTGTGAAAGCCCGTGACCAAGCATTCGGACATGAACGGCCCGATCTGTTTCGGCGGGAAATTGACCACCGCCACGACCAGCCTGCCCCGCAACGCGTCCGGCGCATAGAGCTGCGTGATCTGCGCACTCGATTTCCTGTGGCCGATTTCCGGGCCGAAATCCACGAGCAGCCTGTAGGCCGGCTTGCGCGCCTCCGGGAACGGCTCCGCCTCGATGATGCGGCCTACCCGCAGTTCGATCTTCGCGAAGTCGTCCCACGAAATGGTCGCCATATTGACCGCTCGCTTGCCAAGCCATTTCCAGCGCCGCTCGCGCGCCGGAGGCACTGCTAGCGGTGATCGGGCATCTTACGTCGCCGGATCCCTCGCGTTGCCGCGTTCTGCATCGCCGCCCTAATCCCTGTAATCCAGCGGCGGCTTGCGCTCGCCGAGCAAGGAGACGTACTCGTAGTCCGCCCCCCTGGCCTCGACGAACTCCCTGCGGGCAGCGTCGCGCAGTTCTGGACTCTGGAACAGCTCCACTGCCGCCAGTGCCAGTGTCTTGGCCGCCGACTGCGCTCCCTTCAGGCCGATCGATGAACCACTCGCAGCGGCGGCCTGCCATGAGTGGCCGGGCGTACCGGGTACCCAGGTAGCGGTCCTGACCCCGACCGTCGGCGTCGCCCAGGAAACATCACCCACATCGGTCGAGCCGCCGCCGATGGAGCGTCTGTAAGGCTGCACGGTCAGCTGATCGCCGATCTTGCCGTTTGGTTCATTGATGGTCGCGTACAGTGCGCGCGCGAATGCCTCTTCTTCGCTGGTATAGGTCACGCCGCCGACGATTCGCAGTTTCCTGTCCATCATCTTCGCGAGCGTCTCGTTGACGAGCACCGGGTTGTTGCCGTGAATGATTTCCCAGTCGACCTTCGTGCCTGTCCCGAGCGCGCCTGCTTTTGCCGCAGCCTCGACCCGGGTCCAAAGCTCCCTGACGCGACTGGTCTGCGGATGACGCACGTAATAGAAGACCTCGGCGAAATCCGGTACCACGTTGGGGGTTGCTCCCCCGTTGGTGATGACATAGTGAATGCGCGTCTCCTGCGGCACGTGTTCGCGCATCAGATTGACCATGAAATTCATGGCCTCCACACCGTCGAGCGCGGAACGCCCTCTTTGCGGCGCACCCGAAGCGTGGGCGGCAATTCCCCGGAAGCGGAATTTCGCCGAACGGTTGGCGAGCGACGTGCGTGCCGCGGCGGTATTCTGGTCGTCGGCGTGCCAGTGCAGCGCGACGTCGACATCGTCGAAGAGACCGGCGCGCACCATGTAAACCTTGCCGCTACCACCTTCCTCGGCCGGCGTGCCGTAGAGGCGGACGACACCCGGCGTAGCGGTCTGCTCGAGCCAGCGCTTGACCGCAACTGCGGCGGACAGCGAGCCGGCCGCAAACAGATTGTGGCCACAGGCGTGTGCCGCCTTCTTGCCGTCAATCTCCTGCCGACGCGGCAAGGCGTCCTGGCTGATACCGGGCAGGGCATCGAACTCGGCGAGAATCGCGATCACCGTCGGCCCAGTACCCCAGCTCGCGATGAAGGCGGTGGGGATCCCGGCGACGCCCTTCTCGATGGAGAATCCTTCCGCGGCGAGTTCCTGCTGCAGCAGCCGCGACGACTTCTCCTCCTTGTAGCCGACCTCCGCCCATTCCCAGATCTGTCGCGCCACCCGGTTCGACGTGGGGGCATAGGCGTCGACCTGCTGGAACACGAAGTCCGTCTCGGGCGGCTGCTGAGGCGGGCTCTCCTGCGCGCCGGCGCTCGATGCCACGGCAATGGCCGCGATGGTAACCATCAGGTTTGCAGTCGATTTCATCCGTCATCTCCGCTTCTGGGCCTGCAGCTTCGGCCGGAACAGGTGCGCGGGCGCCTTGCCGGCGGCTGCGTGGCGAGACAGTTTCAAGGGCGCAATGCCAGGCGCGCCCGTTCACCGTCGACGACCATTCGATCGCCGTACGACCCGGACAATCGCTTCAATGTCGACAGGATCGACGCTGCCTCCTCGCCAGCCGCAACTTCGGGCAGGCCGCGGGTCTCCAGGAAATTCTGCCCGGCTCCGATCTCGTTGAGCAGCAGCGGCGTGAACACGACCTCTTTCAGTCCGGCTGCATCGGCCGTCACCTCGGCGATCACGCTTCGCCAAGCCTTCGGTTCGTAGTAACCGGCCTCGGTACGGGTATGAAACACGAAGTTCCCGAGATTGTAGAGGATGAGGCCGCCGCGATAGAGCTCGACGCCGCCCAGTTCCGGGTGGCCGTGGCTGACGTAGATGTCGGCGCCGGCGTCGATCGCCGCCCTGGCCCACGCCTGCTGGAAGTCCCCGCCGTCGCGGATCTGGTAGTGCTGGTAGGCGATGACGAGATCGGCCTGCCGGCTGGCCGCGCGAATGGCGTCGATGTTGCGGGCCCATGCCGCCTGGTCAGCGACGGCGAGGACGTTGACACCAGCGCGGGTCGGCGTCGCCGCGGCATCGGCTGGCAGTCGGGTCGTGGCAACTGCCACCAGCGCAATTCGCAGGCCGCCGGATTCTACGATAGCCGGCTGCAGCGCCTCATTGAGCGTTGCCCCGGTGCCGGCGGGTGCCATGCCCGCCGCCCGCACACTGTCTCGCGTCGCCATGATCCCGCAGGCGCCGAGATCCCAGGAATGGTTGTTCGCCACTGAAACAAGATCGACGCCAATGGTGGCCAGAAACTCGACGACGTCGGCGGAGCCGCTGTGAAAGAAGCGGCCCTGCTTGGTGGCGGCGCAGCGCTGATCGGCGGTATTGACCGCGACCTCGAGGTTGGTGAAGACGATATCCGCGGCAGCCAACTGCGCGCGTACCGACGCCAGCGGATGCTGCACGTAGCGGCGCGGATCATGCTTGATGAGCGACTGTCCCGTGAAGGCAATCCGGATCTGCCCGTCCTTCGCGTCCGCAGGGCCGGGCGAGGTCCCGTCGAGCCCGACGCAGCCACCCAGCAATGCAGCCGCCACGAACGACAGGAGCACACGCCCGCCGCTGCGTGTCATCTAGAACGACACCTGGATCTCGCCGTACAGGAAGCGGCCACGGTTGTCGTGGTAGTCGGTGTAGTAGCCATGCTCTTCGTCTGCGAGCGGCGGCGCCTCGTTGGTGATGTTGTTCGCGCCGATGCGCAGACGCACCCCCCGGCTCAGGGCCAGCTGCAGGTGCAGGTTGGCTGTGACCCAGCTATCGACCCGGAAGGGCTCCCCGGTAATGTCCTGGGTCGCACTGGGATCGTAGAACTTGCCAATGTAGTTCAGCGCCAGTCCGGCGCCGAGCTTGCCATAGCGCCAGGACACGCGGGCCAGCCCACGCCAGGCGGGATAACCATCCAGTTCGAGCAGGCTGCCCGCGCCAGACAGGGCGATGGAATCGGCGAGTTCTTCGGCTCTGATCTCCAGGGCATTGCGGGTCGGCTTCTGCCTGACCTCCAGCAGATGCGATGCATCGAGCTTGAAATCGAAGTCGCCCAACCGCGTGCCCGGCAAATCATAGTAGATGCCGAACTCCAGGCCTCGCGACGAACGCGATTCGATGTTGTAGTACGGGTCGCTCATGGCGACGATGGTCCCGACCGGGTCGAGACCCGAGCCAGCGAAGAACGCGACATCGTCGGCGGTGGGCGCCGCGCGCACGATAGCCGGGTTGTTCGATCCGTTCAGGCGTCGCACGAAATCCAGGGCTACCTGGATGTCGTCCCCGGCAATGCCGACGATGTCCTCCTGGCTGATGTCGTAGTAGTCGACGGTCAATATCAGGTTGCGGTCGAAGACAGCAGGCTGGAAAACCGCGCCGATTGAATAGTTGCGGCTGGTTTCCGGCTTCAGGTCGGCATTGCCGCTGCGCGTGCCATACACGCGCTGGATCTGGCTGCAGGCGCTGAGGGAGGAAATCTGTCCGAGATTGACCTGCGCCTGGCACCGATACCAATCGATACTGTCACTGCCGCGAACCAGCGCGGTGGCGTTGACGACCTCGAGATTGGGCGCACGATAGCCTTCCGAGTAGGACGCCCTGATCTGCAGCGGATCGAACACCCGCCACGACAGCGCTGCTTTCGGCACCAGCACGTCGCCATAGTCCGACGCCCGCTCGTAGCGGGCAGCGAGCTGCATGTCAAGGCTGCGAACCAGCGGAATGCCCTGTGACGCTGACACGAGCGGTGCGTAGATCTCGGCAAACGCCGATACGGTGTCACGGTCACCCTTGGTGTCCAGCGTGCCGCTTTGCCCCAGCACGTCGGTGTCGAACACTTCGCCGGTGATCGCATCAGTGAACTTCTGCGTGCCGTCCAGGCGGTCGTCGCGATCGTCCTCGTAGGTCTCGCGGCGCACTTCGACGCCGAGCGCGGCACCGACGTCTCCCGCAGGCAACGAGAACACCGACGGCTTGGACAGCTTGAAGTCGGCCAGCAGCAGGCTGGTGCTGCTGTCACGCCGTGCCGTCACGAGGAACGTGTCGAGCACGGATTGCGGATTCATGGTCGTGTCGAGCCCCGACAGGTTGTTGATGTCGCCGCCGTTGAACGGGTTGTACGCGTCCGGCGTGGAGCGGTTGAGCGCCTGCTGGAACAGCGTGTTGCTGACGCTGCCTGGGCTGACGTCGTGGGTCTCGGCAGTCGAGTAGAGGATTGCGCTGTCGAAATTCCAGCCGCTCCAGACGGTGCCGCGCATGCCGATCAGGCCGCGCCAGCTCGTGTTCTCGACATTGGCGAAGCGGGGCCCGCCGTCGATGATCGCGTAGCGCCCCGAGGGGCCGCCGACCACGACATCAAGCCCCTCGGCAGGAGCGTCGATGCCCGGCAGCCGGTTCGGATTGGGCGTGCCGTCGGGCAGCAGCACCGCGCCGAACGGATTGTAGTAGCTCGTTCTCGAAATGGTGATCGGCACGGCGGACTGCAGTGGCGAGCCGTCGCGCGGCTTGGTCGAGTCGGCGCGGTAGTAGGAGAGCTCCCCGTAGAGATCCTTGTCACCGTCGAGCGCGTGCCTGCCGAAGGCGAAGAAATTGTAGCGCTTCAGGTCCGCAGCGGGCTGCGTCGTATTGGCACGGTTGTAGCGCAGGGCGCTATCGAGCGAACCATCATCGATGCAGATATTGGATCCCAGGCCGGCCCGGCATCCGGACAGCGACGTCGGCTGGACGTGAAAGACGCCGGCCGACGAGGTGACGAGCGTGCCGTTCTGGGAAACCGGCTGGCTGGCGACGAACTGGCCCCAGGGGCCGCTGGTCGACGTATTGTTGAACTGAGAGTCGCCCTCGAAGGCTGTCCCCTCGAGCAGCGGGCGTTTGTCTTCGTTCGCGGAATAGTAACGATCCAGGCTGGTGATGCCGTCGCGGTCGTAGTAGCTGCCGAACAGCGTCACGCTGGTGCGACCTTCGTTGAGCTTGAATCCACCATAGCCGCTGAGCGTCAGCGCGCCGGCATCGACACCATCGTATCCACCGTAGCGTGCGGTCAGCTCCAGCCCTTCGAATTCCTCCTTGAGCACGGTATTGACGACGCCGGCGACCGCATCGGCACCGTAGATGGCCGAGGCGCCGTCGCGCAGCAGTTCGATCCTGCTGATACCCCCGGTCGGCAGCGCATTGAGGTTCGGCGTGACCACCGGTGTGCCACCCTCGGCCTGCGTGCCCGGATGCAGCACTACCCGCCGGCCGTTCAGCAGCACCAGCGCATTGCCGGTGCCGAGGGACCTGAGGTTGATCGAACCGACGTCGCCGCGCGCACTGTTGAGCCCACCGGAATCCTTGTCGCCGCTGAAGGCCATGGATCCCTGCGACGGCAGGTAACGGAAGATCTCCTCGCCGGCCCCGGCGCCAAGAACCTCGATGTCGGCCGAGTTGATCAGCGTGACCGGCAACGTGTCCGTCACCTTCGCACCCTTGATCTGGGAGCCAACGATCACCACCTGCTCGAGGACCTGGTCGCTTCCCTCGCCAGTCGCTGCGTCGGCGGGGCCCGCCTCCTGCGCCGAAGCGGCGATGCCGACGATCAGGCTCGAAACGCCCGCGAGGAAGGACTTCTTTCCGACACGTTTTATGGGCACGCTGCTCTCCTGGCCGACAGGTGGTTCTTGTCCGGAGAGAGAGACACGGATCACCCCGCCCTCCGTGAGGCCACCGGAGATCCCCGTGTCACGAAACAGCACGTCTATCGCCTCGCGCGCGGTGTATTGACCGTGCACGGGGTTGACGCTGCGCACATCAGCCAGTTCGTAGGGATAAAGGACCGAGAGGTTCGTCTGCCGCGCGATGGCGCCCAACGCTGCACCAAGGGTGGGTTCGCGAACGTCGAAAACATACTCGCGTTCGCGCTCCTGCCCGTATGCGCACATCGACGCGATCGCCCACGCGACCACGAACCACTGCACGGCGTAGCGCCGCAGGATGGTCCTTGCCTTGCCGACTGGCCGCGTCTCGTACCACTTGGCACTTCTGCCGCTGGCCCCACTGTATAGGTGGTTTGAGACGTTCAAATCCACAGTGACCTTCCCGAATTATTCTCCAGCAATGCGCATTTCCCCTCCGCCTGGATCGCGTATGGCATGCACTGTGATCAGTACGGGCGCCGGATTGTCCTCATGACGCCTGATGCAGCCGAACATGATTCGGGCCGACCCGCTCGACGCTGATGGCGAAGTTCAGCTCCAGCGCCTCGAGAAGAGCCTCGATCTGCCCGACGCGGAAATAGCCGCCGACGGGCTTGCGGGCCAGCGCCTGGTCCGGTATCTCGATCGTCATGTCGGTGTATCGGCTGATGTCCGCAACGACCTCGGAAAGAGGCGTGCCGGCGTAGACAAGAAGGCCGCTGCGCCAAGCGAGCTTGCGGTCGAGCTCGGCTGCCGGCATTTGCACGATCGCCTCCACCCTTTCGGTGAACATCGTACTTTGCCCGGCCGAAAGCATGGCGCGCGGGCTGACCCCGGCCTGCTCAACGCGCTTTGCGGTCCCCACCGCGGTCGCGACCGCCACTCGTCCTTCTTCGACGGTGACCTCGACGGCATTCTCGTCCCTGAGCCTGACGTTGAAGGCGGTGCCGACCGCCTCGACCAGGCTGTCTCCAGCCGCCACCGCGAATGGACGGCGCTGGTCATGGGCGACTTCGAAGAAGGCTTCGCCTTCAATCAGGCGCACGCGCCGCAGCTGGCCGGAAAATGCGACTTCGATGCGGGTTCCCGTGTTCAGTTCGACCCTGGAGCCGTCCACCAGCTCGACTGTGCGCTGCTCGCCGGTTGCGGTCGCGTACAGCCGGACCGAATCCTGCGCGCCGCGTCCGTGCAGATAGAACATCCCGCTGCCGACCGCGACCAGCAAAGCGACCGACGCGGCCAGCCCGGCCAGCCAAGGTCGGCGCGTGACCCGATGCAGCGGCAGAGCCTCGTTCGAGGCGGCGATGTCGTTCAGTTCGTCGAGTATCGCGAGGTCGTCCCACAGGGCCGAAAGCGACGCGAACGCAGTCCTGTGGCGCTCGCTGGCGTTGAGCCAGCGCTTGAACTCGGCCAAGCTCGCGGGCGATACCTCCCCGCGATCCAGCAGCACGAGCCAGGCCGCAGCTTCCGCTTCAATTGCCTCCGTGCTCGGCAGCGGCACGATGTTGTCAATCGGCTTATTCATCGCGTCGATCCGCCAGTTCCCTGGCAACCCCCGCCCTCTTTCTCTTCCCGTCACCCGTGGGCGACAACGAACCAGGGCTCGGCGGCTGATACCCATGCTCGCGCAGATAGATGCTGCAGCTCAGGAGTCCGGACGCGACATGCTTTTCGACTGCGCTTACGCTGATATTCATCCGGGTGGCGATCTGCCTGTAGTTCAGGCCTTCCATGCGGCGCATGATGAATGCGGTCCGGCAACGGGGGGACAGACGGGCGAGCGCGTGCGCGAACAGGGCGAGTTTGCGCTGCCCGTCGAGCCAGTCTTCCGGCGTGGCCTGCCCTTCGTCGAGGATGAGATCCTGGTTCCCTGAATCCTCGATCGCCTCGGTGTGAACGTACGCGGCCCTCCTTTGCCTCTCGAGCGCCACGTTCTTGGCGATCCGGAACAAATAGGCTCTCGTCTCGGAGATGTCACCCTTGATCTCGGCAGCGAACCCGCGCACGAAGGTCTCCTGCAGCAGGTCCTCGATATCCTGCGGAGCGACGCGCAATCGGGACAGCCAGCGCCGGATCCCCCGTTCGTTCTCGAGGAAGATTCTCAGGACTTCTGACATTGCGCACTATGTTGCCCGGTCTCCGACGCCCAAAGTAACACCGGCCGGCGCGCAAATTCCGCACGGGATTTATTTTTTCGACAGGGGTGAGGATTTCCCGCTGTCATTCATCCTAGTCTTGAATGGGGCAAAATCCCGGACGGCGCGCCTGCCCGACGACCTGCATGCGCAAGCGAAAGCACCAGGGCCACTCCATGACCGGTAGCCCTGGCGTTGCGGCGCAGATGTGTTCCGTCAGCGGCGCTTGCGCGGCGCGACCTTGCGACGCGCCATCTTGGCGCTCTTGCGCGTGGACGCGGCTTGCTTCTTCTTCGGCACCTTGCGCTTCTCCCGGGATACCGCCCGCGGCTTCTGCTTTTTCTTCACAGGCTTCCTCTTTGCGGGCTTCGACTCCACGCCCCGCAGCTGATCGACGATCGCCGGATTCTCGAGCGTCGAAACATCCTGCGTGATCTCCTCGCCGCGTGCGATCGCGCGCAGCAGCCGCCGCATGATCTTGCCGGAGCGCGTCTTCGGCAGCGCGTCGGTGACGCGGATGTCGTCGGGGCGCGCGATCGCGCCGAGCTGCTGCGTCACCCAGTCGCGCAGTTCCGCGACCAGCGACGCCGTGTCGCCGCTCGCGCGCGTGCCGCGGCAGACCACGAACGCGAACACCGCCTCGCCCTTGATCTCGTGCGGCCGGCCGACGACGGCGGCCTCGGCGATGCGCGGATGCGCGACCAGCGCCGATTCGATCTCCATCGTGCCGAGCCGGTGCCCGGCGACGTTCAGCACGTCGTCGATGCGGCCCATGATCCAGTAGTAGCCGTCGGCGTCGCGGTGCGCGCTGTCGCCGGCCACATAGAAGCGGTTCTGGAACTTCGCCCAGTAGGTCGAGCGATAGCGCTCGTCGTCGCCCCAGATCGTGCGCAGCATGAACGGCCAGGGATTGCGGATCACGAGATAGCCGCCGGCGTCCGGCTGCGTGACCGGCTCGCCGGCCTCGTCGACGATGTCCGCCTGGATGCCGGGCAGCGGTTGCGTGCACGAGCCGGGCTTGGTCGGCGTGACGCCCGGGATCGGGCTGATCATGATCGCGCCCGTTTCGGTCTGCCACCAGGTGTCGACGATCGGGCAGCGCTCGCGCCCGATCACGCGGTGGTACCACATCCACGCCTCGGGATTGATCGGCTCGCCGACCGAGCCGAGCAGGCGCAGCTTCGACAGGTCGTAGCGCGCCGGCAGTTCCTCGCCGAGCTTCATCAGCGCGCGGATCGCGGTCGGCGCGGTGTAGAAGATCGTCACGCCGTGCGTCTCGCAGATCTTCCAGAAGCGCCCGCCGTCGGGAATCGTCGGCGCGCCCTCGTACATCACGATCGTCGCGCCCGCAGCGAGCGGGCCGTAGGCGTTGTAGCTGTGGCCGGTGACCCAGCCGACGTCGGCCGTGCACCAGAACACGTCGTCCTCGCGCAGGTCGAACACCCACTGCGTCGTGACCTTGGCGCCGAGCAGGAAGCCGGCGCTCGCGTGCTGGATGCCCTTCGGCTTGCCGGTCGAGCCCGAGGTGTAGAGCAGGAACAGCGGGTGCTCGGCATCGACCGGCACCGGCGCACAGACCGGCGACTCGCCGTCGACGACGTCGTGCCACCACAGATCGCGCCCGGGCCGCATCGTGACCGGCTGGCTCACGCGCCGGCAGACGATCACGTGTTCCACCGAATCGCAGTCCGCGGCGAGCGCCTTGTCGGTGGCCTCCTTCAGCGGTATCACGTGGCCGCCGCGGTGGCCGCCGTCGGCCGTGATGACGAGCTTCGCGCCGGCGTCCCTGATCCGCTCGCGCAGCGCGACCGAGGAGAAGCCGCCGAACACGACCGAATGGATCGCGCCGATGCGCGCGCAGGCATGCATCGCGACGATCGACTCGGGAATGAGTGGCATGTAGATCACGACACGGTCGCCGTACCCGACGCCGAGCCTGCGCAGCGCGTTCGCGAGGCGGCAGACCGCGGCGTGCAGCTCCCGGTATGACAGCCGCCGGGTGTCGCCGGGCTCGCCCTCGAAGATCAGCGCCGTCTTGTGGCCGCGCGCCTCGAGATGCCGGTCGAGACAGTTGGCAGAGACGTTGAGCCGGCCGTCGGCAAACCAGCGGTAATGCGGCGCCCCGCCAGCGTCGAGCACCTGGGTGAACGGCCGGTCCCAGATGAGTTCGGTGCGCGCCAGGTCGCCCCAGAATCCCACCGGATCGGCGGCAGCGCGCGAGTGCAGCATCGCAAGGTCCTCGAGCCTGATGCCGGCCTGTGCGGCGAACGCCGGTGGCGGCTCGAACAGGCGTTCCTCGTTCAGGACGGACTCGATATTCTTGCGGCTCATTCGCTACCCCCGATCGATCGACCTCGGCCTCGCAACCTCCGGGACGGAGATTGCATCCAACGTGGGACACAAGGAGAAATCCATGCGGACACCCCTGATGCTCACCTGCCTCGCGTTCGCGACCCTCGCCGCCGGCGCAGCCGACGCCGCCTGCAAGCTGGCCGCCAACTACGACGGCGCGGCCGACGCGGCAGGTGTCACCAAAGTCGTGGTCAACACGGGCCCTGGCGACCTCAGCATCGTCGGCCGGTCCGACGCGCAGCGCGTGGTCGCCAAAGGCAGCGCCTGCGCGTCATCCCAGCCGCTGTTCGAGCGACTCAAGCTCGAAGTGCGCCGCGAGGGCGACATCGTCTACGTCGATGCCGGCATCGGCAATACCGACAACGTCGTCACGATAGGCAATTCCTATGCGTACATCAATGTCGGCATCGCCGTGCCGGCGCAGCTGCCGATCGAGGTGCGCGACTCGAGCGGCGACACGCACATCACCGGTGTCGAGCGGCTCGATCTCACCGACAGTTCCGGCGACATCGAGGTGCGCGACATCGGCAGCGCAGTGATCAAGGACAGTTCCGGCGACATCGAGGTCAACGGCGCGCGCGGCGACGTCACGGTCACGTTCGACGGCTCGGGCGACATCACGATCCACGACGTCGGCGGCAACGTCGAGATCGGCAGCGACGGTTCCGGCGGCATCCGCGTGACCGGCGTCAAGGGCAACGTCACGGTCGGCAACGATGGCTCGGGCAGCATCGACGTCGCGGACGTCGGCGGCGACTTCACGGTCGACAGCGACGGCAGCGGCGGCATCACGCACCGCGGCGTCGCGGGCAAGGTCAGTATTCCGTAGCGAGCGCCGCGAGCCGCTCGGCCTGGCGGCGCAGCATCGGCCCGAAGCCGAGCCGGTCGAAGAAGCCCGTGAGCGCGGGCATGTCGGGCGCGCGCGGGCGCAGCGCCGCAGGCTCGAGATCGAGCGGCATGTCGCAGGCGATCGCGGTCAGCCTGCGGGCAAGGAACGCCGCGTCGCGATGCTCGCTCAGCCTTTCCGGCAGTTTCGCCGCTCCCCGGATCGGCAGCGTGCGCACGCGCTCGAGGTCGTCGTACAGCGCCTCGAGCGTCGCGAATTCCCGCATGATCGCCGTCGCGGTCTTCGGCCCGACACCCGGCACACCGCGAATGTTGTCGACGCTGTCGCCGGTCAGCGCGAGCCAGTCGGCAAAGCGTTCGGGCGCGACGCCGAAGCGGCCCTCGATCTCATGGTACCGGTAGCGCGCGTTCGCGGCATAGTCCCAGTACACGTCGCCGTCGCGCACGAGCTGCGCCATGTCCTTGTCGCGCGTGACGACCGTGAACGGCAGCCCGCGCGCCCGGCCGCGTGTGGCGAGCGTGCCGATGATGTCGTCGGCCTCGTACTCGCGGCTCGACAGGTGACGCACGCCGGCGAGCTCGCAGAACTCGCGGCAGCGCGCGAACTGCCACAGCAGCTCGGCGGGTGCCGGGTCGCGGTTCGCCTTGTAGGCCGGGTAGAGCTGGTTGCGGAACGACGACGTCAGGCTCTCGTCGAACGCGACCGCGAGATACTCCGGCCGCGCGCGCTCGATCAGGTCACCGAGGAAGCGCGCGAAGCCGAACAGCGCGTGGGTCGGGCGGCCGTCGCCGTCCGCCATGTCGGGCGGCATCGAGTACCAGGCGCGGAACACGTAGACGGAGGCGTCGACCAGGTAGAGCATGGCCGGGAGCTTACCGCCAACGGCGTGTCAGGCCATCCACCTCTGGATCCGTGCATGCAGCGGCGAGCTGCGCGGGAAGTGCGCGAGCAGGTATTGCATCTGGTCGGCGAGCACGCGGCGGCCCTTGAGGAAGATGTACTCGGCGTAGGTCGGCGTGAACGGCACCGCGATCAGCTGCATGTGCGCCTGCTCGGGCGTGCGCGAGGCCTTCAGGTTGTTGCAGCGGCGGCAGGCCGTGACCACGTTGGTCCAGCTGTCCTTGCCGCCCTGGCTGAACGGCCGGACGTGGTCGCGCGACAGCTCGCGCGCCGGGAAGCGCTGCGCGCAGTACATGCACAGGAAGGCGTCGCGCCGGAACAGCGTCTGGTTGTTGAGCGGCGGCACGTAGTCGTGGCGCGTGTTGCCGGGATTGCCGGTATGACCGATCGTCGCGACGATCGAATTGACATCGAGTATCGTGCGCTCTCCGGTGCGCGCGTTCGTGCCGCCGCAGAGCCGGATGATCGATCGGCCGCAGGTGTAGGCGACCTGGTCCTGGTGATAGAGCCGGGCCGCCTCGCGGTAGTCGATCCACTCGAGCGGCATGCCCGCGATGTCGGTGCGGAGCACGAACTGGGAGAGCGGGTGGCCGGACGCGCTCGCAACGATCTGCAGATCGCGGACCGACCCGCGGTCGGCGTAGTCGAGATCGATGCCGTCCATTGAGCTGTAAGATAATGCAGGTTTGTGCCACAATTCAATGTCGCAAGACACTAATTCTACGAGACATTTCCCGGAGCGTGGCTGATGAGCCACGCCGCCGTCGAATGCAGGGAGCCCGTTAGATGCCGGTAACGATCGGGGTGCTGCGCGAAAGCGCTCCCCAGGAATCGCGTGTGAGCCTCGTTCCCGAGGTCGCCGCCAGGTTCGCCGCGCTCGGTGCGCGCGTGCTCATCGAGCGGGGCGCGGGCGTCGCCGCCCAGTTCCCAGACGCGCTGTACCAGAAGGTCGACTGGGCCGACGACGCGGCCTCGGTGCTCGCCGCAGCCAGCATCCTGCTGACCGTGCAACCGCTCACGAGCGCGCAGATCGGCGCGCTGAAACCCGGCACGGTCGTGGTCGGCTACGCGCAGGCGCACGCGAAACATGCCGAAGTGAAGGCGCTGCGCGATGCGCGCATCACGCATTTCGCGATGGAGTTCGTGCCGCGCATCTCGCGCGCGCAGTCGATGGACGCGCTGTCGTCACAGGCCGCGATCGCCGGCTACAAGGCCGTGCTGATCGCCGCCGACCACCTGCAGAAGTTCATGCCGATGCTGACGACCGCGGCGGGCACGATCCGGCCCTCGCAGGTGCTGGTGATCGGCGCCGGCGTCGCGGGCCTGCAGGCGATCGCGACCGCGCGGCGCCTCGGCGCCGTGGTCGAGGCCTACGACGTGCGCAGCGCGACGAAGGAGCAGGTGAAATCACTCGGCGCGAAGTTCGTCGACGTCGGCGTCTCGGCCGAGGGCAGCGGCGGCTATGCACGCGAGCTGACCGCCGAGGAGAAGGCGAAGCAGCAGGAAGTGCTCGATGCGCGCATCGCGGCGGCGGACGCCGTGATCACGACCGCCTCGGTGCCCGGCCGTCCGGCGCCGAAGATCGTGTCGCGCGCGGCGGTCGAGCGCATGCGCGCCGGCTCCGTGGTCGTCGACATCGCCGCCGAGCAGGGCGGCAACTGCGAGCTGACCCGCGCCGGCGAAACGCTCGTGCACCAGGGGGTCCGGATCATCGGCCCGGTGAACCTGCCCGCGCAGCTCGCCTACAACGCGAGCGAGATGTACGCGCGCAACCTCTTCAATTTCCTCTCGCCGGCGCTCAAGGGCGGCGAGCTGGACATCGACTGGAACGACGAGGTGTTCGCGCAGTCCTGCCTGACGCACGACGGCGCGATCCGGCACGAGGCGACGGCGAAGGCGATGGCTTGACGGCTGGCGACTGCCGGCCGTCCACGGCCGATCGCCGCCAGATCGCCCAGGGAGTTCTGTTATGACGGGTATCGTGGCGCTCTACATCTTCATGCTCGCGGCCTTTACCGGCTACGAGGTCATCGCGCGCGTGCCGGTGATCCTGCACACGCCGCTGATGTCGGGCTCGAACTTCGTGCACGGCATCGTGCTGGTCGGCGCGATGGTGGCGCTCGGCCAGGCGGACACCACGCTCGAGAAGACCATCGGTTTCATCGGCGTGCTGCTCGCCGCCGGCAACGCGGTCGGCGGCTACGTCGTCACCGAGCGCATGCTCGAGATGTTCAAGTCGAGCGGCGCAAAGGCCCGCGGCGCGAAGGGAGCCCACTGACATGCCGTCTGCCTTCTCCGCGGACCTGCTGATCCAGGCGAGCTACCTGCTGACCGCGTTCCTGTTCATCATGGGCCTGAAGCGCATGAGCTCGCCGGTCAGCGCGCGCAGCGGCATCCTGTGGGCCGGCGCCGGCATGCTGCTCGCGATCCTCGTCACGTTCCTGTATCCGGGGATGACGAACTACCCGCTGATCCTCGCGGCGATCGTCGTCGGCTCGCTGCTCGCATGGTGGAGCGGCAAGCGCGTCGCGATGACCGACATGCCGCAGATGATCGCGCTCTACAACGGCATGGGCGGCGGCGCTGCGGCGGCGATCGCCGCGGTCGAGCTGTACAAGGGCGGCGAGCACGGTCTCGTCACGATGGTGCTCGCGGTGGCCGGCGGCCTGATCGGCGGCGTGTCGTTCAGTGGCAGCCTGATCGCGTTCGGCAAGCTGCAGGGCCTGATCAAGCGCTCGTTCCGCTTCGGCGGCCAGCAGGCGCTGAACCTGCTGCTGCTCGCTGGCGCGCTGGCGCTGGGCACCATGGTCGCGCTGCATCTGAACGCATCGGCGGGCGTGATCACGGCCTTCTTCGTGCTCGCGCTGGTGCTCGGCCTGACGATGACGCTGCCGATCGGCGGCGCCGACATGCCGGTCGTGATCTCGCTGTACAACGCGCTGACCGGCCTCGCGGTCGCGTTCGAGGGCTTCGTGCTCGGCAACGCGGCGATGATCATCGCCGGCACCGTGGTCGGCTCGGCCGGCACGCTGCTGACGCAGCTGATGGCGAAGGCGATGAACCGCTCGCTCGGCAACGTGCTGTTCTCGGGCTTCGGCGAAGCGGGCGGCGGCGCCGCCGGCGAGGTGAGCGGCAGCATGAAGCCGATCGAGGCATCGGACGTCGGCGTCATGATGGCCTTCGCGAGCAAGGTGATCATCATTCCCGGCTACGGCATGGCGGTGGCGCAGGCCCAGCACAAGGTGTGGGAGCTGACGCAGCTGCTGCTCGATCGCGGCGTCAACGTGAAATTCGCGATCCATCCGGTGGCCGGGCGCATGCCCGGGCACATGAACGTGCTGCTCGCCGAAGCGGGTGTTCCCTATGACCTGATCGCCGATCTCGACGAGATCAACGCCGAGTTCGAGACCGCCGACGTCGCGCTCGTGATCGGCGCGAACGACGTCGTCAATCCGGTCGCGCGCAACGACAAGTCGAGCCCGATCTACGGCATGCCGATCCTGAATGCCGACAAGGCGAAGAACTGCATCGTGGTGAAGCGCGGCCAGGGCGCGGGCTTCTCCGGCATCGAGAACGCCCTGTTCTATCTCGACAACACGCGCATGCTCTACGGCGACGGGCAGAAAGCCGTCGCCGAACTGATCGGCGCGGTCAAGGCGATCGGCTGATGCAGGTGCGCGCCTGCACGCTCGCGGATCTGCCCGCGGTGCAGGCGGTCTACGCCCACCACGTGCTGCACGGCGCCGGCACGTTCGAGGAGGTGCCGCCCACCGTCGAGGAGATGACCGCGCGCTGGCGGCAGATCACCGCAGGCGGGCGCTTCCCGTTCCTCGTCGCGGAGGCCGACGGACAGGTCGTCGGCTTCGCCTACGCGAGCGAGTTCCGGGCCCGCGCGGCTTACCGGTACACCTGCGAGAGTTCCGTGTACATCGCGCCCGAGGCGCAGCGACGGGGCGTCGGCCATGCGCTGATGCACGAGGTGATCGCGCTCTGCACCGCGCGCGGCCTGCGGGAGATGCTCGCGGTGATCGGCGACTCGCAGAACTACGCCTCGATCGGCCTGCACGGTGCGCTCGGCTTCGCGCACGTCGGCACGTTCCACAACGTGGGCTACAAGTTCGATCGCTGGCTCGATGTCGTGCTGATGCAGCGCAAGCTCTCGTCAGACCAGCTTTAGCGCCGCGAACAGCATGCCCATGCCGACGGCGACGATGGAGCCGAGGCGGATGGTCATCGAGGTGCGCAGCAGCTCGAGGTCTTTCGCCACGAGCGCGCGCGTGGTCGCGAATTCCTGGGCGACTTCGCTGCGAAACGCCGCCATGTCCTGCTTGAGCTCGGTGCGTACGCCCGATATTTCCTGCGTGAGTTCGGTACGCAGGCCCGCCATGCCCTGCTTGAGCTCGGTGCGCAGACTCGCGATGTCCTGTTTGAGCTCGGTGCGCAGGCTCGCATTGCCCTGCTTGAGCTCGGTGCGCAGACTCTCGTTGTCCTGCTTGAGTTCGGTGCGCAGGCTCGCGTTGGCTTGCTTGAGCTCGGTGCGCAGGCTGGCGCCGTCCTGCTTGAGCTCGGTGCGAGCGCCCGATATTTCCTGCTTCAGCAGCAGGAACTTGTTGTCGAGGTCGCTCTTGGTCGCCAGGATGCCGCTCATGTCGCGCTCCATCGCATCGATCACCGCCCGGGCCTTGTCGGGCGGGATGTTGACGCTCACGAGCGCATCATACAGCGAGTAGAGATAATCCACGGGGCCAGTATCCCTGCGCCCGCATTGCGCCGGCAGCCCCATTTGCGGCGTAAACACGGCAAAATGGGGCGGCCCGGCCCATTCGGGCGGCCCGGAGCGCAGCGCCGTGACGAGACGCGACCCCATTCCACCCTCCGCAGCCGCCCGCCGGGCGCGCGGTGACTGACCGCATGCTGCCGCCGCTCTCGGTCCTCGATCTCGCGCCGGTACCGGGCGGCACGCCGCCGTCGGTCGCCGTGCGCCGCAGCGTCGATCTCGCGCGCCTCGCCGAGCGGCTCGGCTATGTGCGCTACTGGTTCGCCGAGCACCACGGCATGCCGAGCGTCGCGAGTTCCGCACCCGAGATCCTGATCGCGCATGCCGCGGCGGCGACGCAGCGCATCCGGGTCGGTTCGGGCGGCATCATGCTGCCGAACCACGCACCGCTGCGCGTCGCGGAGGCGTTCCGCACGCTCGCCGCGCTCCATCCCGGGCGGATCGATCTCGGACTCGGCCGCGCTCCGGGCGCCGACCCGAATGCCTCGCGCGCGCTGCGCGCGTTCGACGGTGAGGACTTCCCGCACCTCGTCGCGGAGCTGCTCGCGTTCGCCGCGCCGGAACGCTTCGCGGACGATCATCCGTTTCGCAATGTGCGCGCGATGCCCGACGACGTGCCGCTGCCGCCGATCTGGATCCTCGGTTCGAGCGGCGCGAGCGCCGCCTATGCCGGCAAGGCGGGCATGGGTTACAGCTACGCGAGCCATTTCAGTCCGTCGCCGGCTGCGCCTGCGTTCCGCGCCTATCGCGAGCACTTCACGCCTTCGGCGCAGTTCGCGAAGCCGCACACAATCCTCGGCGCCGCGGTCGTATGCGCCGAAACGACGGCGCGGGCGCGCGAGCTGGCCGCGACGATGCAGCTCGCATGGCTGCGCATCCGGCGTGGGCAGTTCGAACCGCTGCCGAGCCCCCAGGAAGCGCTCGCCTACCCGTACACGCCCGCCGAGCGCGAGGCCGTCCGGGGCTACGAGGCGCTCACGGTCGTCGGAAATGTGCAGGAAGTCCGCGCGCGGCTCGCCGCGATGGCGGCAGACTGCGGCGCCGACGAGCTGATGATCGTCACCAACGTCTACGATCACGCGGCGCGGCTGCGCTCGTACGAACTGCTCGTGCAGGCATAAACGGAAGGGGTCAGGTCCATGCTCGGCACACTGGTCTTCATCGTCATCGTCGCGGCCGTCGCCTTCGGCGGCATCGGGCTCTACAACCGCCTGGTCGCGCTGAAGCACCGCGTCGCGACCGCATGGTCCAACATCGACGTGCTGCTGAAGCAGCGGCACGACGAGCTGCCGAAGCTCGTCGATACCTGCCGGCAATACATGCAGTACGAGCAGCAGACGCTCGAGAAGGTGATGCAGGCGCGCAATGCCGTGTACGCGGCGCGCGAGTCCGGCGACGTCGCGGGCGTCAGCGCCGCCGAGGGCAGCCTGCGCAGCGGGCTCGGCAGGCTGTTCGCGGTCGCCGAAGCCTATCCCGACCTGAAGGCCAACGCCTCGTTCCAGCAACTGCAGACGCGCATCAGCGCGCTCGAGACCGGCATCTCCGACCGGCGCGAGCTGTACAACGAGGCCGTGAACGTCAACAACGCGACGATCGAGCAGTTCCCCGCCTCGATCATCGCGGGTCTGTTCGGCTTCAGGCCGGCGAAGCTGCTCGAGTTCGCTGACGCCGAGAAGACCGACGTCAGCGTCAAGGCGCTGTTCAACGACTGAGCCCGATGGCCGGCTACATCGCGCTGCTGCTGCTGTTCGTGGCAGGCGTGTACATCGTCGCGCTGTACAACCAGCTGGTGCTGGTCAAGCACAACGTCGCGCGGGCCTGGGCGAACATCGACGTGCTGCTGAAGCAGCGCCACGACGAGATCCCGAAGCTCGTCGAGCTGTGCCGGCAGTATTCGCGCTTCGAGTCCACGCTGCTCGCGCGCCTGACCGCGGCGCGTACCGCCGCGGTCGGCGCCCGCGACCGCGCCAGCGCCACCGCGGTCGGCGCGGCCGAGGATGCACTGCGCGCCGAGACGGCGCGGGTGATCGCCGTCGCCGAGGGCTACCCGGATCTGAAGGCCAACACGCAGTTCCTTGCGCTGCAGGCACGCATCGCGGCGCTCGAAACGGCGATCGCCGACCGGCGCGAGTTCTACAACGAGACCGTGCGGATCAACAACGTGACGATCGGGCAGTTTCCGCAGCGACTGCTCGCCGGCTGGTTCGCGTTCCGCGCCGCCGAGCCGCTGAAGTTCCGGCATGGTTGACGATCTGCAGGTCTTCGTCGGCGCGCTCGCGATCGGCGCCAGCGGCTACCTGATGTGGCGGCGGAACATGCGCGCGCTCGCACTGATCGAAGGCACGGCGACGTCGCGGGTCGCGACGGCCGCCAAGGGCTATGTCGAACTGTCCGGCACCGCACGCGGCGCCGGCGAGCCGCCGGTGCGCGACCCGATCCAGCGCGAGGCATGCCTGTGGTTCAAGGTCGTCACCGAGCGGCGCCGCAACAACGAGTGGCAGGTCGAACGCCGCGAGTCGAGCACGCAGGCGCTCGCGCTCGAGGACGACAGCGGCAGCTGCCTGATCATTCCGGGCGAGGCGCAGATCGACGAGGAGCAGGATCCCGATGCGATCATCAGGGACGGCAGCTCGCGCCGGCACAGGATCTGGCGGATCCGCGACGGCGATCCGCTCTATGCGCTCGGTTTCCTCGAACGGCGCAGCCCGCCGCTCGCCGGGCTGGCGCACGGCAGCGTCGCGGCCGAGCACGCCGTGATCGAACTGCTGCGCGTCTGGAAGCGCGACCAGGCGAAGCTGCACGAGCGCTTCGATGCGAACCGCGACGGGCACATCGATGCAGCGGAGTGGGAGTGCGCCCGGCTGGCCGCGCGCGCCGCCGTGCGCGAGCAGGCCGAGACCGCGGCGGCGCAGTCGCGCGCCGAAGCCGCCGCCGCACCGGACGCGCACATCACGCACACGCTGCGGCAACCGGACGACGGCAGGCCGCTGCTGGTCTCGAGCCGCAGCGAAGAACAGGTCGCCCGGCGCGTGCGGCGCCGCTCCTGGCTCGGCCTCGCGATGTTCGCCGGTGGCGCGGTCTATATACTGTTCGCCCTCACCAGGTGCACAGCATGAAAATCGAACTGAGCCCCGTCGAAGCGCGCGTGATCGGCAGCCTGATCGAGAAGCAGGTGACCACGCCCGACCTCTACCCGCTGTCGCTCAATTCGCTGGTCAGCGCCTGCAACCAGAAGAGCAACCGCGATCCGGTGCTCGTGCTCGACGAGGACGAAGTGCAGCGCACGCTCGATGCGCTATCGCGCAGGCATCTCGTGATCGAGCGCTCGGGCTTCGGCAGCCGCGTGCCGAAGTACCAGCAGTGCTTCTGCAACACCGAGTACGGCTCGCTCAGGTTCACGCCGGTCGAGCTCGCGATCGTCTGCGAGCTGCTGCTGCGCGGCCCGCAGACGCCTGGGGAACTGCGCGGGCGCGTGCCGCGCATGGCCGCGCTCACGGCACCCGACGACGTCGAAACGGCACTGCAGGTGCTTGCGACACGCGAGGGCGGCGCGATCGTCGTGCGCCTGCCGCGCCAGCCGGGTCGGCGCGATGCCTGTTACGCGCAGCTGTTCACCGGGCCCGTCGAAGGCGCGGTCGACGGCGATGCCACGCCGGCTCGGCCGGTCGCCGCCCCGTCCGTTGCTCCGGCGACGCACGCCGCGTCGATCGACGATCGGCTCGAGCGGCTCGAAGCCGAAGTCGCCGCGCTACGCGCCGGCCTCGACGAACTGAAGCGCCGCGACCAGGCCGGCTGACGCCTCACGTCTTCAGCGCGGCTGAATTCCATGATCCGGGTTACGATGTGCCGGTTACGGGGATCGGAGTCCGGCAGCTTTGGCCGTCCGCATCGAGTCGCTCGCCTTCTACCCGGTCAAGGGCTGCCGTCGCATCGAGTGCGACGCCGTCGAACTGCTGCCGTCGGGCGTGCGCCACGACCGCGAGTGGATGATCACCGAGCCCGGCGGCAGGTTCGTCACGCAGCGCAGCGACGCGGTGCTCGCGACCATCGTGCCGACGCTCGACGCCGCGCAGCTGAGGCTGTCCGCGCCGGGGCGCGCGCCGTTGCACATCCCGCTCGATCGGCACGGCGAGCGACGCACGGTGCAGGTATGGAAGGATTTCTGCGAGTCCGAAGACGCCGGCGACGAAGCGGCCTCGTGGATCGCGGCGATCGTCGGTCGCCCGCTGCGGCTGGTGCGCTTTGCCACGGATGCCGTGCGGCATGCGAGCCCCGACCATGCGCGCGACGACCATGCACCGGTGAAATTCGCCGATGCCTTCCCGGTGCTGGTCACGCAGACGGCATCGCTCGCGGCACTGAACGCCGCGATCGGCGAGCGCGGTGAGGCATCGCTGCCGATGAACCGTTTCCGGCCGAACATCGTGCTCGGCGGCCTCGAACCATGGGACGAGGATCGCATCGACAGGCTGCGCATCGGCGGGACATTGCTGCGCTTCGCGAAGCCGAGCACGCGCTGCATCGTGACGACGACGGACCAGGAGACCGGCGTGCGCGGCGTCGAGCCACTGCCGACGCTCAAGCGGCTGCGCTGGGACCGGAGCCTGAAAGGCGTACTGTTCGGCCAGAACGCGACCGTACTGCAGCCCGGCACGCTGCGCACCGGCGATGCGGTCGAGGTAATCTGGCGCCACTGAGGGATCAGGCCGTGAAGCCATCGAGCGGCAGTCCGACCCCGATGCTCCATCAGGCGTGCCGCGAAAACGGCACGACCGGCCATGCTGCCGACATGGCACGCGCGCTCGCGCTGGCGGCACTCCTGCTGCAGCCGGCAGTCGCCCAGACGCTGCCCGAATTGCCGGGCTCGGCGGTCGAGCCGGCACCCTCCGCCGAGGCCCCGCCCACCGAAGAAGTCATCGTCGCCGCGCCCGAGCCGCGCTACGTCGCGCCGACGCTGCGCGACCGGATCGGCCGCGTGTGGGCTCCGGTCTATGTCAACGGCGAGGGCCCGCTGCGGCTCGTGCTCGATACCGGCGCGACCAACTCGGCCGTCACCGCCGAGGCCGCCGCGCGCCTCGGCCTGCCGCTGGAAGGCGCGAACACGGTGCTGCTCCGGGGCATGACCGGCGAGGCACGGGTGCCGTTCGTCGAGGTCGGAAGCCTCGGGATCGGTGACCTGTCGATAGAGCCCGCCAGGGTGCTGGTCGTCCAGGATGCCTTCGGCGGCGCCGAAGGCGTACTCGCCGCGCGCGGCCTCAGCAACCGGCGCATCCTGATCGAATTCCGCAAGGATCGCATCGAGATCGCGCGCTCGAAGAACCTGCGCGCACCGCCCGGCTTCACGACGCTGCCGATCCGCCTGATCCGCGGCCATGTGCCGACCGTCCAGGCGATCGTCGGCAACACGCCGGTGCGCGCGATCATCGACACTGGCGCGCAGCAGACCACCGGTAATCTCGCGTTGCGCGAGCTGCTGCTCGAACGGCGCCGCCTCGAGGAGAAAGCCGACAAGCTCATCGGCGTCACCGGTGACATCCAGGAAGGGCCGACGAGCCGCGTACCGCCGATCTATCTCGGCAACGTCAAGGTGGCCAACGCCCACATCACGTTCATCGATCTCTACATCTTCAAGTACTGGCGGCTCACCGACGAGCCCGCGATCATGCTCGGCATGGATGTGCTCGGCGTGCTCGACACGCTGATCCTCGATTACCGGCGACACGAGATGCAGATCAAGCTCGTGCGCTGACGGAGCTGCGGAGTCAGGAGCCCCGCGCAACGGGCAAGGAACGACGACTCAGGTCAGCTTGAGGGCGGCGAAGAGGATGCTGACGGCGACCATCAACATCGATCCGAGGCGGATCGTGATCGAGCTGCGCAAGAGCTCCATGTCCTTCGCCACGTCACGTCGAAGGATTTCGATTTCGCGCTGCAGCATCTGCATGTCGGCTTTCGTAGCGATCGACGTCGTCATGTCGCGCTCCATGGCATCCACCACCGCCCTCGCCTTGTCGGACGGGACGTTGATGCTCACCAGCGCATCATACAGCGAGTACAGGGAATCCATACGAGCAGCCATTTCCTCGAGCATGGAACCCACAGCGAACATCCGTGCAGCGCCGTTTCAGGGGCAAGTGCCCGGATTCCTGAACTACTGGGTATATTCCCTGCCCATGAACCGCGCACTCATCGCGATCGGAGCGCTGATCGTCCTCGCCGGCCTCTTCTGGTCACAGCTGAAGCTGTTGCCGCTCTTTCGACTGCCGGGTGACATCGTGATCGACCGGCCGGGGTTCCGGTTCTTCTTCCCGGTCATGACGATGCTGATCGTGAGCGCGGTCGTGTCGCTGATTCTCTGGCTGCTGCGGCGTTGAACGGCTGACCGCGCAGGCAGTCGCGGCGACCAGCCGGATCGCCTGCATCCGCTATTCCCTGTCAGCCGCGTAGCGCGGCAAATCGTCACCGATCACGATCCATGGCAGCCGCTCGCCGACCCACAGGTGATGGCGTGGCGCGAACGGCGCCGGCTCGTCGAGCGACAGCGTCATCACATCGATCTCGTCCGGGAATGCCGAGTGGCGGTACGTGAGCGCCGTGCCGCAATGACGGCAGAAGCTGCGCAGCACCTGTCGCGAAGACGCGTATTCGGCCGGCTCGCCGTCAACGAGCCCGAAGCCGGCCGCCCCGAAGGTCACCCATGGAACCGGGGATGCGCCTGCGGAGCGGCGACAGCTCGTGCAATGACAGAAGAAGCACTCACGCGCGGGGCCCGCGACACGATAGCGGACACGCCCGCAGCGACAGCCACCCGCCTGCGCCATTTCTGCTAACGTCGTCGTCATGGCCGAAACCTACATCCTGATCGACTTCGAGAACGTCCAGCCGAAGAACCTGCGGCAGCTGCAGGGCCGGCCGGTGCGTCTCAAGATCTTCGTCGGCAGCCAGCAGTCGAAAGTGCCGTTCGATCTCGCGCAGACCGTGCAGATCCTCGGCGAGCGCGCCGAGTACGTGCAGATCGCCGGTACCGGCCGCAACGCGCTCGACCTGCACATCGCCTGCTACATCGGGCGCCTGTTCGCGAAACAGCCGGATGCGCAAATCTACATCCTGTCGAAGGACCGTGACTACGACATCCTGCTGAAGCACCTGAACGCCCAGGGCCTCCATTGCCGGCGCCTGACGTCGCTCGACGACGTACCAGCCGTGAAAGCGGCCCCATCGGCACCGGGGGCCGCCACGAAGCCCGCGACGCCGCCGGCCGACCGGCTCGCGCCCGTGATCACGCACCTGCGCAACCTCAAGGCGTCGCGGCCGCGCAAGCTGCGGACATTGGCCAGCACGTTGAAGGCGCGGTTCGCGAAGGAGGGCGGCGAGCGCGAGGTGCAGTCGCTGGTCGACGAGCTGCGGCGGCGCGGCGTGATCGTGGTCGACGGGACGAACGTCACGTATCAGCTGGAGGTGTGATCTCACCTTTCCGCGCTGAGGGCACGGCGTCACTCCCAGTCACCCGGCCGATCGACGAGCCGCTGGCGATAGTGCTTGACGGTCAGAATGACGATTCGCTCCGCCTCGACCGCATAGACGATGCGAAAGGGCCGCTCGAGTAACTCGCGGATCTCCCGGTCGGCCCAGGATGTCAGGGCGCGCCCAATGTATGGCGCGGCGCCGATTCGGTCGGCGGCGGCGATCAAACGGGAAACCATCGCAGTCGCGCGATCGGACCAGACGACACGCATCGCAGCATCGCCTCAGCGCTCGAGTCCGAATTCCTTGCTCAGCGCCGGAGAGTCGACCACGCGCCCGGCTTCGGCGTCCCGAATTCCATGCTCGATGTCCGCCGCAAGCTCGAGCGCGTAAAGGATATCGCGCCACTTCGCCGTATCTGGCATGGCATCGAGGAGCGCGCGTGCACGTTGTTTTGCAGTTTCCGCGACCATCAGTTGCACGATACGCCCCTCCGATCCACTGTCAAACCCGGAGCCTGCGCGTCTGCTTGATCCTGATACAGTGGATAAACTGTCGCAAAACGGCGGATTTGCACGTCGCAGTCATGCTGCGTCTATCGTACGCGCGTGGCACGCCGCCTGACTGGATAGCGCACCGGCGGCTCATGGACTTCGCTTCGCGGTGGCCCATGCAGATGCGCGCGCAGCCAGGCGGCGAAGTCCTGCTCCGACCGCTCCCCTGTAGCGAGCGCCAGATATACGGGGTACAGCTCGGTGTCGGTCGCTTCGAGCGTCACACCGTTGAGTCGAAGAAAGGCTTCGCACGTGACCGCTGCCGTGCGCTTGTTGCCATCGACGAACGCGTGATTGCGCGCGATGCCATACGCCAGGCTCGCGGCCAGATCGGCGAGATCGGGCGGTGGAATGCCATAAGCATACAACTGCCGCGGCCGCGCGAGTGCAGACTCGAGTAGCGTCTCGTCCCGTACACCAGCCTCCCCGCCGTGTTCGGCGATCTGGCGTTCGTGAATCGCGAGCGCCAGTCGTTTGTCGATCCAGGTGATCATGGCCGCTACTCCGAGAGCTTGCGCAGCAGCTCGCGGCGGTCGCGCATCACCTGCTCCGCCACTTCCATCTGCGCGGCGAATTGCGGATCGAAGGGCGTGAGCTTGACGCCGTCCGGTACCTCGATCGCGTAGAGCGCATCGCCCTTCCCGACGCGCAGCCGCGCGAGCAGCTCCTTCGGCAGGATCACGCCGGCCGAATTGCCGACCGTGGTGATTTTCAGCTTCATGGCAGCGCCTCCGTTGTTATAACGGATGTTATATGATTTTCCGGACGACGCCTATCGGCCGCCCTCTCCCACGGACGGCAGCGCTCATCGCGGCGGGATCGATCAGGTACCGACCGTCATGCCCTTCTGCACCGCCGGCCGCGCACCGACTTCGGCGACCCAGCGCCGCATGTTCGGATACGCGTCGAGATTGCCCGGATGGCGTTGCATCGACACGGTCGCCAGCGGATAGCCGAGCACGTCGGCGATCGTGTACTCGTCGCCGGCGACGTAGCGGGTCCTGCCGAGCTGCTGTTCGAGCGGCGCGACCAGGCGCAGACACAGCGCGTCGTAGTGTTCGATCGCCCAGGGCAGCGGCTCGGGCGCCAGTGCCTTGAACAGGAACTGGCTGCTGTAGGCCGCGCCGATGTCGGCCTGGATGATCCCGAGCCACTGGAAGACACGGGCCCGCGCCTCGATATCGGCTGGCATCAGCCGGCCCGACTTCTCGGCGAGATAGAGCAGGATCGCCGCCGTGCCGTACACCGTCAGCGGCGCGCCGCTGGCCGTATCGTGATCGACGATCGCCGGGACGCGCCCCACTGGATTGATCGCGAGATAGTCCGGCGCGAGATGCTGGCCCTTCCTGAGGTCGACTCTGTGGACGCGATACTCGAGGCCGGCCTCCTCGAGCATGATCGAGGCCTTGAGACCGTTCGCGGTCGGAGTCGTATACAGATCGATCATGGGACGGCGCACCTTTCGTTGAAACCGCTGCAGGCCGGACTGGCCGGCATCGAGTATGTCCCGGTCCGGGAACCTCACTCGATCAGGGTTTTCCGATGGTGCGGTCCACCGTCAGCGCAGTCACCGCGAGCGCAGCCTCAGCAGTCCGATCCCGGCACCAGCGAGAAACAGCATCGGCAAGATGATCCGGGCGAACTTCGCCAGCGTGTGCAGTACTTCGGGTCCGCTCACCCGCCCCAGCGCGAGCCACGCCGCCACCGCGAGCAGTACGTTGAGCCACCACGGCAGGCGGCTCACGCCGTCGAAGAGACGCTCGATCAGGCTCCTGTGCTGCGGGCGGCGCGACATGGCATCGATGCTACGGCATGCCGCCGCGACCGCCTACGCAGGCTTGCCGCGCAGCTTCTTCCACAGCGCCGCGCCGCCACCGAGCACGGCCACGGCGATCAGCTTGCCGAACTTGACGAGGAACGCCGCGGCCGCGGCCAGCAGGCCGAGCTTCTTGGCCGCCACGCCGGCCACGAGCGCCGCGAGGCCGTAGGCCGCGACCTTGTCGGTCGATGCGTCGAAGTCGGCATACGTACGGCCGGGGTCGAACGCGAGCCCCGCGAGCAGCGTGTGCGCAGCGGCCCGGTCGGTCGCGATCGCCTCGCTGTCGGTCACGAGGTTCAGCGTGACATAGCCTTCGCGGCCGAGCACATAGGTGTTGTAGTTGATCGTCTGCGGCTCGCCCGGCGCGCTCGCGGTGTCGCGCGCCGCGAGCGACCAGATCAGGCGGTGGGTCGCGGGATCGTAGCTCGGCTCTTCCGCCCAGCCCAGCACTTCGAGTTCACCGACGCCCAGTTCGCGGCGTCGCTCGTTGCCCTCCTTGGTTCCGGCTTTCAGCTGCGACAACAGCTCGTCGGTATCCCAGTCGCGCGCCTCATCGTCGGCGATGTGGCCGGAGTGCTCGTATTCGGCGACGACCAGCCAGCCGGCATCGCCCGCCGGAAAGACCAGGCCGATGAAACGCTCGTCGTAGCTGTTCCCGAACGCATCCATCAGCTGGTCGGCCTGCGGGCGCGGCACGTAGATGAAGCCCTCGGGCAGCGACATCGTGGCCTCGTTCACCCACGGCAGCTGTGCCGGACCGTGCACCGCCACTTCGCGCGCGGCCGCGAATGCTGCAGCGGTGCGCTGCTGCGCCGCTGAAACGGACGCCGCCTCGTCGTCCTGCGCCACCGCCATGACCGTGAACCAGAGTGCGACCAGCGCGAACGCGCCGCCGCGACAGATCGTGCGTGCCATCTTTCCCCCTGGCCCCGTAACCGGGGCTCGTTTGCGATGCATGCTATCACCGACCGCGGGCGACGCAGCATCCGCGCCGCGCATGCAGGCCCTGCACTACAATGGATCGCATGCGACAGGACGTCAGCCGGCGCGATTTCCTGAACGGCGCCGCGGTCGCGATCGCGGCCGGATTCGCACCGGTCGATCTGCTGTGCGCGTCGCCGGCCGCCCGCGCACTCTACCCGCCCGCGGCCGGCGGATTTCGTGGCTCCGCGGCCGACAGCTTCAGCGTCGCGCACGCGTTGCGCGACGGCGAGCACCCGGCGCTCGACGGCGTCGTGCCCGATGAACGCTTCGATCTGGTCGTCGTCGGCGCCGGCATCAGCGGTCTTGCGGCAGCATGGTTCTACCGGCGCGAGAAACCCAATGCGCGCATCCTGCTGCTCGAGGCAAACGACGACTTCGGCGGCCATGCGCAGCGCAACGAGTTCGCCGTGGGCGGCCGCACGCTGCTGTCCTACGGCGGCAGCGAGTCGCTGCAATCGCCGCACTCGCTGTACAGCCGCGAGGCGCTCGGCCTGCTGGGTGCGCTCGGCGTCGACATCGACCGTTTCGAAACCGCCTTCGACCGCGGGCTCTATCCGGGGCTCGGCCTGTCGCGCGGGTTGCTCTTCAAGCGCGAGAGCTTCGGCGTCGATCGCCTCGTCACCGGCGATCCGCTGCGCATGGTCGCCGACGATATTGCGCCCGACCGCCTGAACGCGCGGCCGGTGGCCGCATTCATCGCCGACTTTCCGGTATCGGATACCGCGAAGCGCCAGCTGCTCGAGCTCTACACCTCGACGCGCGATCCGCTCGCGGGCCGCTCGAGCGCACAGAAGCACGCACTGCTCGAGCGCACGAGTTATCGCGCCTGGATCACGCAGATCCTCGGCTACGAAGTCGCCGTTGCCGATACCTTCCAGGACCGCTCGCACGACTTTTTCGCGGCGGGCATCGACGCGGTACCGGCGTCGTGGGCGCGGGAGTGCGGCTATCCGGGCTTTGCGGGTCTCGGGCTCGGCGACGGCACCGACAACGCCGGGATGAACGATCCCTACATCCATCACTTCCCCGACGGCAACGCATCGATTGCGCGATTGCTCGTGCGCTCGCTGATTCGCGGTGTCGCACCAGGGCGCGACATGGAGGATGTCGTGCTCGCGCCGTTCGATTACTCACGCCTCGACGCCGATGGCGCATGGATACGCCTGCGGCTGCGTGCGACGGCGGTCGCGATGCGCAATACAGGAGATGGCGTCGAGACCTTCCATATACAGGACGGCAAGCTTCGCGCTGCGCGCTCGCGCCATGCGATCTTCGCGGCCTACCACTCGATGGCCCCTTATGTCCTGCCCGAACTGCCATCCGCGCAGCGCGAGGCGCTCGCGCTCAACGTCAAGGCGCCGCTCGTCTACGTGAAGGTCGCCGTGCGCAACTGGCGGCCCTGGGTCGCGCGCGGCGTGCACGAAGTGACCAATGCGATCGGCTTCTATTCACGCATCAAGCTCGACTATCCGGTGAGTCTCGGCGGCTACCGCTTCCCGCGCTCACCCGACGAGCCGATGGTCCTGCACCTGGTGCACGTGCCGACCGTGCCGCTGGCGCCGGGGCTCGATCCGCGCGAGGCGCTGCGCGCCGCACGCGGCCAGCTGCTCGCGGCGCCGTTCGAGCGCTTCGAGGCCGAGGCGCGCGACGAGCTGACACGTATCGTCGGCCCGGCCGGCTTCGATGCCGAGCGCGATATCGCGGCCATCACGGTGAATCGCTGGGGCCACGGCTATTCGGGCGGCGACAACCCGTTGTTCGATCCGGCGCGCAAAGGCCCGCCGCCGAACGAAACCGCCCGCGCACGCCACAGCGCGATCGGCTTCGCGAACTCCGACTCGGCCTGGGCGGCCTACGCGCACGCGGCGATCGACGAGGCGCATCGCGCGGTCGGCGAACTCACCGGCACGCAGGTGATCGGCTAATCTGCGGTCAATGCGACGAACTCGGCGGTGTGCTGCGCTTTCGACGCCGCGCACAGCTCGATCGATTCGACCGCGCGCGCCGCGACCAACTCGCCCTGCCCGTACTCTTTCACCTTCCGCTCGGCAAACGCCTTCACATCGGCCGCGGACTGCCGGTCGCAGAACGCCTGCGCGGGCAACTGCAGCAGGAACTGTCGCGCGAACTGCGGCAAGCGCTCGCCCAGCGGGCCCGCGCTCTGCTGCATCCATTGCCAGGCGGCCGCGCGCGTGACCGGCTGTGCGAGCTGGAATGCGAGTATCGTCATCGCCTGCGATGCCGGCACGCGCGTATCCAGGATGACCTCGCTGCGCAGGCGTTCCGCGACGTCGGCATCGTCCGCGAGTCCGAGCGCGAAGGCCGCCTGCTCGCGGGCGAGCGAATCGTCGCCGGTGAGCGCTTTCACCAGCGCGTCGACGACACCCGGCACCTTCTCCTGCACGCCGACGGTCCACACGCGATCGCGCAGGCCGCTGTCGAGCCATGCCGGGTCCTGCAGCGACTTCGCCGCCGCGGCTGCCAGTTGTGCCCGGACGTCGGCATCGCGTCCAGCGACGCCGACGAGGAACAGCAGTGCGCGGCGCAGCAGGCGCGTCTCGGCGCTGTCGCCGGCGTTGCCGGCGGCGTCCAGCACGACGCCGAGCTTCGCGAGCTGCGGGCCGTAAGCGGCACCGATACGGCGCTCGAGCACCTGGCGCTGCGCATCGTCGAGCATGCGATTGGCGATGTCATGGGCCTCGAGGCCGAGCGACGTGGACACCTGCCGGCTCGGATGCGACGCGAGGGACGCCATCGCGTCGAGCAGCGTGTCGAGGATCACGTTACCCGATGCGAAGCCACCCTTGATGCTGTCGGCAAGCACCAGCGCCTCGCTGTCGGGCAGCGACGTGCCGCGCGCCAGCAGCGCGGCCGCGGACGCCTCGTCGAGCGCGAAGCGGTAATAGCCCGCCCCGCCCGCGTTCGGCATCACCGCATCGATCGCGCCGATGCCCTGCGGCAGGCCCATCGTCGCGTGCCTGCCGCGCATCAGCGTGCAGCGCTTCGCGGTGGCGCGCTCGCCGTAGAAGTTCACGCACAGCGGGATCTTCCACAGCTGCCCCTGAGCGATCGTCGAGCCGGTCGGCGCGTAGCGCGACTGGGCCAGCGAGAGAGCGTTCGCATGCCGCTCGACCGTGACCAGCGGCAGGCCCGGCTGCTCGACGAACGAGCGGAACGCGTCGATGATCGCCGGATCCTTCGCCGCTTCGGCCATCGCCGCGAAGAAGTCGTCGGCCGTCGCGCTGCCGTGCAGGTGGCGCCCGAGATGCAGCCGCACGCCGTCGCGGAATTTCTCCGGGCCGATGTAGGACTCGATCATCGACAGCACGCCACCGCCCTTCTTGTAGGTGATGTCGTCGAACGCGGTCGTGATCTGCGAGTTGTCGCTGATCGGCTGGCGGATCGGGCGCCCGGCCTGCTGCGAATCGGTCACCATCGCCAGCAGCGCATCGTCGGTGATCGTCGTCGCCGGCGAGAGGTCGGGCCGCAGCTGGTGCGCGATCTTCGCGCCCATCCATGACGCGAACGCCTCGTTCAGCCAGATGTCGTCCCACCAGCGCGGCGTGACGAGGTCGCCGAACCACTGGTGGGCGAGCTCGTGCGCGGCGACCTCGTAGAACCCGCGCAGCTGCGCGGGCGGCGCATCGGCGCCGAGCAGCAACAGACTGTCACCATAGATCACCGCGCCGGCATTCTCCATCGCACCAGGCATGTCGGGCGAGGCGATCTGGTCGAGCTTCGGGTACGGGTACGCGATCCCGAAATAATCCTCCAGCGCAGTGACGATCGCCGGCGTGTGTTCGAGCACATAGGTGAGCTTCGAGCCCTGGCCGCGCGTCGCGATGCCGCGCTGCGGGATCGGCGGCCGCTCGAGCTCGTGCGCGGCGATTGGCTGGCCCTCGGCGACAGCGAGCGGCCCGACCGCGAACGCGACGAGGTAGGTCGGCAGCGGCAGTGTGGGTGCGAAGCGATGGCGCACGAGACCCTTGCCGGCCGGTCCCCGCGACACGAGTCGTGCATTCGAGACGACGAAGTCGCCCTCGGGCGCGACGACGGTCACCTCGAACGGCGTCTTGAACTGCGGATCGTCGAAGCCGGGGAAGGCCGCGCGCGCATCGATCGGCTCCATCTGCGTGAAGACATAAGCCTCGTCGCCGGCGAGCAGGCGCCCGATGCCCGACATGCCCCGGCCGAAGTCGGCCTCGTAAGCCAGGTGCAGCGTCGCCGGGCCCGCGGCGATCCGCGTGGCCGAGTCGAGCCGCGCGACGCCGTTCACCGTATCGACCTCGGTGTACGTGAGCGGCAGGGTGGCGTCGCCTGCGCTCAACGTCGCCGCCGACACGCGCAGCCCGCGGCCGTGCAGCCAGATGCGTTGCGTCGGCTGGCCGATCACGACGTCGATGTCGGCCGTGCCACTGAACGTCGTCCTGCGCGGGTCGATGTCCAGCGCAAGCGCATAGCGCTGCGGCACGACGTCGCGCGACAGCTGGCCATGGGGATATTCTTCGGCGCCGGCGGTGAACGCCGCGCAAACGAGAAGGACTGCGGTCAGGCGGATCACGAAACACCCCCGGTCGTCGCGATGAGGGCGCGATTGTGCCACCGCGCGGCGGGTCAGGTCAGCTTCAGTGCGGCGAACAGCAGGGTGAACCCGACCACCAGCATCGATCCCAGGCGCACGGTCATGGCGCTGCGCAGGAGCTCCATGTCCTTCTGCATCGAGCCGCGAAACGACTCATGGTCTCTCTGCAGCGTGTCCCGCGTCGCACCGATTTCCTTCTGCAGCGCGTCGCGGAACGTCTCGAGCCGCTGCTCGATGGCGCCGCACCGGGCATCCAGCTTCTGCTCGAGCAGCAGCAAGTCGGTCTTGGTCGCCAGGGTCGTGCCCATGTCCCGCTCCATTGCATCGACGACCGCCCGCGCCTTGTCGGACGGGACATCGATGCTCACGAGCGCATCATACAGCGAGTACAGATAATCCACGCGGACGGCCACCTCGATCCCGAGGGTATCGCCAGCGGAGCCGGGCGACAGCCGCCAAATGCGGCGTATTCACCTGAAATGGCGCCCTTGCTGTATCCCGTCTTCTCGACACCCGGATTGCGGAGCCTCCTGGCAGTCATGGAAGGTTATCCCCTCGTCCGTCACTCGCAGAATGCGGGAGGATGCAGGGGCCCCGGAGCCCGTTACGCGAGCCTGCGACTCGAGCACGCAGGTCAACTGAGAAAGCTTGCGCAGCAGGTTCTCCACCGTAGTGAGCGAGAGCCCGCCCATCTCGACACGAATGGTGACGCCCCCACCCTGGTCACTGATGAGACTCCCCCGCGTCACGGCCCGATTGGCGAGCCGAAGCACACTCGCCACCCGGCAGATCACATCGACGTCACCATCGGCTTCGATGAAGAACTCTGCGGTCAGAGTACTGTCGGGCTCACCGGTGAGCCCGATCAGTGCATCGTCTCCGCTGTAGACATCGCGAGACATGACCGCTGCGCTCAGACCCCGCGGCCCTGCGGATGGGCGACAGACGTCGTACCGGCTCCCACCACCCGCAGCAGCGCTACTTCGAGTCGGGTCCCACGGCTTCGAAGCTGCGATAGTCGTTCGGGTCACCCTTGCCCTTGTATCGCGCCCGCAGCGGATACGGGTAATGAGGCCGCGTGAACTTCGCAGAGGACAGATCCTTCGGCAACCTGATGAAATCGGCGACGTCGTTGCCTTCAGCATGCGCACCGATGATCATGTCCGGTGCGCGACCCTGTTCGACCCAGGCTTCGATGTTGCCCAGCATGTCCACGGCCGCCGCGCCGACGCCGCCTCGACAATGCGAGCGTCCGGGGATCATGAAGACCCGCACCGATTTCTGGGTTTCAGCGCGCCCGCCCAGTATCTTTTCGACCATCTCATAGTAGTCCGTCGTGACGCGCGGTCCCGGCAGCCCCGAATCCTCGAGGCCCTGGATGATCATCAGCTTGTGACCCTCGGCACGCAGCTTGCGCAGATCCGGGTTGTCGCTCGCGACGAGCACGGCATCCATCATGTAGGAGCGCTTCCAGTCCACGTCGAAATTGAAGTCCGTGGGCTTCCAGTTCGGGCCCGGATCCGGTGTGAACCCCATGTATTGCCAGTACTGCGTCTTGTAGTTGATGCCGGTCTCGCCGCCGGTGAAGTAGCTGCCCTTTTCCCCGCCCAGCGACGTCGGGAAATAGAGGCTTCGACCGGTCGACGTCACGGGGCCGCCGTAGACCTTCCTCGCCGCCTCGACCTGAATCCCGGACAGGCATCCCGATGTCTGACCGGCTTTGCAGGCCAGTACGGCAGGATCGAACCGACAGCCCAGCGGGTCACCGATCACACCGTCCTCCAGTCCATCCCGTCCATCACATTTCCTGACGGCTCCATCGTGCAGCACCTGCAGATCCGCGGGCGAGAAGAGCGGCTTGCCTTCGGCGTCGTGCGTCGCCAGCGCATTCCACAGCTGCACGACCCCGGTAATCGTGGGATTGGACGGTTCCACGGCAACGATGCCGTCGTAGTTCCACGGATAGCGCTGCGCCTGAACGAGCGCCTGCTTGCCACCACCCGAACATCCCATGAAATAGGAGTATCTTGGCGCTGCTGAATAGAACTGCTCCGTGATCGCCTTGCCGGCCAACGTTGCGACGTTCGCGGCGCGAATGCCGTAGTCGAACTCGGCCTGCAGATTGTTGTAGGCCCAGACGGCATCGTAGGTCGCCCCCCAATGCCCCGTGTTCTGCGTGATGCACGCATAGCCACGGCGCAGGGCATCGTCACACCACGGCGCCATGACCTCCAGCGACCCTCCGTAGCCGCCCGGCGCCATGTGGCTGAATTTGCCGTTCCAGTCGGATTTTCCAGGCAGGCGCAGGATGAACCCGACATTCGGCGCCACGTAACCCTCGACGCGGCAGTGAGCAGGGACCTCACCAGCGGCCGCCACCATTCGAGTTGCCGTGATCTGGGTCGCCGCGTCCTGGATGGATCCGAAATCCACCTTTCTCAGGGCATCACAGGCAGTGATTTGCGCCTGCGACGCCGCAGTTTGAGCCAGGACTGGCGTGATACCGAAGCATCCCGCAACGGCGATGATCGCTGCCTTCATGTGACCTACTCCTCGACCGAAATTCAGCGGGACTACTTCGAGTCCGGATCGACGGCTTCGAAGCTGCGATAGTCGTTCGGGTCGCCCTCGCCCTTGTATCGCGCCCGCAGCGGATACGGGTAGTGAGGCCGCGTGAACTTCGCCGAGGACAGATCCTTCGGCAGCCTGATGAAATCGCTCGACAACCCCTTGGCGGGATTGCCGAGGGTGCCTTCCATGTGTGCACCGATGATCATGTCCGGGGCCTGACCCTGCTCGACCCAGGATTCAATGGTGCCCAACATGTCTACGGCCGCTGCACCGACGCCGCCGACACAGTGAGAGCGTCCCGGAATCACGAAGAGGCGCGCTGATTTCTGGGCCTCGACACGTCCTCCCAGGATCTTCTCGACCATTTCGTAGTAGTCCATCGTGACCAGCGGTCCGGGCAATCCCGAGTCTTCCTCGCCCTGGATGATCATCAGCTTGTGACCCTCGGTGCGCAGTTTGCGCAGATCCGGATTGTCGCTCGCGACCAGTACGGCGTCCTTCATCATGGATCGCTTCCAGTCGACGTCGAAATTGAAGTCCCTGGGCATCCAATTCGGACCCGGGTCCGGAGTGAACCCCATGTACCGCCAGTACTGCGTCTTGTAATCGATGCCGGTCGGGCCGCCGGTAAAGTAGCTACCCATTTCGCCTCCCAAAGAGGTAGGGAAATAGATCTTTCTGCCGGTCGAGGTCACGGGACCGCCGTAGACTTTCCTGGCTGCCTCGATCTGGACGTTCGACAGGCACCCCGATGTCTGACCGGCCTTGCAGGCCAGCACCGCCGGATCGAACCGGCACCCCCGCGCATCACCTATGATGCCGTCCGCCAAACCGTCGCGTGCATCGCATTGCCTGACTGCACCAGCGTGCAGTACCTGCAGATCTGCCGTCGTGAAGAGCGGCTTGCCCTCTGAATCGTGGGTCGCCAGGGCATTCCAGAGTTGCACCACACCCGTGATCGTCGGGTTGGAAGGTTCTACGGCAACGATGCCATCGAAGTTCCAGGGATAGCGCTGCGCCTGAACGAGCGCCTGCTTGCCGCCGCCGGAACACCCCATGAAGTAGGAGCGCTCGGGTGCCGTCCCGTAGAAGTACTCCGTAATCGCCTTGCCGGCGATCGTCGCCACGTTCGCCGCGCGGATGCCGTAGTCGAATTCCGCTTGCAGATTGTTGTAGGCCCAAACGGATTCGCTCGACACTCCCCAATGCCCGGTGTTCTGCGTGATGCACGCATACCCGCGACTCAGCGCGACATCACACCATGGAGCCATGACTTCCGTGGATCCACCATATCCACCGGGAGCCATGTGACTGAACTTTCCATTCCAGTCAGCCTTGCCCGGGAGGCGCAGAACGAACCCGACGTTTGGCGCCACGTATCCCTCGACGCGGCAGTGTGCGGGCACTTCACCCTCGGCACCCACGACTCGAGTCGCCGTGATCTGGGTCACCGCATCCTGGATACCTTCGAATTCCACGTTTCTCAGGGCGTCACAGGCGGCGGCCGGCCCCTGCGATGCCGCAGAGGTTTGAGCCGCGACCGGCGTGACGCCGACGATTCCCGCAACGATCACGATCGCCGCCTGAAGCCGCAATGCGATGCTGCGCGCAACGTCTACGGCCGGAATCCCGCTGACGAGCCGCGCCCGGTCTGTCACCCACGCTGCCTTCATGTGATCTGCTCCCCGGCCGGAATTCAGAAGTCCTTGCGGACGGTAAGCCCGATGGTGCGAGGCATGGATGGCGTCACCCATACATCGGTGGGAACACCCACCCTGCCGCGGGCGTTGACGAATGCGTCGTCGTCGAAGAGGTTGTCGATGAACAGGGTAACGGTCGTCGGCTTGTCACCGAACGTGAAGCCCCCTCTGAGTCCGACCAGCGTGTACTCGGGCAGCATCAACTGCGGATTGGCCGGCCTGCCGATCTGTGGGGAGGTTTCGCTGATGTAGCGGGCATCCGCATGGACAAAGAAGGTGCTGCCGCCAAACGCCTGGCTGGGAACCGAGTAGTCCGCCATCAGGCTGGCGGTCCATTCGGGCACGTTCGGGAAGCGGTCGCCGACCTTGGCCAACGCAGATCCCGGGCCGGGGTCGACGATCCTCGCGTCCGTGTAGGCCACGGTGGCGGAAAGCCCGAGACGATCCGTCGCCCTCGTGGAGAATTCGAGCTCCGCGCCATCCACTTCCGCCGCGCCAACGTTCGCCGTCAGCACCTGTGTGCAAAGACTGCCGGGGAAGCCGGTCAACCTGATCTGCTGCTGCAGATCCGACCAGTCGGTATGATAAGCAGCGACGTTTGCCCTGATGCGACCACGCAGAAACTCGGATTTCACGCCCAGTTCGGTAGTCTCCACCGAATCAGAGTAGAAGGATCCCCCCGCGTAGGGCATCAGACCATTCTCCTCGACGACAGGCAGGCACTGTGGAGCCGTCTGGAAGTTGATCGGCGGGGTCGAGCCGCCAATCCTGAAACCTTCGCTGTAGGAGCCGTATAACATCAGGTCATCCGTCGCCGAGTACCTGGCGAAGAACCTCGGCGTGTGTCCATCCTCCTCGTGCTGGCGATCCGTGATGGTCGGCGTCGTGGGAGTCGCCGCCTCGCCATGGAGCTCGGTACTCAGCTTGAAGAACCGGATGCCGGCACCCACTGCCAGTTTCCCGGTCACGTCGAACGTGGCATCGACGAACAGCGCCTTGCTCGAGTCTTTGACTGCATTGTCTGATGCCGACAGGACGTCATTCGCCAGCGGCAGCGGGTTGGCCGGCGCGGCAACGCCCCAGCCCGGAGCGTCGGCGATCTGCCAGTTGTCCCGGTCTTCCTGCATCCAGAAGGCCCCCACGACCCAATCGAGCCGGCGAAGGAACGCATTGCTGCTGTCGCGATGGTTGGACTGCAGCCGGACCTCCTGGGTCACCGTATTCCACTCGGCCATGGTCTGCAGGGTCGACGCGGCCGGAACGTACGTGTAGCCGGGCGCGCGGGTTCCCTGCGTGACGAAGGTGTAGTCGACGACCTCGTCGTAGTCGCGAGTGTAGAGGCCGGTCAGCGACGTCAGGACGGCGGGTCCGAAATCGTAGGAAACGTCGAGCGACGTCAGCGTCACTTCGCTGGATGTCGGCTCCAGCATGAACTTCTCCTGCATCGGCCTCTGGTAGTGCAGGTTGTACAGGGTCAGATCATCCGACTGTGTCTCCTGCCAGAGCATGGCGGCTTCGACCGACAATCGATCGGTCGGCGTGTAAAGCAGGGCTACCCGCGCTCCCCTGGACGTGGCGGAATTGGCATTCTCCCAGACGCGGCCCGAATTCGAACTCGGGCGCACGTCCACGTCGGAATTGAATGGATAGGTCGTATTGGCCACGGGATTGCTCAGCGGAATCCTGACCGAATCGATGAATCCATCCCGGGTCCGATAGCTCGCCACCATCCGCGCGCCGAGCACGCCCTCCAGGATCGGCACGTTGATCATGCCGCTCACGTCTCCACCGGGACCGCCGCGCTCGACCGTGTTGACCGTTCCCTGCACGGCAGCTTCGAAGTCGTGGAGGTTCGAGCGCTTGTGATACATCTTGATCGCGCCGCCCAGTGAACCGGCCCCGTACAACGTGCCCTGCGGGCCCCTCAGGATCTCGACGCGATCGACGTCGAACAACTGCGTATCCACGGGCGTGATCGGAATGTCGTTCAGATAGAACCCCGTGGTGGCCGACAGCATCGAGGCATCGGTCGTGAGCACGGTCCGGGAATTGCTGATGCCGCGAATGACGATGTTCTGCCCACCGCGCTCGCCGACCTGGTTGTTGGCGAGATTGACGCTCGGCACGAACAGGAAGTAATCCGCGAGCTCCTTTGCACCGATACTGCTCAGGGTATCCCCGGTCACTGCGGAGACGGCCACCGGCACGTCCTGCAGGCGCTCCTCGCGCCTCGTCGCCGTCACCATCACCTCTTCGAGTCCGACCTCGGCAGCGCGCGCGCCGGAGTGCAAAGGCAGCGTGAAGATCCCGGCCATCAGCAACATCAGGCACTTCATCTGTCCGCTCATCTTGACCTCCCGAACATCAACCGGCCGGCTCGCAACCTCGACGCAATGCGCGGTGGCGGGGCCGCTCTGTCGATGCCGTTTCTGTTGTCTCGTACCCGCCTGCTCCCGATGACGATTGCAGACCGAGTCCCCCGTATCGTCGCTGGTTAGTGTTGTCCGGACATCCAGAGAAGTCAAGCGGTGCGCACCGGACGGCCGACGCGAACCGCCGATCGACCGCGGCACGACGCCGTGTTGACCGGGAGAGTTTCAGCCGCCGATACTCAGACTGATACGGACAACCGGACAATTTCGCCGATGACACGCGCGCAACAGACGGGGCTGCGCCGCAGCCTGCTTTTCGTTCCCGGCCACCGGGCCGATCGCTTCGGCAAGGCGATCGCGAGCGGGGCTGACATCGTGTGCCTCGACCTGGAGGACGGAGTCCCCGGCCCGGACAAACCGGCGGCACGAGCCTGCGTACTCGAATTTCTCGCGAACAATCGCCCGGCGTGCGAGATCGCGGTGCGGATCAATGCATTGAAGACGCAGACCGGAACCCGCGACTTGCTGCAACTGGCGCAGTCGGGCGCATATCCCGACCTGGTCGTTCTGCCCAAGGTCGAATCGGCGGAAGAGGTCGTCTGGGTATCCGGACTATTGGGTGAGTCCCGCCCGGCGCCGGGGATCGCACCATTCGTCGAAACGCTCGCAGGACTGTCGCGGCTGGAGAGCCTGGCGATGGCGGCGGGCGTCGAACTGCTCGGCCTCGGGACAGCCGACCTCGCGGCCGATATGGGCGTGGCCATGGACTGGGAGCCGTTGCTGCTGGCGCGATTGCAGCTCGTTCAGGCCGCAGGCAGGGCGCGAGTGGCTGCGATCGACGGCGCATGGCTGCAATTCGATGACCGCGAAGGCCTGGTATCCGAGACACGGCGGTCAGCCGCACTGGGCTATACGGGAAAAACCTGCGTACATCCAAAACAGATCGCAGACGTGCATGCCGCTTTCGCGCCCGATGAAGGGCAGGCGCTGCAGGCGCGTGAGCTGATCGCGGCTTTCGAGGCCGCCGGGTCGGGCGCGTGCCAGTTCAGGGGCCGCATGATCGATCTGCCGGTCGTCAACTCGGCCCGCAGGCAGCTTCGGCTGTGGGAGGCAGCGCAAGCCCGTTAACGGGAGATGTTCGCGCGGATCGTCATCGACAGCCGCGCCTCGTTCCCGGCCTGCAGGCTGATGGCGTACTCGAAGACCTCACCACCCGGATCGAGGTAGGTGCGCTGGAACCGCAGGCCGAGGCTGCCCGGCTTGACGCCGAGCTTGCCTGCATCCTTCGCGCTGAACATGCAGGGCTCGATGATCTGTTCGATGGACGCGGTCTGCACGCCGTAGCGCTGCTCGAGCAGATCGCTGATCGTCTGGTCGTAATGCGGCAGTTCATCGAGGATGCCGGCGTACGCGGCGGGCAGCAGCACCGTCGACAGCGCAACGGGCTTGCCCGCGCGACCCGCACGGGTCAGCAGGACGCGGGTCGCCTCGAGGCGGAACAGCGGTGTACGAACCGGGCAGCGCATCTGGTCGGCCATGCCCTGGTTGGCGATGACCTTCTTGCCGGTGATGTTGATGAGCCTCGACTGGCCTACCGAGTGGCGAAAGTCCTGCACCGAATCGAACGAGTAGACGAAACGCCCGCCGGTAGGCTGCCGCGACAGCACTTCGGTACCCGTGCCCTGCCGCGTGTCGACGAGACCCAGCGATTGCAGCCGTTTGATCGCTTCCCGGATGGTGAATCGACTGGCGTTGAACTGCTCGCACAGCGCGCCCTCGGAGGGCATCCGCGAGCCCACGGGATACTTCCCTTCGGCAATGCCCGCGGCCAGACGCGCGGCCACCATCATGTACAGCGGCTGTGAACCTCGAAGCCGGATGGCAGGCGGAGTCATTGGCAGACCACCGGAAACATGCTGAATGCGTACCTCTTGCTGGAGCCCGACCTTGTTCTGGACCTGCCCTGCGAAACCCCGGGTTCGCCCGCCGGCCTCACACATGGCCTGTCAGATCGTCCCTTTTCGTCGCAACTCCGCAATGGCGGCCGAATCGTAACCCAAGGACTGCAGAATGTCGTCGGTATGCTCGCCGAGCCGGGGCGCCGCGGTCGGCGTCGGTGGGGGATCTTCGCAGCGGATCGGAGAGCGCAGGACCTTGATGGCCGAGTCTCCGGTCAGCGGCACGCGCTGAATCCGGTCGCTGTCCGCAACGAACGGATTTTCCAGAGCCCGCGGGACATCGAGCACGGGAGCCGCCGGCACCTTCCCCTTGAAGCGAGCCAGCCAGTCGGCCGTCGCGTGGCCGGCCAGCACGGCGTCCAGCAACCGGGTCAGTTGCTCCCGGTTCTCGAGACGGGCGGCATAGCTGGCGAAGCGCGGATCCTCCTTCCATTCGGGATGCCCGATCTCGTCACACAGCGACTCCCAGAACTTCTCCTTGTTGCACATCAGGTAGATGTGACCGTCCCGGGTACGGTACAACTGGCATGGAGTCAGGGACAGGTGCGCCGACCTCGGCGCCCGTTGCGGCGCGACGTTCGCATTCAGGAACCACGTGGCGACGTAGTTGAGATTGAACAAGGCGACGTCGAACAGGCTCACGTCGATGTCGCGGCCGATGCCCGTCTGGCGTGCGTCCACCAGTGCCGCGGTCAGGCCGAATGCCATGGCGAGGCCCGTCATGAAGTCCACGACCGACAGGCCGCAACGCGTGGGCGGCCCGTCCGGCTCGCCGGTCAGCGTGAAATACCCCGCCTCGGCCTGCATCATGAAGTCATAGCCCGGCCACGCCGCCCGCGGCCCCTCCCGACCATAGGCAGTCAGGTGCGCACAGACCAGCCGCGGGTTGTGCGCGGCAAGCTGCGGATACGTGATCCCGAGCCTGGCCGGCACGTCACCGCGCAGATTGGACGCCAGGGCATCCGCACCGGCGACGAGTCGATGCAGCACCGAGCGACCTTCGTCCCGGGAAAGATCCAGACTCAGGCTCTTCTTGTTGTGATTGAGCCCCTGGAAGAACAGGCTGGCCGCCGAACGCTCCACCCCGCCCACGAAATGCGGGCCGACGCTGCGCGAGACATCGCCGCCGTCCCGGGGATTCTCGATCTTGATGATCTCCGCCCCGAGGCTCGCGAGGTACAGCGTACCGATGGGCCCCGCGCCGTACTGTTCGACGGCAACGATGCGTACGTTCTGCAATGGCAGCATGCTGCTGTGGCCTTCCGCGATGCGCGCGCGCCCGGATACCGCGGCACCGCACGGGATTGACGTGTCCGGATGTCCGGATAAGAATAGCCCATCTTCGCGAGCCGTGCCTGGCCCGGCCGCGACATGGACGGGGGCAGTACCAGTGCACAGTTTCTATTCACATGTGAAGATCGGCGACAACGTCTATCGCGAGCGCAACGGCGTCGACTACGAGGATCTCGAACCGGGAATGGTCTTCCAGCACCGGCCCGGCCGCACCGTTTATCAGTCGGAGAATGCGTTGCACTGCATGCAGACGCTCAACCAGGCCGCCATCCACTTCGACGAGATCTACGCATCGCGAACCGAGTTCGGCAAGCCCCTCGTCGTGACCACGCTGTCACTGGGCATCGTCATCGCGATGACGACCAAGACCTTCGGGCGGGTCGCCGCGAATCTCGGCATGACCGATATCCGCATGCTGAGCCCGGTGTTCGGCGGTGACACGCTCTACTCCGAAAGCGAGGTGCTGGACAAGAGGCCGTCGAAATCACGGCCCGGCAACGGGCTCGTGACGGTAAAGACACGCGGGACGAACCAGCACGGCACGGTCTTCTGCGAGTTCACGCGGACGTTTCTCGTCTATCTTCGCGGCCACGAACCCTACGACGACGCTGCATACTGAACGGCTTGCAGCCGCGGGGTCATCGACATGCGCAGCATCGCCGCCGGTCTCGTACTGACTGCCGCCGGTGCATTCGCAATGGCGGCGACGCCGCCCGGAGAGGGCGCCCGGGAGCTGCGCATCAGTCTCGATACGGGTCCGAACCATCTTCGGACCCACGTCGTCCGCAATTTTGCCGAGCGGCTGGATGCCGAGCTGCCCGGTCGCTTCAACGTCAGGCTCTTTGATTCGGGGCAGCTCTACAGCGATCGCGACGTCATCAAGGCGCTGATGTGGGGTGACGTCGATCTGGCGCTGCCCACGGCGCTGTATGTCGCGCGATTCGAGCCCGCCGCGAACGTCACGTCGCTGCCCATGTTCTACGGCCGGGCCCGCGAGGTATTGCATCACGTGCTCGACGGCCCGCTCGGTGCGGCAGTAGCCGACCGGGTGGAAGCGCGGCTGGCGGTCAAGGTTCTCGCCCCGAACCTCGATCTGGGATACATCAATGTCTTCAGCACCCGCCGCCCGCTGGCCAGTCCCGCGGACCTCGCCGGGCTGAAGGTGCGGGTACCGGGGGGCGCGGCCGCTTTGCGGATGTTTCGTCTTCAGGGCGCGAGCCCGGTCGCGATCCCCTGGTCCGACGTCCCGCTGGGGCTGTCCCAGGGGAACATCGATGCCGTGGCCACATCCTTCGAGACGCTGCAGAGCGGCTCGCTCTGGGAGGTCGGCATTCGTCACGGCCTCGTCGAGCGCAGCATGTTCATGCAGTACATGCCGCTCGTGCGCCGCGAGTTCTGGGAGAGGCTGGACCCGGATACGCAGGCGCGGTTCATCAAGGCATGGCGGGAGACGATGCTCGATGCACGCGAGCTCGCGGCGCAGCGCCAGCTGAGAGCCCGGGAGATTGCCGTCGATCACGGTATCCGGGTTCGCTCTCTGTCCGAAGCCGAAGCGCGCTCTGAACGGGAGCGCCTGCTGCAGTTCGAGCCGCGGCTCGTGCAGCAGTTGCGGTTACCGGCGGATGTCGTCGAACTCGCCCGAAGCCTGCTGGCGGCCGCGCAGGAAGAGGCAGATACGCCGTGAAGACGACGCCCGCCATGCCGTTCGAACAGCTGGGCATCGGAGCGCTCGGGTTGCTGGCAATCGTCATGGCGGGCTATTCGACGGCAGCGCGATATCTGTATCCGTCCGCCGCGCCCGACTGGGGCGAGGAAGTCGTCGTGTACCTGAGTGTCTGGGCGCTGTGGCTGGCGGCCGGGAGCCTGGCACGGCGCGGAGGCCACATCCGCGCGGAATTTCTGGTCGAGCGGCTTGGCCCGCGCGCGCAACACGCGTTCGAGATGTTCCACGCGATCGTCGGCATCCTCTTTACGCTCGCGATGGGCTATGCGGGGCTGCGGATCGTTCTTCTCTCGATCGCCACCGGGGAGCGCAGTGAAAGCACGCTGGGCTTGCCACTGGCGCTCTACTACGCCGCCATGCCAGTCGGCATGGCTCTGATGCTGGTCGGCTACGCCGTCCGCCTGTTGACGGTGGCGCGCACGATGTCGGGCCCGGCCACACGGGAACGCCGGCAGCAATGATCACCATGCTCGCGTTGTTGCTTGGCCTGATTGCGACCGGCACGGCCGTGTTCCTGGCACTCGGCGTTACCGCGACGTCATTGTTGTTCGTCGAGGGACACGGCCTCGGCGGCATAGCGCAGATACTCGTCGACCGGCTCAACTCCAGCACACTGACGGCGATCCCGTTCTTCGTGACCGCCGCGACCTTCATGCAACGCGGGGGCATGGCCGCAGCCCTCGTCAATGCCGCCGAGGCGTGGATCGGCGGCTTTCGCGGCGGCGTCGCAATAGTCGCTGTCGCTGCCGCAGCGCTGTTCGCATCGGTATCCGGATCATCCACCGCGACGGCGCTGGCTCTCGGCACGATCCTGCTGCCCGCCCTCGCACAACGTGGCTACCCGGCCCGCTTCAGCGCCGGGCTCGTGGGCGCGTCGGCGACGCTCGGCATCCTTCTGCCGCCAAGTCTCGCACTGATCGTATTCAGCCTGATCGCCGAAGTGTCCGTACGCAAGCTCTTCGTCGCCGGGTTGATCCCCGGGCTCATCCAGGGTGCACTGTTCATCGTCTGGATACTCTTCGTGACGCGGCGCATGCAGCTGATCGTGCCTCCGAAGCGCCTGCCGTTGCGGGAGAAGCTCCGCCTGACATACGAAGTCATCCCGGCGATGCTCGTGCCCATCGTCGCGCTGGGAGGCATCTACTCCGGCATCGTGACGCTGAGCGAAGCCTCTGCACTGGCGGCCCTGGTCGCCATCGTGATCTGCGTGCTCAACGGCACGTGCCGCGGGCTCAGGATCCTCGCATGGGTCGGCGATGCGGTGATCGCGGCCTCCGCCATCCTGATCCTGGTCGGTGTCGCCGTTCTGCTGGGCCACTGGATCGTCCTGTCCGGAGTCGCCGAGCGGCTCGTCAGCTGGTTCCAGCAAAGCGGCGTGACGCCGCTGCAGTTCCTTCTGGCCATGAATCTCGTGATGTTCGTCCTCGGCATGTTCCTCGAGATCATCTCGACGATCCTGATCACCCTGCCGATCGTGCTTCCATTGCTTGGTCCGCTCGGGATCCATCCCGTTCACTACGCGATCGTAGTCGTCGTCAACATGGAGCTGGCGGCACTCACGCCGCCGGTAGGCCTGAATCTCTTCGTAATGAAGAGCGTGTCGCAACTACCGATCGCAACAGTCATGCGCGGCTTCATCCCGTTCGTGGCCCTGCTCCTGATACTGCTTGCGCTGGTGACTCTCTTTCCTCCGTTGTCGCTATGGCTCCCGGAGCGCCTCCAGTAGCCCGCTGACGAATTCGCGCACAATGCGCGCGCCAACCGCCACGGGCGCAGCCGCGACGTTGCGGTCTCCGGCGGCGAGCGTGGAGAGCGCCGAGGCGCGGCGAGCAGCGCGAGGCGCCGCGCAAGGATTCTGCTGCCACAGTTCAAATTCACGCCTCGCGCCGCCGCGCCGAGGGCACGGCGCCGCAGGCGCCGCGCTCGACCCGCTCGCCGCCGGAGACCGCAACGTCGCGGCTGCGCAGGCGCCGCTTGACGCAGCCTGCATCTTTATGCATAATTGTTAGCTAATTATGCAGCAGAGCCAGGACCACAACCAGCACGAACGCCGCAGCGCCATCACCCGGCTGCTGCGCGGCGGCAGCGTGCGCAAGCAGGCCGACCTCGTGCGCCTGCTGCGCTCGCAGGGACATGCGGTCACGCAGTCCTCGGTCAGCCGCGACCTGCGCGAGATCGGCGTGCTGAAGGCGGCCGACGGCTACGTGCTGCCCGCCGGGGAGGCGCGGCCCGCCGGCGGCGATTTCGCGGCGCTCGCGGGCTTCGTGCGCAGCCTGCGCGTTGCCGGCCCCGCGCTCACGGTGCTGCGCACCAACATCGGCGCGGCGCAAAGCGTTGCGCTGGCGATCGACCAGGCGAACTGGCCGGAGGTCGTCGGCACGATCTCCGGTGACGACACGATCTTCATCGCCACCGCGAACGCGCGCGACCAGGCCGCGCTCGGGCGGCGTCTCCGCTCCCTCTTCAAGATCTGACCCATACCCATGACCCAGCCCATCGTCCTCGCCTACTCGGGCGGACTCGACACCTCGTTCCTCGTGCCCTGGGTGGCCGAGCAGTACGGACGCCCCGTGATCACCGTCACGGTGGACACCGGCGGCATCGACGCCGGCGCCGCGCGCGCGCTCGAGCAGCGCGCGCTCGCGCTCGGCGCGGTCGAGCATCACCAGGTCGATGCGCGCGCCGATTACTTCGAGCAGGTGCTGCGCTTCCTGATCATGGGCAACGTGCGGCGCGGCCAGCTCTACCCGCTGTGCGTCGGCGCCGAGCGCGTGATGCAGGCGCAGACGATCGCGCGCATGGCCGGGAAGCTCGGCACGCGCAGCATCGCCCACGGCTGCACCGCGGCCGGTAACGACCAGGTGCGCTTCGAGGTCGCGCTGCGCACGCTCGCGCCCGAACTCGAGATCATCGCGCCGGTGCGCGACAAGGCGTTCAAGCGCCAGGAGGAGCTCGAGTACCTGCAGGCGCGCGGGCTGCCGGTGCCGCCGTCCGGCGCCGCGTATTCGATCAACCGCGGCCTCTGGGGCGTCACGATCGGCGGCAAGGAGACGCTGACCTCCGACGGCAGCATCCCCGAGGAGCAGTGGGTGCTGTCGAAGGGCGCCTTCACGACGCCGCGCGCGCCCGAGCAGCACACGATCGAGTTCGAAGCCGGCCGCCCCGTCGGCGTCGACGGCCGCCCGCTCGCGCCGGTCGAGGTGATCGAGACGCTCGAGGCGCTCGCGGCACCGTTCGGCATCGGTCGCGGCATCCATCTCGGCGACACGATCATCGGCACCAAGGGGCGCGTCGCATTCGAGGCCCCGGGGGCCGAGCTGCTGCTCACCGCGCACCGCGAGCTCGAGAAGCTGGTGCTGACCGCGCGCCAGCAGCGCATCAAGGAGTCGGTCGCGCAGCCCTATGGCGACCTCGTGCACGAGGGCCAGCTGCTCGATCCGGTGTGCCGCGACATCGAGGCGCTGCTGCTGTCCTCGCAGGCGCGCGTGACCGGCAGCGTGCGCGTGCTGCTGCGCCCGGGGAACCTGTTCGTCGAGGGCGTCTCCTCGCCCTGGTCGCTGCTGGCCGCATCGAAAGGCGTGTACGGCGAGGCGGCCGGCGAGTGGTCCGCCGCCGACGCGCTCGGTTTCTCGAAGCTGGTCGCGCTGCCCGGCGTGTTCCACACGCGCGCCGGCGCGCTCGCACGGAGTGCAGGCAAATGATGAAGTCCGTCGTCGTCGACAAGATCGCCTCGGTCACGCAGGCCGCCGGCCTGTCGCACGAGCTGCGCATCTCGACCGATATCCCGTCCGAGGAAGGCGTGATCATCGTCGTCGAGGTGCTGACCAACAAGGCGAACTACAACACGCTCGAGCTGACGAGCGGCCGCATGGCCAAGCTCGGCAAGGGCGACATCGTGGTCGGCGCGCTCGGACACAGGAAGGCGCTGTTCGGCTACTCCGGGCATGTGCCCGAGTCGCTGCAGGCCGGCGATGTGATCCAGATGCTCAACATCGGCGGCGTGCTCGGCATCTGCGATTCGGTCAATCCCGACAAGGGCAAGCCGTTCGACTGCCGCGTGCTCGGCGTCGTGCTGCAGTTCCCCTACCTCGGCGAGCGCATCGGCGTGCCGGCGCGCGCCGGCATACGCCGGCTCGATTTCGACGCGCCGCTCGATGCGCACGGCGTGCCGGTCATCGCGCTCGCCGGCACCTGCATGGAGGCCGGCAAGACCGCGGCGGCCTGCTCGATCGTCAGCCGCATGCGCCATCGCGGCCTCGTCGTCGATGCGTTCAAGGCGACCGGCGTCTCGCTGCGCCGTGACATCCTCGCGATGGCCGACGCCGGCGCGCGCAACACGATGATCTTCACCGACCTCGGCGTAATCACGACGACACCGGGCACCGGCCCGGCGCTGACGCGCACGATGCTCACGGAGCTGTCGTCGGCGCGCCCGGACGTGATCGTGTTCGAGCTCGGTGACGGCCTGATGGGCACCTACGGCGTCGACTCGATCCTCGGCTGCGAGGACATCCGCCGCGTGCTCACCGCGGTCGTGCTCTCGGCCAACGACCCGGTCGCGGCCTGGGGCGGCGTGCGATTGCTGCGCGAGCGCTTCGGCATCGAGCCCTGCGCGGTCACCGGCCCCGCGACCGACAACGCGGTCGGCGTCGACATCATCCGCGAGCAGATGCAGGTCGCCGCCTTCAACGCGCTCAGCTCGGGCGTGGCGCTCGGCGATCATCTGATCGAGGCCGTCGGCCTGCACGCAAAGCCCGCGAAAGCGCTCGCCGGATGAGCGATACAGCGCGCATCCCGGCGATCGTGCTCGGTGGCACCGGCTATGTGTCCGGCGAGCTGCTGCGCCTGCTCACCGCCCATCCGCATTTCGATCTCGCCGGCGTCCTCTCCGACAGCCAGCCCGGTGAGCCGGTCGCGAACGCATTTCGCCATCTGGCGCCGGTACTCGGCGAGCTGAAGTTCAGCGCACAGGCGCAAATCGAAGCGCTGCTCGCGGGCCTGCCGCGCGTCGCGATCTTCGGCGCCGCACCGCACGGCGTGTCGGCGGCGCTGATCGACGCGCTGCTCGCGCGCGCCGAGGCCGCCGGCGTCGATGCGCACGTCGTCGACATCTCGGCCGACTTCCGCTATCGCAGCGCCGACGCCTACACGGCCGTGTACCGGCATGCGCACGGCGCACCGGCGCGCCTCGCACAGTTCATCTGCGCGGTGCCGGAACACCTCGCGCGCGCGCCGACCCGGCACGTTGCGCATCCGGGCTGCTTCTCGACCGCGACGCTGCTCGCCTGCGTGCCGCTGCTCGCGCTCGATCTCGTCGAGCCGACGCTGTTCGTCGCCGGCGTGACCGGCAGCACCGGCTCCGGGCGCAAACCGGTCGAGGGCACGCATCACCCGCAGCGCCACTCCGATTTCTACGCCTACAACCCGCTCGCGCACCGCCACACGCCCGAGATCGCGGCCTGCGCGCAGCTCGCGAGCGGCGTCGCCGCCGAGTTCGCGTTCGTGCCGCATTCCGGGCCATTCGCGCGCGGTATCCACGTGACCGTGCAGGCGATGCTGAAGACGCCGCGCAGCGGCGACGAGGTGCTCGGCGCGTTTCGCGACTTCTACCGCGGCGCGCCGTTCGTGCAGGTCGACGCCGGGGCGCCGCACGTCAAGGACGTCGCCGCGAGCAACTACGCACGCCTCACCGCGGCGGCCAACGGCCGCACCGTCGCGGTGACCTGTGTCGTCGACAACCTGAACAAGGGTGCGGCCGGCGGTGCCGTGCAATGGATGAACCGCCTGTTCGGCCTGCCGGAAACCGCCGGCCTGACGGCACCCGCGGCGGGCTGGACATGAGCGCGCTCGCGCCGGTCTTCGCGCAGTACCCGTTCGAAGTCGAGCACGCCGAAGGCGTGTGGCTGCATTCGCGCGACGGGCGCCGCGTGCTCGATCTCTATGGCGGCCACGCGGTCGCGGCGCTCGGCTACGGCCATCCGGGCTGGACGCGCGCGCTGCAGACGCAGGCGGCCGCCTGCCAGTTCCAGAGCAACGCGGTGCCGATGGCGGTGCGCGAGCGCGCCGGCGCGCGCCTGCTCGCCTTCGCCGGCGGCGGCTACGACAGCGTGTTCTTCGTCAACAGCGGCGCCGAGGCCAACGAGAATGCGCTGAAGATGGCGTTCCGGATGACCGCGCGGCCGCAGATCGCCGCGGTCGAGGGCGCCTTCCACGGCCGCACCGCCGCCGCCGGTGCCGTGACCTGGGGCGCGCGCGAGAAGTGGCACGCGTATCCGCGCACGCCGTTCGACGTCGCGTGGATCCCGCGGCGTGAAACGGCCGCGATCGCGCAGCACGTGACCGATGACACGGCCGCCGTGATCGTCGAGCCGGTCCAGGGCGTCGGCGGCGCGTTCGACATGGGCACGGAATTCCTCGCTGCGCTGCGCCGGCGCTGCGACGAGGTCGGCGCACTGCTGATCTTCGACGAAGTGCAGTGTGGCATGGGCCGCAGCGGTCGCGCGTTCGCCGCCGACCTCTACGGCGTGCGGCCCGACATGATCACGACGGCGAAGGCGCTCGGCAACGGCTTTCCGTGTGCCGCGCTGCTGATGGCGCCGCGTGTGACGGCCGCAGTGAAGATGGAAACGCTCGGCACGACGTTCGGCGGCGGGCCGATGGCCTGCGCGGCAATCGAGGCCGTGATCGAGGCGATCGAGAGCGAAGACCTGCTCGGCAACGTGCGGCGCGTGTCGGACTACATGCGCGCGCAATGCCGCGTCGGCCCGGTGACTGGTTTCCAGGGCGCGGGCCTGCTGCTCGGGCTGCGCCTGTCGCGGCCCGCGCAGGAAGTGCAGGCGGCACTGCTCGGGCGCGACATCCTGACCGGCACGAGCGCGGATCCGCAGGTGCTGCGGCTGCTGCCGCCCTACGTGCTGCGCGAGGCGCACGTCGATCTGCTGAAGGAGGCGCTCGCGGCGCTGTAGCGCGCGGGCCCCGCATGCATCGCTTCCTCGACCTCGCCGACTTCAGCCGCGACGACATCGTCGCGCTGCTCGAACTCGCGCGCCGCCTCGAGACGCATCCCGAGCCGCGCGCGCTCGCCGGGCGCATCCTCGGCCTCGTGTTCTTCAATCCGTCGCTGCGCACGCTCGCGTCGTTCCAGGCGGGCATGGCGCGCCTCGGCGGCAGCTCGTTCGTGATCACGCCCGGCCAGGGTACCTGGCAGCTCGAGACGCGCCTCGGCGCGATCATGGACGGCGCCGCCGCGGAGCACGTGCGCGAGGGCCTGCCGGTGCTCGCCTCGTACTGCGACGCACTCGGCATCCGCGCGTTCGCCGAGGGCAGGGATCTCGCGGCCGATCTCGCCGAGACGCGCTTCGCGGCGATGGCCGAAGTGATCGACAAGCCGCTGCTGAACCTCGAGTCGGCGATGAACCATCCGTGCCAGGCGCTCGCCGACTGGAAGACGATGGACGATCTCGCGGTGCCCCAGCACGGCAAGTTCGTGCTGTCCTGGGTGTCGCATCCGCGCGCGCTGCCGCTCGCGGTGCCCGCCGCCGCCGTGCACATGGCCGCGATGCGCGGCATGGAAGTCGTCGTGCTGCGGCCCGAGGGCTACGCGCTGCCGCCGGCGATCATCGCGAAGGCGCGCGCCGCGGCCGACGCGGCCGGCGGCTCGGTGCGCGAGACCAGCGAGCGCGACGACGCGCTCGCCGGCGCGCACGTGCTGTACGCGAAGGAATGGGGCTCGACGACGCACTACGGCGACGCCGAAGGCGACGCGAAGCTGCGCGCGAAACTCGCCGACTGGTGCGTGACGCCGGACTGGTTCGGCAGGGCCGACCCCGCCTGCCGGTTCATGCACTGCCTGCCGGTGCGCCGCAATGTCGCGGTCACCGACGCCGTGCTCGACGGCCCGCGCAGCATCGTGCAGCGCGAGGCCTACAACCGCATGACCGCGCAGATGGCGGTCCTGCATCGCATGCTTTCCTGACGGAGCAGAAAGAGACCGCAATGATCAAGCACCGCGCCGACCAGGCCCTCGCCGTGCGCTCGCTGCGCAGCGCCGCGCCGTACATCCGCATGTACAAGGGCAAGACCTTCGTGATCAAGGCGGGCGGCGCCGTGTTCGGCGACGCGGAAGCCACGCGCGCGCTGATCGAGCAGATCGCGATCCTGCATTACTTCGGCGTGCGCGTCGTGTTCGTGCACGGCGGCGGCCCGCAACTGACCGAGCTGACCGAGGCGCTCGGCGTGCCGACCCGCATGGTGCAGGGCCGGCGCATCACCGACCAGCGCTCGATCGACGTCACGGCGATGGTGCTGAACGGCCTGATCAACACGCGCGTGCTCGGCATCTGCCGCGACCTCAACATCGATGCGGTCGGCGTCAGCGGCGTCGATGCCGGGCTCGTCACCGCGCACCGGCGACCGGCGGTGAAGATGGACAATGGCGAGACGGTCGACTTCGGCTTCGTCGGCGACATCGATTCGGTCGACACGACCGTGCTGCGCAAGCTTCTCGACAACGGCCTGATGCCGGTCGTCAGCCCGCTGTCGGCCGACGCCGGCGGCACGCTGCTGAACATCAACGCGGACACCGTCGCCGCGGCGGTCGGCGCGGCGCTCGCCGCCGAGAAGCTGATCCTGTGCACCGGCGCGCCGGGCATCCTCGAGCGTGTGGAGGACCCGACGTCGGTGATCTCGTACACCGACCTGCGCGGCCTGAAGCGGCTGCGCGACGACGGCAGCATCCAGGACGGCATGCTGCCGAAGGCGAAGGCGATCGAGGACGCGATCCGCGGCGGCGTGCGGCGCGTGCACGTGATCGCGTACACGTCGCCCGAGAGCATCCTCGCGGAGGTGTTCACCAACGAGGGGACCGGCACGTTGATCGTCGCCGACATCAACGCGCTCAGCGTCGCCGAGCAGCAGGCCCAGGGCGCGTGACCACGCTCTGGGACAAGGGCGCGCCGCTCGACGCGCGTGTCCTCGCCTACACCGCGGGCGAGGACTACGCGCTCGACGAGCGCCTGGTGCGCTACGACGTCGCCGCCTCGATCGCGCACGCGGCGATGCTGCATGCGCAGAAGCTGCTGTCGGACGCCGACTTCGCGGCGATCCGCGACGGCCTGACCGCTCTCGGCGAAGCCCATGCGCGCGGCGAGTGGCGAGTCGAGCTCGCCGACGAGGACGGCCAGACCGCGCTCGAGAAACGGCTCACCGCACGCATCGGCGAGGCCGGCGGACGCGTGCACCTCGGCCGCTCGCGCAACGACCAGGTGCTCACCGCGCTGCGGCTCTACCTGCGCGATGCGATCGAGCAGCTGCGCGCCGGCGCACTGCAGGTCGCCGAGGCGCTCGATGCGCTCGCCGCGCGCGAGGGTGCCACGGCGCTGCCCGGCTACACCCACATGCAGCAGGCGATGCCGAGCACGGTTGCGTTGTGGGCTGGCGGCTTCGCCGCCGAACTGCGCGATGACGCCGAGGGGCTGCGGCTCGCGCACCGGCGCACGGCCCGGAGCCCGCTCGGCTCGGCGGCTGGCTACGGCACGCCCGGCCTGCCGATCGACCGCGACGCGACGCGCGCGGCGCTCGGCTTCGCGGCCGTGCACGAACCGGTGACCGCCGTGCAGCTCTCGCGCGGCAAGGCCGAGGCGCAGCTGCTGTTCGAGATCGCGCTCGTGATGCAGGACCTCGGCCGACTCGCCGCCGACCTGCTGCTTTTCTATACGCAGGAGTTCGCGTTCGTCGCGCTGCCCGAGGCGTTCACGACCGGCTCGTCGATCATGCCGCAGAAGCGCAACCCCGACGTGTTCGAGCTGGTGCGCGGCCGCACCGCCGCGGCGCACGCCGGTCTCGTCGAGGCGCTCGGCGTGTTCGCGAAACTGCCGTCGGGCTACCAGCGCGACCTGCAGCTGCTCAAGGCGCCGCTGTTTCGCGGCATCGATACTGCCCTGCAGACGCTCGACGTCATGGCGGCCGCGCTCGGCGCGGTACACTTCCTGCCCGCGAACATCACGCTCGATCCGGCGATCCACGCCGCCGAGGAAGCGAATGCGCTCGCGGTGAAGGAAAGCATCCCGTTTCGCGAGGCGTACCGCCGCATCGGCGCACGCCTGCGCAAGGAGTAAGCATGTCGATCTGGTTCCGGCAACCCACGCTCGAGCAGCTGAACGCGCTGTCGGCGAACACGCTGGTCTCGCATCTCGACATGCGGTTCATCGAGATCGGCGACGATTTCCTGCGCGGCACGATGCCGGTGGATGCACGCACGCATCAGCCCTACGGCGTGCTGCACGGCGGCGCCTCGGTGGCGCTCGCCGAGACGCTCGCGAGCACCGCGGCGGCCTGCTGCGTCGATACCGCCCGGTACATATGCCTCGGCCAGGAAATCAACGCCAATCATCTGCGCGCCGTGACCAGCGGCCTCGTGACCGGCACCACGCGCCCATACCACATCGGCGCGCGCAGCCAGGTCTGGGGCATCGAGATCCGCGACGCGGCCGGCCACCTCAGCTGCATCTCGCGCATCACGATGGCGACGGTGGAACGCCGGCGGGTATGATCCGCCCCTGACGACCGGCACCCGTTCCGCATGGAGGACCAGCGATGACCGACACGACCCAGCCGGCCGCGGGCCTCGATCCCGGCCTCGTCACCTACACGAACATCATCTACGGGCTGCACGCCCTGTCGGTGCTGATCGGCGTCACCGGGCCCGCGACGGTGATCGGCAGCTTCGTGTTCGGCCTGCCGTCGATCATCGCGGTGATCATGAACTACATCCGCCGGTCCGACACGCGCGGCACCTGGCTCGAATCGCACTTCCGCTGGCAGATCCGCACCTTCTGGTTCGCGTTCCTGTGGATCGCGGTCGCCGCGATCGTCTCGGCCCCGCTGGTGCTGCTGTTCGGCCTCGGCATCGTCACGTTCTATTTCGCGGCGCTGGTGATCGCGATCTGGATCATCTACCGCGTCGCGCGCGGCTGGATCGCGCTGCGCGACAAGCGCACGATGTTCGCATGATCCGCACGGTTCCCGTCACGGCGGCGGCGATGCTCGCGCTGTTGTCCGCCTGCGGGCAGAAGGGGCCGCTCTACCTGCCCGACGACAGCCCCACCGCGGTCATCCGTCCCGCCCCCGGCACGCCCGCCGGCGACGAGAAGGGCAACGGGAAGAAGGACGAGACGAAGGAGACCGGGCCCGCCACGCCCCGTTGAGCGCACAATCGAGGTACCGCCGATGGCGACGAACGACAAGGTCACGCTCTTCCACTCGCCGAACACCCGCTCGAGCGGCGCGCTGACGCTGCTCGAGGAACTCGGCGAGCCCTACGACCTGCACGTGCTCGACATGAAGGCCGGCGAGCAGCGCCAGCCCGGCTATCTCGCGGTGAACCCGATGGGCAAGGTGCCGGCGATCCGCCATCGCGGCCAGATCGTCACCGAGCAGGTCGCGGTGTTCATCTATCTCGCCGATCTCTACCCGCAGGCGGGGCTCGCTCCGGCGCCCGATGATCCTCTGCGCGGACCCTGGCTGCGCTGGCTCGTGTTCTATGGTTCGGCATTCGAGCCCGCCGTCGTCGACCGCTCGCTGAAGCGTGAACCGGGGCGACCCGGGACGATGCCGTACGGCGATTTCGACACGACGATCGCGACGCTGAAGGGGCAGCTCGCGAAAGGGCCGTGGGTACTCGGCGAGCGTTTCACCGCCGCCGACGTGCTGTGGGGCACCGCGCTGACCTGGATCACCGGCTTCGGCCTGGTCGCCCCCGATCCGCCGCTCGCCGGCTACGTCGAGCGCTGGAACCAGCGGCCCTCCGTCGCGCGTGTCAGGGAGATCGACGCGAAGCTCGCAGCCGCGCAGGGCGGCTGAGCGCAGGCGGCGCGGCGGGCCTCAGCCGCCGAACGTCTTGCGCGCGACCAGCTCCACGTACGGCCCGATCCTGAGCGTGCGGATGTCGGTGTAGTCGAGCGGCGTGCTGCCGCGCAGGCCGTCGTGGATTTCGCGCGTGCGCCTGGCCGCGCGGTCGGTCAGGTTCTTCACGTCGAGCCGCAGTGTCCAGCCGTCGCGGGGACGCAGTTCGGCGAACAGGTCGAGACGCGTACCGAGCCGGTCGGTCTGGATCCGGTCGAACTGGTATTCGGTCTCCTCGCTCGCGAACGTGACGTCGACGCCCCAGCGGCTGCCGCGAAACGGCAGCTGCTGCGAGAAATGCGCCGAGGCCTCGAACGGCTCGTCTTCCGAGATGCGGCGCTGCAGGCCGGTCGCCGGGTCGGTCGCACGGCTGCGGCGCCACAGTGCATTCAGCTTGAACAGGCCGTCGGCGATGCCGAAGCGGTCGAGCGGCAGGTCGATGCCGACCTCCAGCTCGTCGCGCCGGCCCGCGCCGATGTTGCCCACGGCGTCGAAGATCTCCGCACCGCTGCCGACCGGCAGGCGATCGACCAGGTCCTCGATCTGCTCGTGGCGCAGCGCGAGCACCAGCGCGCCGGCACCCTGCATGAAATGCCGCTCCCAGGCGAGCTCGGCGCGCCAGGTACGGTCGGGCTCGAGGTCGGGATTGCCCGCGGTCACCGTGCCGTCGGATAGCGACGCGGAACTCGCGAAGTCCCCGAAGTCGAGCTGTCCGACTTCGCGCTCGATCAGCAGGCGCAGGCGGTCATCGGCGGTCGGCGTCCACGACAGCAGCGCGCGCGGCTTCGGATAGAAAAAGGACTTCGCGAGCCGGTGATCGCCGCTCTGCGAGAGCTCGGAGCGCTCGAAGCGCGAGCCGGCCTCGAGCGTCCACGCCGGGCCGATGCGCCAGGTCGCCGCTAGCACGGCCTCGGCACGACGCTCCTCGACGCGCACGCGCGCGGTCGGCAGTGGCACGTCGAGGCCATTCTCGGTGAGTGCGGTGCGGCTATCGAGCGTGTTCAGCGCCGCCTCGAGGCCGCCTTCGAGCGTCCAGCGCCCGCCGCTGCCGCGCAGCGTCGTGCGCAATACCGATTCGGCCGCGCGCAGGCGCTCGCGGAACAGCGAGTAGTCATCGCCTTCCGCGCTGCTCTCGCCATTGTCCTCGTCGGTATCGCGCCGGATGCCGAACACCTCGAGCGCGAGCCGCTCGCCGAGTGGGCGCTCGTAGTGCAACCCGAGTTCGCCGTTCCTCGCATCCTCGAACTCGGCACCGAACTCCTCGCCGGGATCGGGCCAGCGTTGCATCTCCTGGATGTCGGCGTGGAAGCGCTCGCGCCGCCAGGCGCCGTTGACGCGCAGGCGCCCGTCGCCGCCGAGCGCGAGGTCGTAGCCGGCACCGAGCTCGGCCACCTTCGAGCCTTCGTACTGCCGGTAGCCGACGTCGCGCAGCAGCGCACCATCCGGCGCCACGCGCGGCCGTCCGCCGACGCCGTGCTCGTCGTCCCACTCGCGAAACAGCGCGGCCGACAGCTCGAGCCGCCGCGTGCCGCTCTGGCGCGACAGCTCGCCGGCGACGCGCGGCGCATCGTAGCCGCGCTCGAACATGCCGACTCCGGCTTCGGCCGAGCCGCGCGTCTCGGCGCCGCGGACGCGGACCACGTTGGCGAGCAGCGCGCGTCCCTGCATGTCGATGCCCGGCGTGCCTGGGCGGATCAGCTCGATGCGCTCGACCGTGTTCGCCGGAATGCGGCGCAGGATCGTCTCGAGCGTCTCCTGCTTGCTCGCCGGGCGCACGCCGTCGATCAGCACGTTGCCACCGGCGCCGGCGAAGCCGCGCACGTCGGCGTCGACTTCGCTGAACGTGAAGCCGGGCAGCACCGCGAGCATGTCGAAGGCCGAGTACGGCTGCAGGCGCGCGAAGAACCCGGCGGGATACGAGCTGACGCTCGACGAGGCGTCGTCGGCCAGCACGCCGGCGCAGGCGCTCCACAGGCAAAGGATGAGGACCGGAAACCGCATGCCCGCAGCATGCCGGAACGAGGATTACCGACCGATTATCGGCGGCGGCGATCGCTCGGGTCCGTCGCGACCGCGGCCGGATTTCACGCTACGCTTGCGCGAGAGGTGACCCATGCGGCAAGCAGGTTCGTGGCGCCGGCCCCTGGCCGCCGCCGCACTCATCATCATGTGCTGCGCCCCACCCGCCGGGGCGCGCGAGAAGATCGGCCTGGTGCTCGGCGGCGGTGGCGCGCGCGGCGCGGCCCACATCGGCGTGCTGCGCGCGATCGAACGCGAGCGCATCCCGATCGACTACATCGCCGGCACAAGCATGGGCGCGATCATCGGCGCGCTCTATGCCTCGGGCTACACGGTCGACGAGATCCAGAAGGTGCTCGACGGCATGGACTGGGGCGACGTCTTCCGCGACGGCGCGTCGCGCGACGCGCTGCCGATGCGCGAGAAGGAGTTGGATCTCGCGCAGCTGATCCCGCAGGAAATCGGCATCGGCCGCGGCGGCGTCAAGCTGCCGCCGAGCATCGTGATCGGCCAGAAGCTCAACCTGGTGCTGCGGGGGCTGCTCGTGCAGACCACCGAGTACGTCGACTTCGACACGCTGCCGATTCCGTTCCGCTGCGTCGCGACCGACGTCGGCACGGCGCAGGAGGTCGTGTTCGGCGAGGGCGACCTGACGCTCGCGGTACTCGCGAGCGCTTCGATCCCGGGCGCTTTCGCGCCGGTCAGCTACGAGGGCCGGCTGCTCGTCGACGGCATGGTCACGAACAATGTCCCGGTCGACGTGGCGCGCGGCATGGGCGCCGACCGGCTGATCGTCGTCAACGTCAGCGAGCCGCTGTTGCCCGAGGACAAGCTCGGCTCACCGGTATCGGTGCTGATGCAGGTGCTGTCTGGGCTGGTCGATCGCGAGACCGCGCGCGTGCTCGCGACGCTGACGCCGCGCGACGTCGTCATCAAGCCCGACATGCCCGGCATCGCCTCGCTCGACTTCGGAAAGGTGGACGACGCGGTGCGTGCCGGCGAGGCCGCGGCGATGGAGCAGCTCGCCGGCCTGCGCCAGCTGGCCGTGTCGCCGGAGGAATTCACCGCGCGCCGCGCCGCGCAGGCGCGCAAGCCGCTCGGCAATCCGGCCATCGCCTTCGTCGACGTGCGCAGTGACCAGAGCCGCACGGCCGGCCTCGTGCAGGACCGGCTCGGCCAGATGGAGAACAAGGCGTTCAGCTTCGAGGCGATCGGCGCGCAGGTCGCGCGCGCGTTCGGCGCCGGTACCTACCAGCGCATCGACTATCGGCTCGAGGAGCACGAGGGCGAGTACGGTCTCGTCGTGCGTCCGGTGGACAAGGCCTGGGGGCCCAATTACCTGCGCGTCGGCCTGCAGTTCGAGGACGACTTTAACGGCCGCGACGACTACCAGTTCAACGCCGAGCTGCGCATGACCGGCCTCAGCTCGACCGGCGCCGAGTGGCGCAACCTGCTGCAGCTCGGCCGCGAGAGCGGATTCACGTCGGAGTTCTACGCACCATTCGGCCGGCTCGGGCGCTGGTTCGTCGCGCCGCAGTTATCCTACCTCGCGATCACGCAGCCGCTGCGCGACGGCGCCGACGAGGTCGCGCGCTACCGCGTCGAGACCTCGGCCGGCGAACTGCGCTTCGGCCGCGACCTGGGCGAGAACACGCGCATCGCGCTGATCGCCGCACGCAGCCACGATCGCGCCAAGCGGCTGGTCGGCGATCCGTCACTGCCGGATGCGCGGCGCGACGACGTCTCCGGCATCGGCATGAGCCTGCTGTACGATTCGCTCGACAGCGTCGCCTTTCCGACCCGCGGCATGCGCTTCGAGGCGAGCTACACGCGGCTCGGCGGCGCGCTCGGCGCGCACGAGCACGGCGGCCTGATCCGCCTGTCCTGGGACCAGGCCGCGACGGCGGGCCGCAACACGTTCTCGTTCGGCCTGCGCACTTCGCTGTCGCCCGACGGCGTCGATACCTACAGCACCAATGCCAATCTAGGCGGTCTGACCTACCTGTCGGGCTTCGGCGAGGGCGAGCTGATCGGCAACCAGATGGCGTTCGCGCGATTGATGTATTACCGCAGCTTCGGCTCGACCGCGGCGCTGCTGCGCACGCCGCTGTTCGTCGGCGCGAGCCTCGAGGCGGGCAACGTCTGGGACGACTTCGACGACATCGGCGGCGACGAGCTGATCAGGGCCGGGAGCGTCTTCATGGGTGTGCCGCTGCCGATCGGCCCGCTGCGCCTGGGCTTCGGCTATGCCGACACCGGCGATCGCTCGTTCTACCTGACCTTCGGCTCCTACGTGCGCGCCGGTTTCCACTGACATGGCGAAGCTGCGCGCCCGCACGAAGAAATGGCTGCGCCGCGGCGCGATCGCGCTCGGCGCGCTGGTCGGGCTCACCGCGATCGCCTTCGGCATCGCCCTGTTCCACTACGACCGGATGGTGGCCCGGCAGTTCGAGGGCCGGCGCTGGACGCTGCCCGCGAAGGTCTACGCCGCGCCGCTCGAGCTGTACGCCGGCCTGCGCCTCCCGGTCGACGACCTGCTCGCCGAGCTCGAACGGCTGCACTACGTCGAAGCGGCCGGGCTCACGCGCGCGGGCACCTACCACCGCCGCCGCGGACGCTTCGAGATCGCGGTGCGCGCGGCTCGCTTCGCCGACGAGCAGCGCCCGGCGCAGATCATCGCGGTCACGATCGAAGGCAACACGATCAGCTCGCTGCAGGATGCGCGCGGCGAGCCGATCCCGGTCTTCCGCCTCGATCCGCTGCTGATCGGCAGCATCTTCCCGATCCACGGCGAGGACCGCATCGTGCTGGCGCCCGAGGAAGTGCCGCCACTGCTGCCGGCGGCGATCAAGGCGGTCGAGGATCGCAAGTTCGACAGTCACTTCGGCGTGGACCTCGAGGCGATCGCGCGCGCGCTGTGGGCCAACCTGCGCGCCGGCCGCGTCGAACAGGGCGGCAGCACGCTGACGCAGCAGCTCGTCAAGAGCTACTTCCTCGACGGGCGACGTACGCTCGGCCGCAAGCTCGAGGAGGCGATGATGGCGCTCGCGCTCGAGGCGCGCTACGACA
>JAHCAN010000039.1 GCA_019634915.1 Steroidobacteraceae bacterium | reverse complement strand
GTCGGCCCTGCCGCAAGCTCATGCGGCGGCCGCCGGCGAATCAGATCCGGTACGCGGTGCGCGTCATCACCCGTGACGCGAGGCGCATCAGCACGCGGACCGGCGCGGGCAGCTCGACGCCGCCGGCCTCTCGCGCGCGCGCGCCGTGCACGATTTCGTCGGCGCGCATCGCCTCGAGGATCGCGCGGCTGCGCGTGTCGGACTCGGGCAGGCGGGCGAGATGATCGGTCAGGTGCGATTCGACCTGGCGCTCGGTCTCGGCGACGAAGCCGAGGCTCACGCGGTCGCTGACGGCCGCCGCGGCAGCGCCGATCGCGAACGAGCCGGCGTACCACAGCGGCTGCAGCAGGCTCGGGCGCGAATCGAGTTCGGCGAGGCGCTGCTCGCACCAGGCGAGGTGATCGGCTTCCTCGCGCGCCGCGTCGAGCAGCCAGTCGCGCGTGGCCGCATCGCGCGCGACCAGCGCCTGGCCGTGGTAGAGCGCCTGCGCGGCGACCTCGCCGGCATGGTTCACCCGCATCAGGCGGGCTGCGAGCTGACGCTCCTGCGGCGCCGCCTGCGCGGCCCCGTCGGCCGGAGCCCCGGCGGGGGGTGTCGGCAGCGGGCGCGAAGCGTGCGGTGCAGCAAAAACGGCCCTGAGGGCACGGTCTGCGGCGGAAAACAGGGTATCCAGGACGGAGACGGCCGGCATGTCGGGGCCATTATAAAGAGGCTGCGCGCCGCCGCCGCAGCATCCGGCTTTCATTTTGCAAAGCGCGGACCGCTTGAGTACACTTTCGGGCCTTTTTCGGGCCGCGCGGCGCCCTCGCGCGCGTGGACGTTTGGAGATCCTTGAAATGACTACGGTTTTTGCCAAGCCCGCCGAAGTGCGCGGCGACTGGTTCGTGATCGATGCCGAGGGCAAGACCCTCGGGCGTCTCGCGACCCAGCTGGCGCATCGCCTGAAGGGCAAGCACAAGGCCAACTACAGCCCGCACGTCAACATGGGCGACCACCTCGTCGTCGTCAATGCGGAGAAAGTGCGCGTCACCGGCAACAAGCTGGCCGACAAGATCTACTACCACCACACCGGCTACATCGGCGGCATCAAGTCGATCGCCCTCGAGAAGCTGCTGAAGGAGCATCCGGAACGCGTGATCGAGATCGCGGTCAAGGGGATGCTGCCGAAGAACACCCTCGGCCGGAACATGTTCCGCAAACTGCATGTCTTCGCCGGCGGCAAGCATCCGCATGCCGCGCAGCAGCCGAAGCCGCTCGAGATCTGAAGGAAACGCACAGCATGCCCGCCACGCAGAATTACGGCACCGGCCGTCGCAAGACCGCCACCGCCCGCGTCTACCTGAAGCCCGGCACGGGCCGCATCACGGTCAACGCACGCCCGGTCGACGAGTTCTTCGGCCGCGAGACCGGCCGCATGATCGTGCGCCAGCCGCTCGAGGTCGTGCAGCTGACCGACAAGTTCGACGTGCAGGCGCACGTGTCGGGCGGCGGCATCACCGGCCAGGCCGGCGCGATCCGCCACGGCATCACGCGCGCGCTGATCGAGTATGATGAGACGCTGCGCCGCCCGCTGCGGGTCGCAGGTTTCGTCACGCGCGATGCGCGCGAGGTCGAGCGCAAGAAGGTGGGCCGCCGCAAGGCCCGTCGCGGTCCGCAGTACTCGAAGCGCTAGGCTTCGCGGCGCTACCGATCCAGTGGGGGATCGTCTAGCGGTAGGACAACGGACTCTGACTCCGTTTACCTAGGTTCGAATCCTAGTCCCCCAGCCAACACGAAGGGCCCGTCGCGAGACGGGCCCTTTGTCGTTGCGCAGCGATTGTGGCTATAGTCCGGCGGTATTGCCCGCCATGATCGACGGCAAGGAGGTCCCATGTCCGACTCAACCAGGTTCCGATGGCCGGTCATCGCGGCGGCATGCCTGCTCGCGGCCGGCTGCGCCGCGACGCCGAAGATCAACGTGACCTCGGATCCGGCGGCCAACCTCGCCGCCTACCGCACTTTCAACTTCGTGAGCCCGCTCGGCACCGACCGCGAAGGTTACGAGTCGCTGGTCTCGACCTCGCTGAAGGAGGCCACGACCTACGAGCTGACGCGCCGCGGCTACCAGCTCGCCGACACGCCCGACTTCCTGGTCAATTTCTCCGGCGTGCTGAACGAGAAGCTGCGGGTCAGGACGACGCCGGGGGTCACGCGGCCCTATGGCTACTACGGCTACCGCACCGGGTTCTACGAGCCCTGGTACGGCTACAACGACGTCGACGTGGACCAGTACACCGAGGGCACGCTCAACGTCGACATCGTCGACGCGAAATCGAAGCGCCTCGTCTGGGAGTCGGTCGCGGTCGGGCGCGTCGATGCGAAGACCCGCGAGAACGTGCCGGCGGCCGTGAAGAAGGTGATTCCGCAGATGCTCGCCCGGTTCCCGTCGGCGGGCGGTGCGCCGCCGCCCGCGCCGTCGGACTGAGCGCTGCGCGTCCTGCCTCCCGGGGTATCGCCCCGGCGACACGGGGTCACGGTCAGACGACCGTGACCCCGTTTTCGTTGCCGATCACGAGCAGGTCGGCCGGGCGTTGCGCGAACAGGCCGACCGTCACGACGCCGGCGATCTGGTTGAGGTCGCGCTCGAGGCTCGGCGGATCGAGGATCACGAGGCCGTGCACGTCGAGGATCTGGTTGCCGTTGTCGGTCGTGCAGTTCTCGCGCCACACGGGCTGCCCGCCTCGCGCGACCAGCTCGCGCGCCACGTACGAGCGCGCCATCGGGATCACCTCGATCGGCAGCGGGAAGCGCCCGAGCACGTCGACCAGCTTGCTGTCGTCGACGATGCAGACGAAGCGGCGCGAGGCGGCCGCGACGATCTTCTCGCGGGTCAGGGCGGCGCCGCCCCCCTTCACCAGGTAACGGTCGCGCGTCGCCTCGTCGGCGCCGTCGACGTAGAGGTCGAGGCTGCCGGCATGGTTCAGGTCCATCACCTCGATGCCGTGCGAGCGCAGGCGGGCGGTCGAGGCCTCGGAGCTCGAGACCGCCGCGCGCACCAGGTCGCGCTCCGCCGCGAGCGCATCGATGAAGAAATTGACGGTCGAGCCGGTGCCGACGCCGATCACGGAGCCGCGCTCGACCTCTGCGAGCGCCGCGGCTGCGGCCCTTTGTTTTCCGGTGTTTGCTGCACTCATGGCTGTCACCTCGCTCCAGAAACGACTGTGCCCGCTTGCGCGGGCACCAGTGTCGTCGGACTTTGAAGCCGGCGAGCGAGGAAGGTCTTTCCACGCCCGCCGAAGGTTGAAAGGCCTTACTTCTTCTTCGCAGCTTTCTTCTTGGCCTTCTTCTTGGCTTTCGCCATGAGAGTCTCCTGTTGGGTTAGTCCGAGGCCGAGTATATACACGCGTATTCAAATTACAAGCAAGAGTGCTTGCATCGATGAGCGTGATCTGCATCACGCATCCGGCCGATCGTCACTCGAGCGACAGGATGAACTCGAAGTGCGCGGCGCTCACCGGCATCACCGAGAGCCGATTGCCACGCTGCAGGAGCACGAGCTTCGCGAGACAGCGCGTCGCGTGCGCGCGCAGTTCCTCGAGCGTGATCACCCGTGAGAGCCGGCGCTCGAGCTGCACGTCGACCGCATACCAGGTCGGCCGCGCGGACTCCCGGTCGGTCGGGTCGGGGTAGCCGGCGCGCACCACGCGCATCACGCCGACGATGCCCGGCACCGCGCAGCTCGAGTGGTAGAGGAAGGCGCGATCGCCCTTCGCGAAGTCGTCGCGCAGCAGGTTGCGGGCCTGGTAGTTGCGCACGCCGTCCCACATCGTCGTGCGCTTCGGGGCGCGTTCGAGGTCGTCGATGCCGAACGTCGAGGGCTCGGTCTTCATCAGCCAGTGGTTCATCGGGTGCTCCGTCGAAAGCGGGTGAGGCCATGCTCGGTGATCACGGCGTCGAGCCGCACGTCGTGCGCGGCGCCGGGCAGCGCATCCACCTGCTGGCAGGCGAAGGCGATGCCGATCAGGCGCGGGCGGGCGGGTGCGTGGCGCCGGCGGCGGAACGCGAAGGCCCGGTCGTAGTAGCCGCCGCCCATGCCGAGCCGCGTGCCGTGGTGGTCGAAGCCGACCAGCGGCGCGAGCACGATGTCGAGGGCCTGCGCGCACAGTACCACGCTGCCGGACGCCGGCTCGGGGATGCCGTGGCGGTTGCCGCGCAGCGCGCCGCCCGCCGCCGCGAACACCATGGTGCGCCGCCGGTAGCTGGTGATGCGCGGCAGGTAGATCCGCGCGCCACGGCGCATCAATGCATCGAGCGCGGGCGCGATGTCGGGCTCTTCCGGCAGCGCCGCATAGCCGGCGATGCGCGCGCCGCGCGCCATCGGGCCGAGCGTGCGCAGCAGCTGGCGCACGATCGCGCGTGACAGCCGCGTGCGCGCCGCGGCATCGAGCGCGCGACGGCGCCCGCGCAGCGCTGCGCGCAGTTCGCCGCGGTTGGCGTTACGGTTCATGGGCGGTGCGGGGGAGGGCGCCACCCGCCTGTGCCGGTGCCGGCCGTTGCTCTCGACCGGAGCAACAGGTGGGGCGCGGTGTGGCAGGTAAGGCTTTCCGCGCGAGCGGACGTGCACAATTCTGCCGGCAAGCCGGATGCCCCAGGGGTGTAACAATTAGGGTCGAGGGTAACCCGACCGACTGTCGAACACCGCAGGTGACGCCACGGACACTGTACACGAGTCGCCGCCGCGCGCACGACCTCTACAGTTCGAGCTGCTGGCCCTCGGCGAGCGCCGACTCGACCCGCTCGCGCAACGCGCGGACCCGGCCGCCGAACTCGTGGTCGAGCCTCTGCCCCTGGTTGCGCAGGCGCAGCAGTTCGTTGGCGAGATTGAGCGCCGCCATCACGGCGATGCGGTCGAGCCCGACCACCTTGCCGCTGTCGCGGATCTCGCGCATCTTGCCGTTCAGGTATTCGGCCGAGTCGAGGAGGTCGGAGCGCTCCTCGTAGGGGCAGGCGACGAAGTATTCCTTCTCGAGGATCCGCACGCTGATGCGTGCGACGTCGCGTTCGGTCATGCGCCGTGCTCCAGGGTCTTGAGCCGCCCGATCATCGCCTCGACGCGGTTGCGCACCTGCTCGTTCTTCTGCACGAGCGCGGCCCGCTCGGTGGCAAGCGAGTCCTGGCGCTGGCGCAGCGCGCGATTCTCTTCGCGCAGGCGGCCGATGATCGCGACGAGTTCGTCCATGCGCTTCTCGAGACGCCGCAGCTCGGTGTCGACCGGGGGCCTGGTGTTTTCGCTCATGGGAAAGACTATGAACTGCGCTGCGCGGCCGGTCAATCGCGCCGCGCCGATCAGGCATAATGCGCGCATGATCGCGGCAGGCTACGCGGAATTGCAGCGCATCCTCGCCGGGGCGCAGGGTCTCACCGATGCGGCCGAGGCCCACGGCACGCTCACCGGCGCGCTGTGCGCGGCTCCCGCCTACCGGCTCGACGACTGGCTCGGCGAGATCCTGCCCGACCCCCGCACCGACCCGATGACCCGCGAGGGCTGCCGCGCATTCTTCGAGTCGACCGCGCGCGCGCTGCACGACGCCGACATGGGCTTCGAGGTGCTGCTGCCGGACGATGGCCAGCAGCTCGACGCGCGCGCCGCCGCGCTCGGCCAGTGGTGCCAGGGATTCCTTTACGGGCTCGGCACCAGCGCGATCGACGACGTGACCCGCCTGCCCGGCGACGTCGGCGACATCGTCCGCGACTTCACCGAGATCACGCGCATCGGGGTCGACAGCCGCGAGAGCCTCGAGTCGAACGAGAACGCCTACGCCGAGCTGGTCGAATTCGTGCGGGTCGGCGTGCAGCTGCTGTTCGAGGAGCTGGCGCCCTACCGGGTGACGGCGCCGCCCGCCACCGAATCCCTGCATTGACCCGCCGCGAGCGCCCGATGGCCCGACCCAGATCGATTCCCCGCGCGGAATTCTCCCGCCGGCGCCGCCAGCTGATGCGCCTGATGGGGCGCGACGCGATCGCGATCGTGCCGGCTGCGCCGGTGCGCCTGCGCAACGGCGATGTCGAGTACGCCTACCGTCAGGACAGCGATTTCCATTACCTGACCGGCTTCGACGAGCCCGAGTCGGTCGCGATCCTGATTCCCGGGCGCGCCCAGGCCGAATACCTGCTGTTCGTGCGTGACCGCGATCCGGCGCGCGAGACCTGGGACGGGCGCCGCGCGGGCCCGGCCGGCGCGACCCGCGATTTCGACGCCGACGACGCGTTCCCGATCACCGACATCGACGAGATCCTGCCGGGGCTGATCGAGAACCGCGAGAAGGTCTATTACGCGATGGGCGTGCACCCCGAGTTCGACCAGCGGGTCGTCGGCTGGGTGAACGGGCTGCGCGCGCAGACCAAGCTCGGCCGCCACTCGCCGCAGGAGATCGTCGCGCTCGACCACGTGCTGCACGACATGCGGCTCACCAAGAGCCGGGCCGAGATCGAGATGATGCGCACGGCCGCGCGCATCGGCGCCGCCGCGCACCTGCGCGCGATGCGCGCGACCCGCCCGGGCCGCCACGAGTACGAGATCGCGGCCGAAATCACCCACGAGTTCCGCCGCCACAACGCCGATCATTCCTACCTGCCGATCGTCGGCGGCGGTGCGAACGCCTGCATCCTGCACTACCGCGAGAACGACGCGGTGCTGCGCGACGGCGAGCTGCTGCTGATCGACGCCGGCTGCGAGTACCAGAGCTACGCCTCCGACATCACGCGCACCTTCCCGGTCAGCGGCCGCTACAGCGCGGCGCAGCGCGCGGTCTACGACATCGTGCTCGAGGCGAACCTCGCGGCGATCGCCAAGGTGAAGCCCGGCAACCACTGGAACGAGCCGCACGACGCGGCCGTGCGCGTGATCACGCAGGGGCTGGTGCGGCTCGGCCTGCTGAAGGGGCGCGTGCCGACCCTGGAGAAGAGCGGCGCCTACCGGCGCTGGTTCATGCACCGCACCGGCCACTGGCTCGGCATGGACGTGCACGACGTCGGCGACTACAAGATCGGCGACGAGTGGCGCGTGTTCGAGCCGGGCATGGCGCTGACGATCGAGCCGGGCATCTACATCGCCCCGGGCGCGCGCGGCGCGCCGAAGCGCCTGCGCGGCATCGGCGTGCGCATCGAGGACGACGTGGTCGTCACGAAGGACGGCTGCGAGGTGCTGACCGGCGACGTGCCGAAGCACCCGGCACGGATCGAGGCGCTGATGAGGGCCGCATGAGCGCGCCGGTCGAGGTCGATGTCGCGATCGCCGGCGGCGGCATGGTCGGCGCGAGCCTCGCGTTAGCGCTGCAGGGCAGCGGGCTCGCCGTTGCGCTGATCGAAGGCCATGCGCCCGATGCCGCGGCGCAGCCGAGCTTCGATGAGCGCACGACCGCGATCGGCAACGGCAGCCGCGCGGTGTTCGAGGCGCTCGGCGCCTGGCCGCGGATGCGCGCGGAGGCGGGCGTGATCCGCGCGATCCACGTGTCCGATGCCGGCCGCTTCGGCTTCGCGCGCCTGGTCGCGGCCGAGCAGGGCCTCGAGGCTTTCGGTTACGTGCTGCCGAACCGGGCGATCGGGCGCGCGCTGTGGCAGGGCCTCGCCGCGACGCCGCAGCTCGCGCTCTACATGCCGGCGCGGCTCATCGAGGCGCGCTCGCTCGACTCCCACGCAAGCCTCGCGATCGAGCGCGGCGACGGCACCCGCGCGACCGTGCACGCGAGGCTGCTGGTGGCCGCCGACGGTGCGCAGTCGACGGTGCGGGCGGCCCTCGGCCTGCCGTCGCACGTCGAGGATTACGGCCAGGTCGCGGTGGTCGCGAACCTCGCCGCCGACCGGCCGCACGACGGCACCGCCTACGAGCGCTTCACGCCCGTCGGCCCGCTCGCGCTGCTGCCGCTCGCCGACGGCAGCTACACGGTCGTCTGGGCGCGCACGCCCGACGACGCCGCACAGGCGCTCGCGATGCCCGAGGCGCAGTTCCTCGCCGGGCTGCAGCGCCGCTTCGGCTGGCGCGCCGGGCGCTTCGTGCGCGTCGGCCGGCGGCACGGCTATCCGCTCGCGCTGACGCGCAGCGACGCGACGCATGCACCCCGCGCCGTGCTGATCGGCAACGCGGCGCAGGCGCTGCACCCGGTCGCGGGCCAGGGCTTCAATCTCGGCCTGCGCGATGCGGCGACGCTCGCGGAGTGCCTCGTCGAGGCGCGGCGTGGGGGAGGCGATCCCGGCGGCGAGGCGCTGCTCGCGCGCTTCGCCGCGCTGCGCGCGGCCGACCGGAGCGGCGTCACGCGCTTCACCGACGGCCTCGTGAAGCTCTTCCGCGACGAGCGCCCCGGTGTCGGCGCGCTGCGCGATCTCGGCCTGCTGCTGTTCGATCTCGCGCCGCCGGCCAAGCGCGCGCTGGCGCGCGTCAGCTGGGGTTTCGCGGGGCGCCTGCCGCGGCTCGCGCGCGGCCTCGATCTCGCCGACCGCAGCGGGACGCCGCCGTGACGCCCGATTACGACGTCGCGGTGATCGGCGGCGGTGCCGTCGGCGCGGCGTTCGCGGCGCTCGCGGTGCGCCGTGTGGGCATCGCCGCCGCGCGCGTGATCGTGATCGAGCGCGAGCGTCCGCCGGCACCGGTGCCGGGCGCGGATTACGACCTGCGCGTCGTCGCGCTGTCGCGTGCGAGCCAGCGCATCCTCACCGCAGCGGGCGCGTGGGAGGCGATCACCGCCGCGCGCGTGAGCCCTTATGAACGCATGCGCATCTGGCACGAGTCCGCGCCGGTGGAGGGCCCGGGCACGCTCGTCTTCGATGCGGCCGAGCTCGGCGAGCCGAACCTCGGGCACATCGTCGAGAGCCGCCTCGTACAGACGGCACTGCTCGCGGTGCTCGATGCGAGCGGCGTCGAGATCGTCCCGGCGAGCATCGAGGGGCTCGCGCTCGGTGTCGGCGAGGCCGTCGTCGACGCCGACGGGCGGCGGATCACGGCGCGGCTGGTCGTCGGCGCCGACGGCGGGCGCTCGCGCGTGCGCGAACTCGCCGGGCTCGAAGCGCGCAGCCGGGACTACCGCCAGCAGGCGATCGTCGCCAATGTCGTGACCGCGCGGCCGCACGAGCGCACCGCGTGGCAGCGCTTCCTCGGCCACGGTACGCTCGCATTCCTGCCGCTCGCAAACGGCCAGTGCTCGATCGTCTGGTCGGTCGGCAACGAGCGCGCGGCCGAGCTGCGCGCGCTGTCGGTCGAGGACTTCGAGCGCGAGCTGACCGCGGCGCTCGACGGCGCGCTCGGCGCGGTGCGCCTCGCGAGCGGGCGGGTGTCGATCCCGCTTGCCGCCACCCGCGCCCGGCGCTACGTGCTCGAGCGCTGCGCGCTGATCGGCGATGCCGCGCACACCGTGCATCCGCTCGCGGGCCAGGGCGTGAACCTCGGCTTCCTCGATGCCGCGGCGCTCGCCGACGCGCTCGCTGCAGCCCGTGCGCAGCGCGAGGATCCGGGTGCGCTGGCGATCCTGCGCCGCTACGAGCGCACGCGCCGCCCGCACAACGAACTGATGGTTGCCGCGATGGGCGGCTTCAACGACCTGCTCGCGGTGGGCCAGGGGCCGCTCGCGCGGCTCGCGCAGCGCGGACTCGGCCTCGTGGAGCGTGCCGGGCCGCTGAAGCGACTGCTCGCCGCGCGTGCACTCGGCATCGCCGGCGAGCTGCCGGCGGCCGCGCGCCGCTGACGCGCCACCGTCGCGCCCGCGGCCACGCCGCTCAGGCGAGCGGCAGCCCGTCGATCTTCGCCGCGCAGATGAAGTCGTTCTCGGACAGCCCGCCGATCGCATGCGTCGTGAAACGCACCAGGCAGCGGCTGTAGCCGACTTCGAGGTCCGGGTGGTGGTCCTCGATGTTGGCGATGTGCGCCAGCGCATTCACGAAGCTCATCGTGCGAAAGAAATCGCGGAAGCGGAATTCGCGCGCGATCGATTTCGCGTCGGCCGACAGCTGCCAGCCGGCATCGACGCTCGCGCGGTAGCGCGCTGCCTCGGCGGGCGTCAGCGGCTCGACGCCGCCTTCGCAGGGTTTGCATTTGCGCTGGCTGAGTTCGGTCATGGCGTGCTCCTGCGGGCATAGCGCCGCGCGACATAGCGCTCGACGAGGTCCTGGAATTCCTCGGCGATGTGCTCGCCCTTCAATGTCACGGTCTTCTCGCCGTCCTCGTAGACCGGCGCGACCGGCCGCTCGCCGGTGCCCGGCAGGCTGATGCCGATGTTCGCATGGCGGCTCTCGCCCGGGCCGTTGACGACGCAACCCATCACCGCGACCGTCATCTCCTCGACGCCCTCGTAGTCACGGCTCCAGGCGGGCATGCGGTGGCGGATGTGGCCCTGGATGGCCTGCGCGAGCTGCTGGAAATAGCTGCTGGTCGTGCGGCCGCAGCCGGGGCAGGCGACCACCATCGGGACGAAGGCGCGCAGCCCCATCGTCTGCAGGATCTCCTGCGCGACGATCACCTCCTGGCTGCGGTCGCCGCCGGGCTCCGGCGTCAGCGACACGCGGATCGTGTCGCCGATGCCTTCCTGCAGCAGCACCGCCATCGCGGCGGTCGAGGCGACGATACCCTTCGAGCCCATGCCCGCCTCGGTCAGGCCGAGGTGCAGCGGGTAGTCACAGCGCGCCGCGAGGTCGCGATAGACCGCGATCAGGTCCTGCACGCCGCTGACCTTCGCCGACAGCACGATGCGCTCCGCCGGCAGGCCGAACTCGCGCGCGCGCGTGGCGCTCGCGATCGCCGAGGTCACGATCGCGTCGCGCAGCACGGCCTGTGCCGGGCGGGGCTCGGCGGCGCGCGAGTTCTCATCCATCAGCCGCGTCAGCAGGTCCTGGTCGAGGCTGCCCCAGTTGACGCCGATGCGCACCGGCTTGTCGTGGCGGCAGGCGATCTCGATCATCTCGGCGAACTGCGGATCGCGCTTGCTGCCGCGGCCGACGTTGCCGGGGTTGATGCGGTACTTCGCGAGCGCCGCGGCGCAGGCCGGGTGCTCGCGCAGCAGCTTGTGGCCGTTGAAATGGAAGTCGCCGATCAGCGGCACGTCGACGCCCAGCTGCGCGAGCCGCTCGTGGACCTTCGGCACCGCCGCGGCGGCCTCGGCGCTGTTGACCGTGATGCGCACCAGCTCCGAGCCGGTGCGCGCGAGCGCCCGGACCTGCTGCGCGGTCGCCTCCGCGTCGGCGGTGTCGGTGTTGGTCATCGATTGCACGACGATCGGGTGGCCGCCGCCGATCACGACGGGGCCGACCCGCACGGCAAGGCTCTGGCGTCGGGGGTGTGCGGACATGGGATCGATATTCTAGTCGCTTGCGCATTCGCTGGTATCATGGCGCCGCCCGCCGCATACATGACTGTCCCGAGAGATCCGCGCCCCTGGGGTGGTGGACGCCGAAGGCGCAAGTTCCGCCCGGAAACGCTCAGGCAAATGAACGGCAGATCGGAGGCGGGCTCTGGAGAGTGGTGGGCCCGGCCCATCCACCGAAGGGGTGCGGCGAGTCCCGGTGGGCCCGCCCGATCTCTCAGGTCACAGGACAGAGGGGCGGTGGAAGTAGGTCCACATGGGACGACGTACACCGCTGTTCGAACTCCACACACGCCTCGGCGCCCGGATCGTCGATTTCGGGGGCTGGGACATGCCCGTGCACTACGGCTCGCAGATCGAGGAGCACCATGCGGTGCGCCGCAAGGCGGGCGTCTTCGATGTGTCACACATGTGCGTCGTCGACCTCACCGGCGAGACGGTGCGGCCGTTCCTCGGCCAGCTGGTTGCGAATGACGTCGGCAAGCTGCGCACGCCGGGCAGGGCACTCTACAGCTGCCTGCTGAACGAAGCCGGCGGCGTGCTCGACGACCTGATCATCTATTACCTGCGCGAGGACTTCTTCCGCGTCGTCGTCAATGCCGGCACGCGCGACAAGGACCTGGCGTGGATCCGCCCGCGGGCGGCCGCGCGCGGCGTGCAGGTCGCCGAGCGCACCGACCTCGCGATGCTCGCAGTGCAGGGGCCGGCCGCGCGCGGCATCGTCGAGACGCTGCTGCCGGGGGACGCCCGCGCGCGCGCCGCCGTGATGCGCCTCGCGCCGTTCAGCGGCTGCGCGATCGGCGGCTGGTTCGTCGCGCGCACCGGCTACACCGGCGAGGACGGCTTCGAGATCATGCTGCCGGCCGCCGAGGCCGAAGCTACCTGGGTCGCGCTCAACGAGCACGGCGTGCGCTCCTGCGGCCTCGGCGCGCGTGACACGCTGCGGCTCGAGGCCGGCATGAACCTGTACGGCAACGACATGGACGAGAGCACGCATCCGCTCGAGTCAGGCCTCGCGTGGACCGTCGCGTTCGAGCCCGCGGAGCGCGACTTCGTCGGCCGCGCGGCGCTCGAGACCGCGCGGGAGCAGGGCGTCGGGCGCAGGCTGGTCGGCCTGCTGCTCGAGGATCGCGGCGTGCTGCGCAGCCACCAGCGTGTCGTCGTGGCCGGTCTCGGCGACGGCGAGGTCACGAGCGGCACGTTCTCGCCGACGATGCAGAAGTCGATCGCACTCGCGCGCGTGCCCGCCGGCGCCGCCGATCGCGTGCAGGTCGATGTCCGCGGCAAGCTGCTCGATGCGCGCATCGTGCGCCCGCCGTTCGTGCGCCAGGGCAAAATCCTCGTTTCCTGACCGGAGAGATTCCATGAGCCAGACTCCCTCGGACCTGAAATACGCGCGCAGCCACGAGTGGGTGAAACCTCTCGCCGACGGCACGGTCGAAATCGGCATCAGCGATCACGCGCAGTCCGCGCTCGGCGACCTCGTGTTCGTCGAAGTGCCCGCCGCCGGGCGCACGCTCGCGAAGGGCGAGGCCTGCGCGGTGGTCGAGTCGGTGAAGGCGGCTTCCGACGTCTACAGCCCGCTCTCCGGCACGGTGACCGAGTCGAACGCCGAGCTGGCGAACGCGCCCGAGCTGATCAACCAGGACCCGTACGGCGCGGGCTGGATGCTGCGGATGAAGCCCGCGGATTCCGCCGAGCTCGATGCCTTGCTGTCGGCGGCCGACTACGAGGCCGCGGTGCAGGCCGACGGCGCATAAGGCATAAGGAGCGAGGCATGCCGTTCATTCCGCATACCGACGATGACGTGCGCGAGATGCTCGCGGCGATCGGCGCGCCGTCGATCGAGGCGCTGTTCGACGAGATCCCGCGCGAGCTGCGCATCCAGTCGCTGAACGGTGTGCCCGAGGGGCTCTCCGAGCTCGAGATCGGGCGCCTGATGAGCGAGCGTGCGCGCCAGGACGGGCGCCCGCTCAATTTCATCGGCGCCGGCGCCTACGAGCACCACATCCCGTCGGCGGTGTGGGCGATCGTCTCGCGCGGCGAGATCTACAGCGCCTACACGCCCTACCAGGCCGAGGCGAGCCAGGGCACGCTGCAGTCGATCTACGAATACCAGACGATGATGGCGTCGCTGACCGGCATGCAGGTCTCGAACGCCACGCTGTACGACGGCGGCTCGGCGCTCGCCGAGGCCGCGCTGATGGCGGTGCGCGCGCACCGCAAGTCGGCGTCGCAGCGGCTGCTCGTGCCGGCGAACGTGCACCCGCATTACCGCAAGGTGGCGGTCACGACCGCCGGCAACCAGGGCCTCGTTTTCGACCCGCTGCCGTGGCTGCGCGACAGCGGCCGCGTCGACGCAGCGGCGCTCGCGCGGCACGCCGGCGAAGACATCACCGCCGTCGTGATCCAGCAGCCGAATTTCTTCGGCGCGATCGAGGACGTCGACGCGCTCACCGACGCCGCGCATGCGCTCGGCGCGCTGGTGATCGCGGTCGTCAATCCGACCTCGCTCGCGATCCTGAAGCCGCCGGGCGAGTGGGGCGCGAAGGGCGCCGACATCGTCGTCGGCGAGGGCCAGCCGCTCGGTGTGCCGCTGTCGTCGGGCGGACCCTATTTCGGCTTCATGGCGACGCGCATGGAATACGTACGGCAGATGCCGGGGCGCATCGTCGGCCGCACCGTCGACCTCGACGGCCGCGAGGGCTTCGCGCTGACGCTGCAGGCACGCGAGCAGCACATCCGCCGCGGCAAGGCGACCTCGAACATCTGCACGAACCAGGGCCTGCTGATGACCGCCGCGACGATCTACCTGTCGATCATGGGGCCCGAGGGCCTCGAGCGCGTCGCCACGCAGTCGGCGCTGCGCACGCGCGAGCTGGTCGCCGCGCTCGGCCGCGTGCAGGGCGTGCGTCGCGCCTTCGAGAGCCCGTATTTCCACGAGGCCGTGCTGCAGTTCGACCGGCCGGTCGCGCCGGTGCTGCGCGCGCTCGCCGAGCGCGACATCATCGGCGGCTTCGATCTCGCCGACGACTACCCGGAGCTCGGTGCCGCGCTGCTCGTCTGCGCGACCGAGACGAAGACCACCGCCGACATCGAGCGCTACGCGGCCGCGCTCGCCGAAGCGCTGCGCGCCGCCCGCGCGGCCTGAGCCGCGCATCCGGAGGACCCGATGCCCCAGCGATCCGAAAAGCTGATCTTCGAATACTCGCGGCCCGGCCGCGGCGCCGCGGGCCAGTGGCCGGCGCGCGCCGAGGTGCCGGCCGACCTGCCGGCCACGCTGCGCCGGCGTACCCGGCCGCTGCTGCCCGAGGTCAGCGAGCTCGAGGCGGTGCGCCACTTCACGCGCCTCTCGCAGCTGAATTTCTCGATCGACACGCACTTCTATCCGCTCGGCTCGTGCACGATGAAATACAACCCCAAGGCGTGCAACCAGTACGCGATGCTGCCGGGGTTCCTCGCGCGCCATCCGCTCGGGCCCGAATCGCGCGGCCAGGGCTTCCTCGCCTGCATGCACGAACTGCAGGAGATGCTGAAGGCGGTAACCGGCATGCGCGGCGTGTCGCTCGCGCCGATGGCCGGCGCGCAGGGCGAGTTCGCCGGCGTCGCGATGATCCGCGCCTACCATCGTGCGCGCGGCGATCTCGCGCGCAACGAAATCATCGTGCCCGAGGCCGCGCACGGCACCAATCCCGCGACCGCGACGATGTGCGGCTGCGTGGTGCGCGAGATCCCGGTGCGCGCCGACGGCGACGTCGATCTCGACGCGCTGAAGGCGGTGGTCGGGCCGAACACGGCCGGCATCATGCTGACCAATCCGTCGACGCTCGGCGTGTTCGAGCGGCGGATCAAGGAGGTCGCGGCGATCGTGCACGCCGCGGGCGGGCTGCTCTATTACGACGGCGCGAACCTGAACGCGATCCTCGGCAAGGTGCGTCCCGGCGACATGGGCTTCGACGTGATCCACATGAACCTGCACAAGACCTTCTCGACGCCGCACGGCGGCGGCGGGCCGGGTTCGGGTGCCGTCGGCGTCGGCGAGCGGCTGCTGCCGTTCCTGCCGATCCCGCTGGTCGGCCGTGACGGCGAGCATTACCGCTGGCTCAGCGAGCGCGACCTGCCGCAGTCGATCGGCCGCCTGTCCGCGTTCATGGGCAATGCGGGCGTGCTGCTGCGGGCCTATGTGTACATGCGCATGCTCGGCCGCGAGGGCATGTCGCGGGTTGGCGACTACGCGACGCTGAACGCGAACTACCTGCTCGCGAAGCTCACGCAGGCGGGCTACGACGCGGCGTATCCCGAGCGCCGCGCGAGCCACGAGTTCATCATCACTGCCAGACGCCAGGCGCGCGAGCGGCAGGTCACCGCGATGGACATCGCGAAACGGCTGCTCGACTACGGCTTCCATGCCCCGACCACCTACTTCCCGCTGCTCGTGCCCGAGTGCCTGCTGATCGAGCCGACCGAGACCGAGAGCCGCGAGGCGCTCGACGCCTTCGTCGAGGCGATGGTGAAGATCGCGCAGGAGACCGAGAGCAATCCGCAGCTGCTGAAGGAGGCGCCGCACAGCCTGCCGGTGCGCCGTCTCGACGACGTGCGCGCGGCGCGCCAGCTCGATCTCGTCTGGCGGCCGGGCACGGCGGCCTGATGACGCGCGACAAGCCGCAGGGACTGCCGCGGCTGCTGAAGGCTTTCGCCGCGAGCGGCAAGGGCTTCGCCGGAGCCTGGCGCGAGGAGGCGGCGTTTCGCCAGGAGCTGCTGTTCGCGGCGATCGCGATCCCGCTCGGCCTGTGGCTTGGACGCGGCGGTGCCGAACGTGCTCTACTCGTCTCGCCGGTGCTCCTGATCCTCGTGATCGAGCTGGTCAACAGCGCGATCGAGGCGACCGTGGACCGCATCGGCCTCGAGCGCCACGTGCTCGCCGGGCTCGCCAAGGATATCGGCTCCGCGGCAGTGTGCATGTCGTTCGTGTTGTGCGGCACGGTGTGGGCACTCGTGCTCCTCGGCCGCTGATTCCACCCGGCACAGCGGAAGTTATGTCAGCTCTGATCTGCGGCTCGGTCGCTTACGATACGGTCATGGTGTTCGATGGGCGGTTCAGGGACCACATCCTTGCCGACCGCATCCACGTGCTCAACGTCTCGTTCCTGGTGCCCGGGCTGCGGCGCAATTTCGGCGGCTGCGCGGGCAACATCGCCTACAACCTGAAGCTGCTCGGCGGCGAGGGCCATGCGATGGCGACCGTCGGCATGGACTTCGGGCCCTACGAGGCCTGGTTCCGCGCCAACGGCCTGTCGCTGCAGTACATCGAGCGCATCGACACGCAGTACACCGCGCAGGCCTACATCACGACCGATCTCGATTCGAACCAGATCACCGCCTTCCACCCGGGCGCGATGCTGTTCGCGCACCGCGGCCGCGTGCCGGCCGGCGCGGGCATCGGCATCGGCGTCGTCGCGCCGGAGAATGCCGAGGGCATGATCGAACACTCCGCGCAGTTCGTCGCGGCCGGCATCCCGGTGCTGTTCGACCCGGGCCAGGGGTTGCCGCAGTTCGATGGCGCGCAACTGCGCCGCTTCATCGGCGAGGCGAGCTGGATCGCGGTCAACGACTACGAGGGCGGCCTGCTCGCCGAGCGCACCGGGCTGTCGCTCGAGCAGATCGCGACGCAGGTCGAGGCGCTGATCGTCACGCGCGGCGGCGAGGGCTCGGTGATCCACGCCGGCGGCGTCGTGCACGACATCCCGAGTGCGCGCGCCGCGACGATCGCGGACCCGACCGGTTGCGGCGATGCGTACCGTGCCGGGCTCCTCTACGGCCTGCAGCACGGGCTCGACTGGCCGACGACCGGCCGCATCGCCTCGCTGATGGGCGCGATCAAGATCGAGCAGCACGGCACGCAGAACCATCGCTTCACGCGCGCGGATTTCACGGCGCGCTTCAGGGAAAGCTTCGGCCGGGAGCTGTAGCATGATCCGATATCTCTTCTGGCTGGCCTTCGCCAGCTGCCTCGCCGCCGCCGCCCATGCGCAGATACCCGCGCAGCCGGGCACGCCGACCGAAGCCACCGCGCCCGCCGAGGTCGCCACGCCGGCGGAACCGGTGGTCGGCGTCGAGCCCGCCGACAGCGGCTGGACGCGCACGCTCGAGCGCATCGCGCAGAGCGTCGTCGCGATCGAAGTCGACCAGACGCGCGCGTTCGACACCGAGTGGAACGCATCCGCACAGGCGACCGGCTTCGTCGTCGATGCCGAGCGCGGGCTGATCCTGACCAACCGCCACGTCGTCACGCCGGGCCCGGTGATCGCCGAGGCGACCTTTCTCAACCGCGAGGAAGTGCAGCTCTATCCGGTGTACCGCGACCCGGTGCACGACTTCGGCATCTACCGCTACGACCCGTCGAAGCTGCGCTTCATCACGCCGCGCTCGCTGCCGCTGTACCCGGAGGGCGCGCAGATCGGCCGCGAGATCCGCGTGATCGGCAACAACGCCGGCGAGCAGCTGTCGATCCTCGCCGGCACGCTCGCGCGGCTCGACCGGCAGGCGCCGAACTACGGCGTCGGCAAGTACAACGACTTCAATACTTTCTATCTGCAGGCCGCCTCCGGCACTTCGGGCGGTTCGTCCGGCTCGCCGGTGATCGACATCCAGGGCCGCGTCGTCGCGCTGAACGCCGGCGGCTCGAGCGCGGCGGCATCGAGCTTCTACCTGCCGCTCGGACGCGTGAAGCGCGCGCTCGACCTGATCCGCGCGGGCAAGCCCGTGCCGCGCGGCACGCTGCAGACCACGTTCGAATACACCCCGTTCGACGAATTGCGCCGCCTCGGCCTGCAGGCCGACACCGAGGCTGCCGTGCGCAAGGCATTCCCGTCGTACACCGGCATGCTTGTGGTCGCCGAGGTGCAGCCCGGCAGCGCCGCCGCCGCGGTGCTGCAGCCGGGCGACGTGCTGGTACGCGTGAACGGCAAGTTCCTGACCCAGTTCGAGCCGCTGAATGCCGTGCTCGACGACGCGGTCGGCGCGCCGGTCGAGCTCGAGCTGCAACGCGGCGGCGCCACGGTGTCGGCGAAACTCACCGTCGACGACCTGCACTCGATCACGCCGGACGAATACCTCGAGTTCGGCGATGCGGTCGTCAATACGCTGTCCTACCAGATGGCGCGGCACTTCAACGTGCCGGTGCGCGGCGCCTTCGTCGCAAGCCCCGGCTACGTGTTCGGTGCGGCGGGCGTGCCGCGCGGCGCCGTGATCCAGGCCGTCAACGGCGCGCAGATCGAGGGCATCGCCGATCTCGAGACCGCGCTCGCGCGGCTTGGCGATGGCGATCGCACCACCGTGCGCTACTCGACGATCGACGACCCGAATGGCAGCCAGCTGCGCTCGATCCGCATGGACCGCCGCTGGTTCCCGGCGCAGCGCTGCAAGCGCAACGACGCGACCGGCTATTGGGACTGCCAGATGCTCGCGGCGGGCCCCGCGCCGAAGGCCGTGCCGATCAGCAGCACGCAGTTCCTCGTGCCGCCGGACGCGCGCGCCGCGCGCATCGTGCCCTCGCTCGTCACCGTCGCGTTCGACATGCCGTATGCGGTCGCCGGCGTTACCGAGCGCAATTACCACGGCACCGGCCTCGTCGTCGACGCCGAGCGCGGCCTCGTCGTCGTCGACCGCAACACCGTGCCGGTCTCGCTCGGCGACGTGCGCATCACGATCGCCGGCACGCTCGAGATCCCGGGGCGCGTGGTCTACGTGCACCCGCTGCACAACCTGTCGATCGTGCAGTACGACCCGTCCCTGATCGGCGACACGCCGGTGCGCAGCGCGCGCCTCGGCGCGAAGCCGCTGCGCGCCGGCGACGACGTCTGGGTGGTCGGGCTCTCGCCCGATACCGGGCTCAAGATGCGCGCGACGCAGGTGGCCGACATCGACCCGCTCGTGCTGCCGCTGTCGCGCACGATGCAGTTCCGCGAGGCGAACCTCGAGGCGATGCAGCTCGTCAACGGTCCGCAGGACTTCGACGGCGTGCTGCTCGACAAGTCGGGCGCGGTCGTCGGCATGTGGTCGAGCTTCGCATCCGAGAGCGGCCGCGAGGTCGTACAGGCCAACTACGGCGTGCCGATCGACATCGTCGCCGACATGGTCGCGCGCGCGCGCGAGGCGCGCCCGATCCACTCGCTCGACGTCGAGCTGCTGCCGCAGCCGCTTGCCGCCGCGCGGCGGCTCGGCCTGTCCGAGGACTGGGTGCGGAAGATCGAGGGCGCGAACTCCGAGACCCGCCAGGTGCTGACGATCACGCGCCTCACCGGCGGCTCGGACGCCGCGCGCCAACTGCAGCAGGGCGACCTGCTGCTCGCGGTCGACGGGCGCGTGGTGACGCATTTCCGCGACGTCGAGCGCGCGGTCGCCGACAAGCCCGCCGTGCTCGCCACCGTCTGGCGCGGCGCCGAGGCGCGCGAAGTCGAAGTGTCGGCATCGGCGCTCGACGGCATCGACCTCACGCGCGTCGTGCAGTGGGCCGGCGCCACGCTGCACGCGCCGCATCGCGCGATGCAGGTGCAGCGCGGCATCCCCCCCACCGGGGTTTATGTCGCGTACTTCGCCTACGGCTCGCCGGCGACCCGGTCGGGCCTGTTCCCGGGCCGGCGCATCGTCGAAGTGGACGGCCAGCCGACGCCCGATCTCGACACCTTCCTGAAGGCCGTCACCGGCCGGCCGGGCCGGGCCTCGGTGCGCCTGAAAACCATCTCGTGGAACAACGCCCCCGAAGTCATCACCCTGCGGCTCGACAAGCACTACTGGCCGGCCTACGAACTGCGCCGGATCGGCGACCGGTGGGAGCGCTATTCGCTCGAATGAACCTTTGCCGGGCGCCGGCTTGGTAGAATGAGCCGATGGTGCGTATCGTCCGCGCAACACAAGCCGAGATCGATGAGGCCGTCACGGCGCTACGTGACGGTGACCTCGTGGCGTTCCCGACCGAGACCGTCTACGGCCTCGGGGCCAATGCCCAGAACCCGACAGCGGTGCAGAAGATCTTCGAGGTCAAGGGGCGCCCCGCGACCCACCCGGTGATCGTGCACATCGACAGCCCGAAGTACCTGCATCGCTGGGTGCGCGAAGTGCCGGAGACGGCGCAGCTGCTCGCCGAGCGGTTCTGGCCCGGGCCGCTCACGCTGATCATGCCGAAGAACCCGAACGTGCACGACATCGTCACCGGCGGGCAGGACACCATCGCCGTGCGCGTGCCCGTGCATCCGATGGCCCAGCAACTGCTCACCGCCTTCGGCGGCGGCATCGCGGCACCTTCCGCGAACCGCTATGGCCGCCTCTCGCCGACGCGCGCCGAGCACGTGCGCGACGAACTCGGCGACGCGGTGCGCGTCGTGCTCGACGGCGGCGAATCCCAGGTCGGGCTCGAGTCGACGATCGTCGCCTGCGACGCGAGCGGCGTGCGCCTGCTGCGACCGGGCGCGGTCACGCTCGCGCAGCTGCGCCAGGTGGTCGGTGACGTAGAGATCGGCGCACCCGGCGCCGCGCCGCGCGTACCGGGCAGCACGCCGACACACTACGCCCCGTCGACACCGATGACGATCGTGCCGGCCGACGAAATCGACACGCGCGCCGAGGACGCCTCCGCGGACGGGCAGCGCATCGCCGTGCTCGCACAGCGCCTGCCGCTGAAGACCTACCCGTCGGTGACTTGGATCAACGCTGGGCGGCGCGCCGACGCCTATGCGCACGACCTCTACGCGAACCTGCGCACGCTCGACAAGGCCGGCTGCGTGCAGATCCTGGTGCAGGAAGTGCCGGCGGACGAAAAATGGGACGCGATCCGCGACCGGCTGCTGCGCGGGGCGGCGGCGAGCGAGGTCGAAGAAGGCGCTGACTCCGCGATCGCCGGGTCTATTGGCGCGATGCCCTGACGGCAGCCGCCGCCGGTGGTGGCGGAGGGGTGGTTGGGGGTAGCATCCGTTGCAGTGATCGACCCCGGAAGATTAGGCTGCACAGACCTGAGTCTTCCCTAAATAAAACAGCGGCTTGCGAGGGGGTGGCGGATGATTATCCATCACATTGTCGCGATACATTGCAGCATTTTGCTACCTAATTAGTAGTTAGGTGGCACGGAGGCAATAGCGCAAATGGGCAGTCGAAAGCTTGTGGAGTCGCTTCTGGGAGTTGCTGGCATCTGGCTGGTTGCCTACCAGATTCCCGCCTTTGCAACATCGATCTATCTAGTAGCGTCTGGAGAGATGCCCGATTCGGACCTTGGGCCGAGTCTGCTCAAGAGTCAGGGGTTTCACTTCGCAGCAACCATTATCACGGGCGTCATTCTGTTGTGTACGCGTAAACATATAGGCCGGTGGCTGCACCCGTCCGACGCAGACGTCGCTCTCTCGGCGCAGCCCATATTTGCCGTAGGCGTCGCCTTGATTGCGGTGGTCCTCATGGTTTCCGGCTTGGGAAGCCTCAGTCAGTTCTTTGGGTGGCGGGGAAGCGGCATGGAACAACCGCTGCTCATGTGGAGCGGTGTTGCGTCGATTCTTCTAGGTGTGCTTTTATTTCTTGCGAGTCCTTGGGTGTCGCGCTTGTGGCGAGGCCTTTTGAGAGGCGCGTAGCGATGCCACCTAACAGATCGCTCGAGCGGGCGGGAGGAGCGTCGTCCATGACGCGATCGGTTGGTGCCACTGGTGTCGATAAAGTGCCAAGCGGGACATCCTGTCCCGCCGCCGCTCAGCTCAAACGTTAGGCGTCATGGAAGCAACACCGCGAGCATCTCTGAAGGCGGCCACCCTGTTTACGCCGATGCAAGCATTCGCGGCAACCCTGCTCGGCGGGCCTGCCGCTGGAGCAGTGACGCTGTGGGTTAACTTCAAGACCGCGGGGCTCCGTCGCCAGGCAGCAGTTACAGTCTTGGTGGGGATTGTTGCGACCTTCCTAGTTGCCATAGTTGCCCTGAAATTCTCCACACGCCTTTCGCGCCATACGGATCCCCGCATCATTCCACTCGCATACAGCGCTATTGCGCTTGCCTATGCCCGGAGCACATACGGAAAGCTCAAAGTGCCTGACCAAGCAACTCGCAGTTGGTGGTGGCTCGTGCCGGTCGTGCTACTCGGACTTTGTGTGCTTCTAGTGGCAATGGCGCTCGTCAATAGCATCGCTCCTGGGGGTGATTCCGGATGACGCCTAACAAATCGCTGGAGCGCGGCCGTGGGGGATAAAGTGCAAACACAACGGGCTGGCGCGCGGCGCGCTCAGCTCAATCGTTAGGCGTCGCATGTCGCAGCACGACTACCCGATTCCGCCGGAACGTGAGCGCCAGTTCGACCTAATCGAAGTCGCATCTAACGCCATGCTTCGTCGGGCGCGTGCCACTGGCAAGCCGCTTGAGAGCATCTATCCGGTGGTTCCCTTCGTTGAAACCGATTTCAGCCTCGATGCTTGGCTCTTTGTGGACACGGAGAGTAGGGTTGAGGAGTATCGGTCAGACGGCACTTCTGATGTCCTTGCGGCAGAGTTTCGTGCTGAGCTCGAGAGGGCGGGCTACCCCGCGGAATGGCTTCAGAGGGTCTCGTGCCACTTCGGCTCCAAGGAGGTCGTCGATCGTGACTACGAAGGCAGCTACTTCTACTTTCTGAGGTAGACCAATGCACTGTGCGCCGCCTAACAAATCGCTGGAGCGCGGCCGTGAGGGATAAAGTGCCCGTAGTACGTGTCAGCGCGCGGCGCGCTCAGCTCAAACGTTAGGCCGCTTGACGGCTCGACGCATCTGATCGAGAGTGGGTCATGCCCCTTACTTTACTGGGACCCATAACGCGGGTCGAAACTATCGCCAAGGGGCGTGGAATTCGGGAGCTCGCGCGCCTGAACAAGCTGTATGGGAAAGGACGGTGGCGCAAACGCAAGGGCCAAGCCGAGGTCCTGCTGCCAGACGGCACGATTTGTCGTGCTGAGATACACTGGTACGAAGCAACTGGCATCGGCAAGCGCGAGTTCAAGATCAAGCGACTGCTGGACTAATACTCATGGCAACTGCACGCAAACGATTGGCGATCTGCATCAGAAACGCTGGCTACGAGGCATCTTTGGAGCGCCGAAAGATCTATCAGGTGCTGCCGGATGCTAGGGCCAGCCGCCGCGAACTAATCCGCGTCATTGACGAATCCGGAGAGGACTATCTGTATCCGGAGGCTTATTTCGCGCCGATCTCGCTACCGCAGCCTCTTCGAAAGGCAGTGCTCGCGGCGGCCTAACAAATCGCTCGAGCGCGGCCGTGACGGATAAAGTGCCCACAAATCGCGCTGGTAGGCGGCGCGCTCAGCTCAAACGTTAGGCATCGCGGAAATGTCGTCGCGAATGGATACGTCCAAAGACGCAGCGCTGCGGATGCTTGGCCGCACGGTCGTCAACTTTCAGCGTCTTGAGCACAACCTGAAACTGGCTGCCCGACTAGGTCCTTTGCAAGGAACGATCCAGAAGGTGCAGAAGGACATTGCGAAGCGGCATGAGCGAGCCGCCACCCTTACTATGGGGCAGGCTATTCAAGCTTGGCTAGACTATTGCTACGAACAACCTGCGACACACTATGGCACTCCAGATCTATTCGATGTATCTGTCCAGATGACGTTTGCCCTTGAATCAGACCCCGAGTCTCAAACGCGTCAAGCCAAAGCTCTGCGTGACCTATTGGAAGTGCGAAATGATCTCATCCATTCACGATTGGCGAAATTCGAATGGGAGATGCCAGAGGCATGTGACGGCTTGATCGAAGAGCTCGAGCAGGTCAATGGTAAGCACTTCGATAACCACGTCCGAATGGTCGAACGCGATCGACGCTGCGACGCGCA
>JAHCAN010000038.1 GCA_019634915.1 Steroidobacteraceae bacterium | reverse complement strand
GCCGATCCTGTGCCTGGTCGGCGCCCCCGGCGTCGGCAAGACCTCGCTCGGCCAGTCGATCGCCCGCGCGACCAACCGCAAGTTCGTGCGCATGTCGCTGGGCGGCGTGCGCGACGAGGCGGAGATCCGCGGCCATCGCCGGACCTACATCGGTTCGATGCCCGGCAAGATCCTGCAGAACATGTCCAAGGTGGGCGTCCGCAACCCGCTGTTCCTGCTCGACGAGGTGGACAAGATAGGGATGGATTTCCGGGGCGATCCGGCGTCCGCGCTGCTCGAGGTCCTGGACCCCGAGCAGAACAACACCTTCGTCGACCATTACGTCGAGGTCGAATACGACCTGTCGGACGTGATGTTCGTCGCCACGGCCAACACGCTGAACATCCCGCCGGCGCTGCTCGACCGGATGGAGATCATCCGCCTGTCGGGTTACACCGAGGACGAGAAGATCCACATCGCGGAGAGCCACCTGCTGCCGAAAACCATGCAGAACCACGGCCTGAAAAAGGACGAGTTGACGGTTTCCGACAGCGCGCTGCGCGACATCGTGCGTTACTACACGCGCGAGGCCGGCGTGCGCAGTCTCGACCGCGAGATTTCCAAGATCTGCCGCAAGGTGGTCAAGGAACTGGTCAGCGGCGGCAAGGACCGCAGGATCACCGTGACCGCGCGCAATCTCGACAAGTACCTCGGGGTGCGGCGTTATTCCTTCGGCATCGCCGAGAAGAAGAACCAGATTGGGCAGGTCAACGGACTGGCATGGACCGAAGTCGGCGGTGAACTGCTGTCGATCGAGGCGGCGACCATGGCCGGCAAGGGCAAGATGACGACCACCGGCAAGCTCGGCGAGGTCATGCAGGAGTCGGTGCAAGCCGCGATGTCGGTGGTGCGGGCGCGTTCGCAGCGCCTCGGCATCCACCCGGATTTCTACCAGAAGAACGACATCCACATCCACCTGCCGGAGGGCGCGACGCCGAAGGACGGCCCCAGCGCCGGCATCGGCATCTGCACGGCGATGGTGTCGGTGCTGACCGGCATTCCGGTGCGGGCCGACGTGGCGATGACCGGCGAGATCACGCTGCGCGGCGAGGTGCTGCCGATCGGCGGCCTGAAGGAGAAACTGCTCGCGGCGCATCGCGGCGGCATCAAGACGGTGCTGATCCCGCACGAGAACGTGAAGGACCTCACCGAGATCCCCGACAACATCAAGGGCAACCTCAAGATCAAGCCCGTGAAGTGGATCGACGAGGTGCTCGAGATCGCGCTCGCGGCGCGCCCGGTGCCGCTCGCCGCGGCTGCCGATGCCGCCACGCCTCCGCCAGCCGCCGACCCGAAGCGCGCGCGGCGCGCGGCGCGAAGGGCCGGAGCGCATTAGGAAGCGAGCGGCGAGCGGTGAGCGGTGAGCGGCGAGCGGCCACGCCACCCCGCGGGCCGCGATGGGTCGTGGCCGTCGTCAGTTGGCGCGGTTCATTCCGGCCACGTCAACAGGCGGACCGATTTCGCGGATTCGTCCGCCTGTTGACGTGCCCCGCCGGCGACGGCAGCACGCGGCAGGTTGCACCGCGAGCCACGCGCGCCGCGTAGCGAGCCAGGCTAGGAGCGCGAGCAGGGCGCCACCCGTCGCGCCCCCGAGCGTGCCGCCGCCGCCGCCGCCTCCAAGGCCGGGCGGCGATGGAGCCGGCGTGGCCGGTGGCGTCGCGCTCGTCTCGTTGCGCTTCAGCAGAAAGAGCCCGTTCGAAATGTCGCTCACCGCGAGCGTGCCCGAGGGCAGGAACGGGTAGACGCCCCATGCGCCGTCGGTGCCCGCCACATTGGCCACGGGCAAGAGGAACGTGTCGAACCAGCCGACTTCGCGCAGCGCGCGCGGGTCTGCGAGATCGTGGATCACGAGGCCGCGGCGATAGTGCGCGAGGTAGTAGCGGTCGCCGACCGTATAGCCATTGTGGTCGGTCGTGGTGTCGGCGCCGGTGAACGAGGTCGTGATGGTTGGTGCGCGCAGGTCGCCGATGTCGAGCGTGTAGATCGACGTGTGGAGGCCGGGTATGCGCAGCTCGTCGAGCTCGTCGTGCACGATGACGTAGCGCTGATCCGTCGTCGGCCAGCCCGAGTGGATGTAGCGCGCGTTCGGGTAGGTCGCGGATCCGAGGAATGCGGGTGCGGCCTTGTCCGTCACGTCCCACAGGTCGACGCGCTCGACATTGAAGTCGATCAGCACCTCGCAGGGGTTGTGTGCCGCCGCGCATTGCGTCGTGCGGTTGTCGGTGAGCAGCACGCTCGTCGAATCGTGCATGTACGGGGTCGGCGCGCCCGGCGCGCCCGGGTTCGTCGCGACGAGCGTCGGGTTCACGGGGTCCGCGAGGCTGTAGATGCGGTAACGGCCGCCGAGCAGGTCGGCGCCCGCGACATACAGGAACGGGGTTGCGCCGGGCAGCGCCATGCCGGTCGCGTAGTCGACATTGGCGAGATAGAGCGTGTGCGAAGTCGACAGGTCGTGCAGCGTGTTCGCGAGCGTGGCCGTCGCCGGCAGGTCCGAGAGATCGATGATCTGCAGGCCCGCACCGGCGCCTTCGGTCGTGATGTACGCATACGCGCGGTGCCGGTTCGCGGCGGCATCGAATACCTGGTAGACCTTCACTTCGCGCCACGCGTTCGTGACACCCGGTATCGTCGCGACTTCGCGCGGGCTTTCCGGAGTCGTCACATCGACCACGGCAGTGCCGTTGCGCAGTCCGACGATCACGTACTCGCGGTTGTCGTCGCGGTCGACGAAACCCCACAGGTTCGCGACGCTGAGCGGTTGCGTCGAGAACGACGTGAGCGGGATCTGCGCGAGGAAGTCGATATTCCAGCAGGGAAACGTGCCCGCGAGGCCACCGCTGCAGGGAGTCGCGGCCTGCGCCTGCACTTTCTCGCGCGGGATCGGCACGCCCGCTTCATCGACCGGCGTGAATCCGAAGGCGATCAGCGTCTGGACGAAGCGCGGGTCCGCGCCGCGCACGTACGCGCGATGCGCGACCGGGTCGTCGGTCGCGAAGTCGTCGGCGGCGCTGTAGCCGGCGCGCAGCCCCTGCTTGCCGAAGAGCAGTTCCTCGAGGTTGAAGCCCGACAGGTCGTAGGTGCCGGCGCCCACCTTGACCGCATCGCCGGGGCGCAGCTGCGAGAACGCGTATTCGAGCGTCCGGCAAGGCGCATCCCGATGGTCGCAGTCGTCGCTGTCGACGCCCTCCGGGGCGACGTAGCGCGTGCCGGCGACATCGTCGTGGGCGGTTGCAACGCCGGCGGCAAGAGCGGTGGCGACGGTGGCGGCGAGGGCCGGAAACTGGTCCAGAAACCGTCTGGCGCGTCCTTGCGGGGTCTGCATGGACGGAGTTTACGCCTGTTCCCTGAACGGCTATCATCCGCGCCCTTCTGACGCTTGAAGGGTGCTTAGCTCAGCGGTAGAGCGTCGCCCTTACAAGGCGAGGGTCGGGGGTTCGATCCCCTCAGCACCCACCATGTGGAGCGGTAGTTCAGTTGGTTAGAATACCGGCCTGTCACGCCGGGGGTCGCGGGTTCGAGTCCCGTCCGCTCCGCCATTTTCCTATCCAGTGACGTCTAGCCAGGATACCAGTCTCTGGATTCCCTTTAGGAGTCAATGAGTTCGTATCCAGTGCATCCAGTGACGTTCAGAGACAGCGCGGTTTGATTGTGGGCATTGGCGGGTTCTGTTGCATTACCCAAGAAGCTTGCTCTTCACTTCAATGGTTCTTCCTTGGGCCGCAAGGGCAAGAGTCGTGAGCGAATGCGCTGAGGTTCGACGCTTACCAGGGCCCCGGCCTCAAGGGGCTCCGCCAGCTGCCTCAGGGCGGCGATCACCTGCGGACCGATGGCGTCTGGATCCAGATCCTCAGAGCGAATCTGTACAACGCTGGGTTTTTCGCCATGAGTGGCCGCCAGGATCGCGCTGAAATCGAGATCCTGGGTGAGGACAACGAACCCATTTTCAGCGGCGTAGGCCATGATGCGTTCGTCCGGTGTAGTGGCAGCACCCACGTCGGACCAGTGCACGGCATCGAATTGCGCTTGGCTCAGAACCTCAAGCCATCGCGGCGAGAGATTCATGTCGATCAACAGCTTCATGCTGTTGCGAGTTGAATCTCTCTTTCCTCGGCAAGCCAGGCGGCATATCGCAGCGCCTGTAAAATGTCTTCGCGTTCGAGATACGGATAGTCGGCCAGCAGTTTTTCGATGCTATGGCCCGCTCCAATCTGACCAACGATCATGCCGACAGTAACTCGCATGCCGCGTATGCAGGCTTTCCCGCCCATCATTCCCGGTTGTTGTGTGATTCGATCAAGTGCTGCCATGGCCGTTTTCCAAAGTAGTGCTTGCAATAGACACCGTTTAACGAGGGCTGGCCGGCGCCATAAGCCATGTTTGGAGCTTGCCATCATAACGGTCTTCGGTCTTCCATCGGCGATCGCTGAGAGCGGCTATCTATGTTGTGGGGGTATTTCGTGGGGAACGTCCGAAGCAGTTGCCATATGATCCCTTATTTTTCATAGGGTTACTGAGGGGTTCGAGTCCCGTCCGCGCCAGTCCTGGCAAAACCGGAATGCTTGCGCGCCCTCCGTCCATGCCGCGTAGGTCGTCGCCGAGCCGTCCGCAACGTTAAAGACAACCCAAATTGGGTTTTCCGCGAGCCATGGAGCCCACGCTTCCAACTCGGCACGCATTCGTCGCCCGCGCTCTTGTCTCGAGGCCGCATCGGCGCGACGCTTGGGCATCGCCGTCCGATGCCGGTCCACGCTCTTGCGGACGCCGGCTGCGCGACCGAGGTCGGCCCGAGGAGCACGCATGATCCATCTGGTCAGTCCCCGTTTCGACGAATTCGAGCACGCGCTGCGTGGCGTCGATGGGCGCTATCTGCTGCACTCGCGCAGCTGCATGGACTGGAGCCTGCACATCCTCGAGCTGGGCCCGGCCACGGCGATGTTCGGACGCAACGGCGCCAGCTCGATGCCTGGTTGCCGCCGGGCTACGAGTTCTATGCACGGGGCCCTGCCGGCGCGCACTGGCTGTCGGTCTCGATCGACCAGGCCGAGGTCCGCCGCTGGGTCGACGACCACGGCATCGGGCTGGACCCGCGCTTGCTGGGTTTCCACTGTGGGTGGATCGACAGCGGCGCGACATCGCGGCTGAGGTCGCTGCTGGAGCGCGCATCCCACCCGGCCACCGAGCCCGGCCGCCGCCCCGGTTCGCGCGGGAACGCCTCGCTGCGTGCACAGGTGCTGGAATTCAGCCTCGCCGTGCTGCATTCGATGCAACCCGTCACCCGACCCGGACGCGGCAGGCCACGCGCCGACGGACGGGAGATCGTGCGCCACGCGCTGTACCTGGCCGAGGAGCGCCTCGACCAGACACTCCGGGTGGAGGACTTCTGCCGCGCGATCGGCGTGTCGGGCACCACCTTGCAGAAGGCCTTCCACGAACAGCTCGGCACCAGCCTGCACCGCTACCTGACTCTCAAGCGCCTGCATGCGATCCACGCCATGCTGCGGGAAGCCGAATCCGCGGACACCGTGTCGTCGCTGTGCAGCCGCTTCGGCATCTGGGATTTCGGCAGGTTCGCGGCCCGCTACCGGCAGATCTTCGGCCACCTTCCGTCGCAGGCCGCGAGGCACTACCACTGACGGCAATCCTTCATCTCGCGTACCGCATTGTGACACCACCCTCCGCAGTGACGGTGCGGGTATCTGCGCACGCGGCTGCACACGCGACCGCCTGAACCCGGCCGAGCCTGCCCGGAACGCTGGCAGTTCTCGCGCCCGCCAGTACAATTGCACGCCTTGTTGCCGGGCCCGGGTCCATATTCAAGCCCCGTCCGCTCCGCCGTCAGCCATCCACGGGGCCAGTCGATGCTTCAGAAGATCAGGGAAAACCTCAACGGTCCGCTTGCCTATTTCGTCCTTGGGGCGATCTCGCTCGTGTTCGTCGCCTGGGGCGCCTACGGCATCGTCGACGTTGGCATCGGCCGCAGCGCCTACGCGGCTACCGTCAACGGCGAGCGCGTGCCGCTCGAGACGGCCCGCCAGGCCTGGTTCGATCAGCAGGCGCAGGCCGCGAGCGCCTTCGGCGGCGAGATCCCCGAAGAGGCCCGCGAGCAGCTGCAGCAGCAGGTCATGGAAGGGCTGATCACGCGCACGATGCTCGATGCGCGGCTGCACGACCTTGGCTATCGTGTCTCGGACGCCCAGTTGAAGGCCGCGATCGAGCAGGAGCCGGCCTTCCAGGTCGACGGCCAGTATTCGGCCAGCGTCGCCAAGGCGCGCCTCGCCCAGGTCGGGCTCAGCGTGCCGGCGTTCGAGGCGGATCTGCGCACGTCGCTCGCGCGCCAGCAGCTGCAGCGGGCGATCGCGTTGTCCGATTTCGTGACGCCGAAGCAGCTCGACCGGATCATCACGCTCGAGGACGAGCAGCGCGAGGTGCGTTACGTCCTCTATGATGCCGACGCCCTTGCGCCGGGCGAGATCGAGGCCGGGGCCGTGAGCGCCTACTACGAGGCGAACCACGCGAAGTTCATGACGCCCGAGTCGGTGCGCCTCGCCTACGGCGAGCTGCGGCTCGACCAGGTGGCCGCGCAGGTGACCGTCGTCGAGGACGATCTGCGCCGGCTCTACGCCGAGAACAAGGAACGCTACACCGAACCCGAGAAGCGCCGCGCGCGCCACATCCTGGTCGCCGACGAGAAGACCGCCGACGAGGTGCTCGCGCAGCTGAAGGCCGGCGGGGATTTCGCGGCGCTCGCGGCCAGGTACTCGAAGGATACGGTGTCGGCCGCGAATGGCGGCGACCTCGGTTTCGCGGCGCGCGAGACTTTCGTCGCGCCGTTTGCCGACGCGCTCTTCGGCATGCAGGTCGGCGAGACCGCGGGTCCGGTCAAGACGCAGTTCGGCTATCACGTGATCCAGCTCGAGGCGATCGAGCCGGGCAGGACGCGGACCTATGACGAAGCGCGCGGCGAGCTCGAATCGCGCTACCGCCGCGACCAGGCGGCCGACCGCTTCGGCGACGCGCAGGAGCGGCTGCAGACGCGGCTCGAGCTGCCGGGCGCGACCCTCGACGGGCTCGCGCAGGAGTTCGGCCTCGTGACCGGCACGGTCGACGACTACCGCCGCGACACGGGCGGCGGCGTGTTCCGCGGCGACCCGGGCCTCGAGTCGGTGGTCTTCAGCGATGCCGTCCTGAACCAGGGCCGCGTCGGCGGTCCGGTCGCGCTCGGCGAGGACCGGCTGGTCGTCGTGCAGGTGCTCGAGCACCGCCCGCCGAAGCCGCGGCCGCTCGATGAGGTCCGCGCGCAGATCGTCACCACGCTGAAGCACGAGCAGGGGCTCGCTGCGGCCCGTGCGGCCGCGGGCGCGGCCGTGCAGCGCCTGCAGGCCGGCGAGGCCTTCGAGGCGGTAGAGAAGGGCCGCACGATCGAGGGCCCGCGGCTGCTCGGGCGCAACGATCCGTCGGTGCCGGCGGAGATTCGCAGCAAGGTGTTCTCGCTGCCCCATCCGGCGGCAGGCAAGCCCTCCTACCAGGCGATCGAGACCGACAACGGTGCGGCGGTCGTCGCGCTGCTGCGCGTCGCCGATGCCCTGCCTGCGCTCAGCGCGGCCGAGCGCGGCGAGCGGTTGCAGCAGATCGCGGGACGCGTCGGCTCGGCCGACATCATCTCCTACATCGCCGAGGCGCGGCGCAAGGCGAAGGTGTCGGTGAACCCGAAGGCCTTCGAGTAGCGGGGACTACTCGCCCGCTTCGAGCGGGAAGCTCATGCCGACGGTGCTGAAGCCGCTGTCGACATAGAGGATTTCGCCGGTGATGCCGGCGGCCAGGTCGGAGCACAGGAACGCGGCGGCATTGCCGACATCGTCGAGCGTGACATTGCGCCTGAGCGGCGCGACCTCGGCGACCCGTCCCAGCATCTTGCGAAGCCCGGGAATGCCCGCCGCGGCGAGCGTCTTGATCGGCCCGGCCGAGATGCCGTTGACGCGGATGCCGTTCGGGCCCATGTCGGCGGCGAGGAAGCGCACGTTCGCCTCGAGGCTCGCCTTCGCGAGACCCATCACGTTGTAGCTCGGTACCGAGCGCACCGCGCCGAGATAGGTGAGGGTGACGATCGCGCCCTGGCGGCCCGCCATCAGCGGCGCGGCGCCGCGGGCGAGCGCCGTGAGGCTGTAGCTCGAGATGTCGTGCGCGATGCGGAACGAGTCGCGGCTGGTCGCCTCGACGAAATTGCCGGTCAGCGCCTCGCGGGGCGCGTAGGCGACCGCGTGCACGAGCACGTCGAGGCTGCCCCATTCGCGCGACAGCCGCGCAAACGCCGCGTCGATCTCGGCGTCGCTCGTGACGTCGAGCGGCAGCGTCAGCGCGCCGAGCTGCGCGGCGAGCGGCAGCACACGCTCCTTCAGCTTGTCGTTGGCGTAGGAGATCGCGAGCGTGGCGCCTTCGCGGTGCATCGCCTGCGCGATGCCCCAGGCGATCGAACGATCGGTCGCGACGCCCACGATGAGCGCGCGCTTGCCGGTCATGAAACCCATGGCTTGGCTTATCCGGGTACTTTCTTGACGGTCAGTTTCTGGCCCGGCTTGATCGAGCTGCCCGACAAGCCGTTCCACGAGACGATCTGCGAGACCGTGACGCCGAAGCGCCGCGCGATGTCCCACAGCGTGTCGCCGCGGCGCACAGTGTAGCTCGAACCGCCGCTGCCGGCACCCGCGCCATAGTTGCCGTGGGCGGCGGAGGTCGACGCCGATTTGCTGACGACGAGGCGCTGGCCCGCGCGGATCGTGTCGTTGACGCCCATGTTGTTGAGCGCCGCGAGCGTACGCACGTTCATGCGGTTGCGCCGCGCGATCGCCGACAGCGTGTCGCCGCGCTTGACGACGTGCACGCCGCCGCGCGCGCCTGCGCGCGAGCCGCGATCGACGCGCAGCGCGGCGAGCTGCACCTTGGCGGGCAGTTCGGTGACGCCCGAGGGTACGCGCAGGTCGTCGCCGATCATCAGCTTGGCGTTTGCCGGCAGGTCGTTCAGCTCGCGGATCACCTGCGCCTGCGTGTGGTATTGCTGCGCGATCCCGGCGACGGTGTCGCCGGACTGCACGCGGTGGTGCGCGACGCGCATGCGCTCATCGGGCGTGAGCTGCTGCACGCTCGCGCGGAAGAGGTCGGCCGTGTCGGCCGGCACGAGCAGGCGGTGCGGACCGCCCGGGTCGGTCGCCCAGCGATGGAACGCCGGGTTCAGCATGTACAGCTCTTCGTAGGAGATGCCGGCGAGATCGGCGGCGAGCTTCATGTCGATCTGGCCGAGCGTGTCGACGCTCGTGAAATAGGGCTCGTTCGGGAACGCGCTGAATTCGATGCCGTAGTCCTGCGGCGCGAGGAACAGGCGCGCCATCGCCAGCAGCTTCGGCACGTAGGCGCGCGTCTCCTTCGGCAGGCGCGGGCTGATCGAGAAGAAGTCGGTCGGCTCGCCCGCCGCGGCATTGGCGCGTATCGCGCGCGCGACGTTCGCCTCGCCGCAGTTGTAGGCCGCGACCGCGAGCAGCCAGTCGTCGAACTCGCTGTAGAGGAATTGCAGGTAGTCGAGCGCCGCGCGTGTGGACTCGACCACGTCGCGGCGGCCGTCGTACCACCAGTTCTGCTTCAGGCCGAAGCGTGAGCCGGTCGGCGGAATGAACTGCCAGAGCCCCGAGGCACGCGCGACCGAATAGGCATAGGGCTCGAAGGCGCTCTCGACGACCGGCAGCAGCGCGAGCTCGAGCGGCATCTGGTGCGCCTCGATCTCGCCGACGATGTGGTACAGATAGGGACCGGCGCGGCTGAACACGCGGTCGAGGTAGTCGGGGTTGTTCGCGTAGAAGCGGAACTCGCGATCGACCTGGCGCGACTCGACGTCCGGCAGCTGGTAGCCCGCGCGGATGCGGTCGAACAGATCGGAATACTTCTCCGGCGTGATGCCGGCGACCGTGACCGGCGTTTCCGGCTCGGGCGCGACCTCGGGCTCGGTCACCTCGGCCACTGGCGGGGGCACGGGCTCCGGGGCAGGGGGCGGGGGCTCGCGCATCGTGGCGCAAGCACTCAGGCTCAGTGCGGCCAGAAGGCCGGGCAATCGGTTCAAAAGATCGTCCCCCGTCGGCGAGGCGGCAACTACGTTAACGTACCCCCTTGAATCGGCGTATTTAACCTGTAAGTTCACATATTGGCTAGCATTTTTGTGCCCGGTTTCACAGCGCCCATGAGTCCCGACGCCTCGTCCCTCGATCACTGGCTGCGAACCGGCCCGGGAGCGGCGCTGCTCGAGGCCGAGACGGGCCTGCTCGCCGAGACGCTCGACGATGTCTTCGGCTGGGAGCTGCTGCAGATCGGCCTCTGGGGCCCGGCGCGCGGTCTGATTCCGGGGGCGCGCACGCGCCGGAGCACCGTGATCGCCGAGCGGTTGGCCGACGGCGTGGACCTCGTCGCACGCCTGCCGCAGCTGCCGATCGCGACCGGCACCGTCGATGCGGTGCTGCTGCCGCATACGCTCGAATTCGTCACCGATCCGAAGACGATGCTGCGCGAGGCCGATCGCGTGCTCGCCGGCGAGGGGCAGCTGATCGTCGCGGGCTTGAGGCCAATGAGCCTGTGGGGGCTGCGCGCGCGGCTTTCGCGCGGGACTTTCCCGCCGGGGCTGAAGAACCTGCTCGCCGAGCGGCGTGTCTGCGACTGGCTCGCGCTGCTCGGCTACGAGGTGGTCGGCGCGCGCCGCTACCTGCACGGCGCCTGGATCCTGCGCGCCCGCAAGCGCGTCTACACGATGACGCCGATCAGGATCCGCCCGCGCGAACGCTCCGCGGTGCTCGGCAATCTCGTCAAGCCGACCTCGCGGACCCGTTCGTGAGCGTGATCACGATCTATACCGACGGCGCGTGTCGCGGCAACCCCGGCCCCGGCGGCTGGGGCGCGCTGCTGCAGAGCGGCGAGCATGTCAAGGAGATCTCCGGCGCCGAGCCCGCGACGACCAACAATCGCATGGAGCTCACGGCGGTGATCCGTGCGCTCGAGGCGCTCAAGCGGCCGGGCGAGGTGCGGCTGTACACCGATTCCGAGTACGTCAGGCGCGGCATCAGCGAATGGCTGCCGTCGTGGAAGGCGCGCGGCTGGAAGACTGCGGCGCGCAAGCCGGTCAAGAACCAGGACCTGTGGCAGGCCCTCGATGCAGCCGCTGCGCGTCATCGCATCGAATGGCACTGGGTGAAGGCTCATTCCGGCGTGCCGGGCAACGAGCGCGTCGACCGGCTCGCGAACCTCGCGATCGATGCGCTCGCCGCGGGCGGCATCGAGTAGAATCGCCGGCGATGCGCCAGATCGTCCTCGATACCGAAACCACCGGCCTCGAAGTCGAGCGCGGCCACCGCATCATCGAGATCGGCGCCGTCGAGCTGGTGAACCGGCGCGTGACCGGTCGCAATTTCCACCGCTACCTGAATCCCGAGCGCGCGATCGACGAGGGCGCGATGGCGGTGCACGGCATCTCGAACGCCGATCTCGCCAATGCGCCGCACTTCGCCGACGTGGCGGCCGAGCTGGTCGAGTTCATCGCCGGTGCCGAGCTCGTGATCCACAACGCCGCCTTCGACGTCGGTTTCGTCGACGCCGAGCTCGCGCGCCTGCCGGACGGCGTGGGCCTGCCGCGCCGCCTCGCCGGGCTCTGCGGCGTGCTCGATACGCTGCTGCTCGCCCGCGAAATGCATCCGGGCCAGCGCAACAACCTCGATGCGCTGTGCAAGCGCTACGGCATCGACAACTCGCACCGCGAGCTGCACGGCGCGCTGCTCGATGCGCAGATCCTCGCCGAGGTCTATCTGGCGATGACCGGCGGGCAGAGCATGCTCGCGCTCGATGCGCATCCGGCCAGGCCCGCAGGCGCCGCCGGCGGCACCGGTGGGGTGCAGGCGCTGGTGCGCCCCGCCGCGGGCCTGCTGGTCCGCCGGGCGAGCGCCGAGGAACTGGCCGCGCACGAGCGCCTGCTCGATCTCGTCGCCGAGGCGAGCGGCGGACGCTGCGTCTTCCGGCAATGCGACCTGGATCGCGTCCGGACGGCGGCAAACCACCAATAATTGTCTTTTCCGGGTGTCCCGAAGCGGATTCGAGGATTTATGGAGTTCAGCGTGCGCAAGTGTCGGATCGGCGTGGTCGGCCTCGGTTACGTGGGGCTGCCGCTGGCGGTGGAGTTCGGCAAGCATTACGAGACCGTCGGCTTCGACATCAAGCCCGAGCGCATCGCCGAGCTGTCGAAGGGGCGCGACAGCACGCTCGAGGTGAGCCGCGCCGAGCTGAAGTCCTCGAAGCGCCTGAGCTTCACCTCCGACCTCGCGACGCTGCGCAAGTGCCGCGTCTACATCGTCACGGTGCCCACACCGATCGACAGCTACAAGCGCCCCGATCTGACGCCGCTCGTGAAGGCGAGCGAGACGATCGGCAAGGTGCTGAAGAAGGGCGACGTGGTCGTCTACGAATCGACCGTGTACCCGGGCTGCACCGAGGAAGAGTGCGTGCCGGTCCTCGAGCGGGTCTCGGGACTCACGTTCAACAAGGATTTCTTCGCCGGCTACAGCCCCGAGCGCATCAACCCGGGCGACAAGCAGCACCGGGTCACGACGATCAAGAAGGTGACCTCCGGCTCCACGCCCGAAGTCGCCGAGTTCGTCGACAAGCTCTATGGTTCGATCATCACCGCCGGCACGCACAAGGCCTCGAGCATCCGGGTCGCCGAAGCCGCCAAGGTCATCGAGAACACGCAGCGCGACGTCAACATCGCGCTGATCAACGAGCTCGCGCTGATCTTCAACCGTCTCGGCATCGATACCGAGGAGGTGCTGCTCGCCTCCGGCACGAAGTGGAACTTCCTGCCGTTCCGGCCGGGCCTCGTCGGCGGCCACTGCATCGGCGTCGATCCGTACTACCTGACCCACAAGGCACAGGAGATCGGCTACCACCCGGAGATGATCCTCGCGGGGCGGCGGCTGAACGACAACATGGCGCTCTACGTCGCGGGCGAAGTGGCGCGGCTGATGAGCGACCGGCGCATCCACGTCAAGGGCTCGCGCGTGCTGGTGCTCGGGCTCGCGTTCAAGGAGAACTGCCCCGACCTGCGCAATTCCAAGGTCGCCGACGTCGTGCGCGAGCTCGGCAAGTTCGGCGCGAAGGTCGATGTGCACGACCCCTGGGTCGATGCGCGCGAGGCGAAGCACGAATACGGCATCCGGCTGGTCAAGGCGCCGAAGCCGCGCAGCTACGACGCCGTGGTGCTCGCGGTCGGCCACCAGCAGTTCAAGGACATGGGTGCGGCAGCCGTGCGGCGCCTCGGCCGCAAGCACGCGGTCGTCTACGACATCAAGTACGTGTTCGGCGCCGACCAGGTCGACGGGCGGCTGTGAAGGTCCTCGTCACCGGCGCCGCGGGTTTCATCGGCTCGCATGCCGCGCAGCGTTTCCTCGCGCGCGGCGACGAGGTCGTCGGGCTCGACAACCTGAACGACTACTACGACGTCAACCTGAAGCGTGCACGCCTCGCGCGGCTGGAAACCGAGCCGGGTTTCCGCTTCGTCAAGCTCGATCTCGCCGACCAGGGCGGCATGGCGAATCTCTTCAAGCGCGAGAAGTTCGCGCGCGTCGTGCACCTGGCCGCGCAGGCCGGCGTGCGCTACTCGCTCGAGAACCCCCATGCCTATGTGTCGAGCAACGTCACCGGCACGCTGAACGTGCTCGAGGGCTGCCGCCACAACGCCGTCGAGCATCTCGTGTTCGCGTCGACCAGCTCGGTGTACGGCGCGCATACCGACATGCCGTTCAGCGTGCACAGCGAAGTCGGGCATCCGCTGTCGATGTACGCCTCGACCAAGCGCGCCAACGAGCTGATGGCACACAACTATGCCTGGCTCTTCGGGTTGCCGGTGACCGGACTGCGCTTCTTCACCGTTTACGGCCCGTGGGGCCGGCCAGACATGGCGCTGTTCCTGTTCGCAAAGAACATCCTCGCCGGCAAGCCGATCGACGTGTTCAACCACGGGCACCACCGGCGCGACTTCACCTATGTCGACGACATCGTCGAGGGCGTGGTGCGCGCCACCGACCGCATCGCGCAGCCGAACCCCGCCTGGGACAGCGCGCGCCCCGATCCGGCCTCCAGCCGCGCGCCGTTCCGGCTCTACAACATCGGCAACAACCGCCCGGTGGAGCTACTGCGCTACATCGAGGTGATCGAAGACTGCCTCGGCCGCAAGGCCGAGAAGAACCTGCTGCCGCTGCAGCCGGGCGACGTGCCCGACACCGAGGCCGACGTGCAGGACCTGATCGACGACGTCGGCTACCGGCCCGACACGCCGATCGAGGTCGGCGTGCGCCGCTTCATCGACTGGTACCTCGCCTACTACAAGGGCGGGTCGCCGGGCGAATCGCGGGTGGTCAATCTCGGCTAAACTGCGGGACATGAAAGTCCCCCTGCTCGATCTCAAGCCGCAGTACCGCGCGCTGAAGCGCGACATCGACGCCGCCATCGAGGCGGTCAGCGAATCCCAGCATTTCATCCTCGGGCCGGCGGTCAGGCGGCTCGAGGCCGACGTGGCCGCGTACTGCGGCGTGAAGCATGGCATCGGCGTCTCCTCGGGCACCGACGCGCTGCTGGTCGCGCTGATGGTGCTCGACATCGGCGCCGGCGACGAAGTGATCACGACGCCCTACACTTTCTTCGCGACCGGCGGCACGATCGCGCGCACCGGCGCCCAGCCGCTGTTCTGCGACATCGACGCGGCGAGCTTCAACCTGTCGGTCGCCGCGGTCGAGCGGCTGATCGATGAGCGCTGCGAGCAGCGCGGCGAGCGGCTGGTCAATCGCGCGACCGGCCGCACCGTCAAGGCGCTGATGCCGGTGCATCTGTACGGCCAGGTCGCCGACATGGACCCGCTGATCGCGATCGCGCGCAAGCATGGATTGCGCGTGATCGAAGATGCCGCGCAGGCGATCGGCGCGGCCGACGCGCAGGGCCGGCGCGCCTGCTCGTTCGGCGACATCGGCTGCCTGTCGTTCTTCCCGACCAAGAATCTCGGCGCGTTCGGCGACGCCGGCATGTGCGTGACGAACGATGCGGCGCTCGCCGAGCGGCTCGACATTTTCCGCGTGCACGGCGGCAAGCCGAAGTACTACCACGCGTTCATCGGCGGCAATTTCCGCCTCGACGAGCTGCAGGCGGCGGTGCTCAACGTCAAGCTGCCGCATCTCGATGACTGGACCGCCGGGCGACAGAAGAATGCGGCGTATTACGACGCGGCCTTCGCGAAGCTCGCGCTCGGCGACGCGGTCGTGATGCCGCCGGCAATACCGGGCGCGCGGCACATCTACAACCAGTACGTAATCCGCGTGCGCGATCGCGATGCATTGCGCGCTCATCTCGTGGCGCGCGACGTCGGCACCGAGATCTATTATCCGGTACCCCTGCACCTGCAGCAGTGCTTCGCCTACCTGAGGCACACGGCCGGCGACTTCCCGCAGTCCGAGCGGGCGGCGGCCGAAACGCTCGCGCTGCCGATCTTCCCGGAGCTCGAGACCGCGCAATTGCAGCATGTCGTCGACAGCATCGCGGCGTTCTACCGGTGAGCGCCCAGGCGCCGCAGCCACCGCGCGTGGCGGGGCCCGAGACCAGACCCTGGCAGCGCCTGCGCGAGCTCGTCTCGACGACCGGCGCACGCCACTTGCGCGAGCTGTTCGCGGCCGATCCGCAGCGTTTCGAACATTGCTCGGCGCAGGCAGCCGGGCTGCTGCTCGATTATTCGCGCCAGCGTGTCGATGCCGAGGTGCTCGCGACGCTGGCTGCGCTGGCCGAGGCCGTCGGCCTGCGCGGGGCGATCGCCGCGATGCGCCGCGGCGAGCCGATCAACACGACCGAGAAGCGCGCGGTGCTGCATGTCGCACTGCGCCAGCGCGAAGGCCAGCAGCTCGGCGGCGCGGCGATCGAGGCGCAGGTGCTGGCCGAGCGCGCGCGGATGCTCGATTTCGCCGAGCGGATGCGCCGCAAGTACCGCACCGTCGTCAATATCGGCATCGGCGGCTCCGACCTCGGGCCCGCGATGGCAGTGCGGGCGCTCGCGCGCTACACCGGCGGCGCGCCGCGCATGGCCTTCGTCTCGAACGTCGACGGCTGCCAGATCGCCGACGTGATCGCCGAGTCCGACCCGGTCACCACGCTGTTCATCGTCTCCTCGAAGACCTTCACGACCCAGGAGACGCTGGCCAATGCGCACGCGGCCCGCGAGTGGATCGCCGGCACGCTGGGCGACGCGGCGGTGCCCGATCATTTCGCGGCCGTCTCGGTCAACACGCCGGCGATGAACTCCTTCGGCGTGCACCCGGACTATCGCTTCGAGATGTGGGACTGGGTCGGTGGGCGCTACTCGATCTGGTCGTCGATCGGCGTGTCACTCGCGATCGCGATCGGCAGCGAGCGCTTCCTCGAGTTTCTCGACGGCGGGCGCGAGATCGACGAGCACTTCGCCGCTGCGCCGTGGAAGGCGAACCTGCCCGCGCTCGCGGCGCTGCTGGGCGTGTGGAATGTGAATTTCCTCGGGCTGCCGACTCTCGCGGTGCTGCCCTACGACGAGCGCCTCGCGCGTTTCCCGGCGTACCTGCAGCAGCTCGAGATGGAGAGCCTCGGCAAATCGGTCACGCTGGGCGGCACGCCGGTGCAGTGGAGCACGGGCCCGGTGATCTGGGGCGAACCGGGCAACAATGCGCAGCACTCGTTCTTCCAGCTGCTGCACCAGGGCACGCCGCGCGCGGCGCTCGACTTCCTGCTGCCGGCGCGCAGCTCGAGCGGCCGCCAGGGCCAGCACGACCTCGCGATCGCCAACTGCCTCGCGCAGGCCGAGGCCTTCGCCTTCGGCCAGTCGCTCGAGGCGGCAGGCTCGGTGCACAAAGTCCACGAGGGCAACCGGCCCTCGACGCTGATCGCGTTCGAGGCACTCGACCCGGCGACGCTGGGCCGCCTGATCGCGCTCTACGAGCACAAGGTGTTCGCGCAGAGCGTGGTCTGGGGCATCAACGCGTTCGACCAGTGGGGCGTGGAGCTCGGCAAGAAGCTGTGCGCGGCGCTCGTGCCAGCGGTGACTGGCGATGAGGAGGGGGCTGGTAGCAGCGGTGCGGGCTCAGCGGCCGCGCCGGAGCACCTGCGGCCGCTGCTCGGGGCGCTGAGGGGCTGGAAGCAGGGATCCTGATCGGCTGCGCTGTCAGGCGGCCGTTTCGATGATGCCAGGCAGGTGCCTGAGCGTGAGCCTGCCAAGGTCGACACGGGATCTGGCGTTGTCGATGTCGATGCCGACGAGATTGCCGCGAGCGCCGAAGTCCAGCACCACACCGGCCGCCACTTCCCGACTTTCGACACTGGTTTCGTCTGTCAGGTCGATGTAGAGCGAGTCCGTGTCCGCGTAATAGTGAAGCTTCACGGCCGAAATCCCCGGTCCAGAAACGCGTTGTGTATCGTCACCTTATCCGCGAGTGTTACAACTCTCAAGTATTTGCCGCATAGGCTGGGCACAGGCGCCCAAAAGCGGAATCGGCCGTGTTCTTGTGCTTCGCAGCGTACGGGAGCGCGTACTACCGCAATACACATTTCTCGCGTGAGGTACGTACGGCGCCGAAGAATTCTGCGCTCGAAATAAGGGGTAAATGAGTACCCGGCCATTTCGCGACGATGCCGCGCGAACAATGACGAAGCGACCGCAGAAACTGGTGTGTGCGCGCTGAAATGCACGCCGCTGCCGAGTCTGCCGGGGCGTTTGGGGTGTCTCCGGCGCCAGCTATCAACAACCGGTCAAATTCGCCGGGACTTTTGCGGTCATAACGATGAGTCACTCGTCGCGCGCAGAGCCTGCGGAGTCGGGCAAGCTATCGACCCACGGATTGAACACGGGCACGCGCGCCTTCACGTATTCGGCAGTGTCATGCGAGACGACCGTGAGGCCATGATGCTGGCCGGTCGCGGCGATGATGAGATCGGGCTGCGAGAAGGTGTGCCCGCCCTTGCGTCCTTGCTCGACCATGAGCCGCCACTTGAACATGATGTCTTCGGCGACCGCGAGGGTGCGCTGCTCGAACATCGGACGGACCTTGTGCGTGAGCCAGCCCATGAGTTCAGAGCGGCGCGCGGGATCGGGAACCAGCTCGATATCGAAGCGGATCTCGGCCAGCGTCACGACGCTGATGTAGAGCAGGTCAAGCGGCTGGCTCGCCACGAAAGTAAGCACCTTCGGCTCCGGCCGTGATCGCCGCAGCTCCGAGAGAATGTTCGTGTCGAGCAGCCAGCCCGTCATAACGAGATACCGCGTACCGGCATCGGTTCGCGCTTGGGCTCGATGCTGAGGTCGCGATACGGCGATGCTTGCATCGCCTGAATGAGCGCCTCTCCGGTCACATCGCCCTTCAGACGCCGGAACTCCTCGGCGGCGATGATCACCACTTCATCGCGCCCATGCACGGTGACGTGCTGCGGTCCTTCGCTCCTGACCTTGCGGACGAGTTCGCTGAAGCGCGCCTTGGCGTCCTGAAGGAGCCAATAACCCCGCCGGCCTTTCGCCGCCGCGGGCTTATGCTTCTTGGGCGGCGCGGATTTGGATTTTAATAATCTAGTCATGCTGACCAGATTGTCATGAGGCCCCTTCCGTCTCAAGCAGAAGGCGGTGGCAAAAGAGCGGAGCCGGCATCACGCAGCCCAGCGAGACGCACAACATTACCCAGAACGGGATGGGCGGCGGCACGCTCGGCCCCTTGTAGACCAACCTGGTCAGCAAACCGAGAATTGCGATGCCAGTCAGCAGGAGTCGAACGAGCGGCTCAAGAAAGTTGCGTGGGCGCGGGCTTGATCTCCATCGCGATGCGCTTGCCGCTCTTGATTTCCGCTACCCGCAGGTCGTATGCGGTCTGAAGGTTGAGCCAAGAACGGGCGTCGCCGCCGAAGTATCTGGCAAGCCGCAGGGCGGTATCTGCCGACACGCCTCGACGTTCCCTGACGATGTCGTTCACCCGGGGCGCCGGCACCGCCAGGGCCTTTGCGAGTGCATTGGCACTGAGGCCGAGCGGCTGCATGAATTCCTCCAGCAGGATCTCACCGGGGTGGACGGGGCGCATTCCGTGCCGGGTGCTCATTGCCGTTCCTCAATGGTAATCGACGATCTCCACATCTTCGGGCCCCAGGCTGGTCCATCGGAAGCAAAGCCTCCATCGATCGTTGATCCGGATGCTGTGGAATCCGCGTCGGTCCCCGCGCAGCAATTCCAGCCGGTTTCCGGGAGGCGCACGCAGGAATTCCAGGGATTCGGCGGCATTCAGCATCGCGAGCTTGCGGGTCGCGATACGCTCGATGCCGCTGAATCGCGAGGATCTTCCGCGCTCGAACAGTTCACGTGTGTCGGAGCACTTGAAGCTCCGGATCACGGGCGAACTCTATAACGTATAACGTTAAACATCAAGCCAGATTCGATGACATTCGCTGGATACCGGGTGAAGCCGTGCGCGACTACGCGTTACAGTGCTCTTGTCGAAATACGTTTGCGCCAATCGTAAAAGCAGGCTGAATGGACAGATTCTCGCGCCAGGCCAAGAAGGCGAGTCAAACTCGGTGTCCCTGACCACCATCCAGATGTTCTGGCACGGCCCCGCGCTCTCACGCCTCGAGCGGCTCGCGGTCGCGTCCTTCCTGCATCACGGCCACCCGGTCGATCTCTACGTGTACGACGAGCCGGGCGGTGTGCCGGCCGGCTCGCTCCTGCGTGACGCCGCGGAGATCCTGCCGCGCGATGCGCTGTTCCTGCATCGGCGCACCGGCTCGGTGGCGCTCTTCGCCGACTGGTTCCGCTATCGGCTGCTCGCGGTGCGCGGTGGCATCTGGGCCGACATGGACGTCGCCTGCCTGCGGCCGATCGTCTATCCGCAGGCCGAGATCTTCGCGTGGGAGGACGGACACCACGTGAACAACGCAATCCTCGGCCTGCCGCCGGAGCATCCGCTCGCTCGCTGGCTGGCGGACAGCTGCGAGCACCCGAATCGCATCCATCCCTATGACGGGTGGCGGTTGCGGCTGCGCAAGCTGCGGCGCCGCTATCTGCAGGGTGACCGGCGCGATCGGCTGCGCTGGGGTGAACTCGGGCCCAAGGGTCTCACCGCCGCGGCCCGCCACCTCGGCTATCTCGATCGCGCCCTGCCGCGCGTGCATTTCTATCCGGTGCCGGCGGAGCGTTGGCGCACGCTGTTCGAGGCGGCGCCGGAAGGCGTATTGCCCTGGGGCGCGGAAAGCCGCGCCGTGCACCTGTGGAACAACATGGCCGCCCGGTCGCCCGGCTTCGACAAGAACGCGCGTTTTGCGGCCGACTCCCCATTCGAGCGGCTGTGCGCGAGTTACTTCAGAAGCGATAGCTGAGGTACAGCGCCGCGCTCGTGATGTCGTAGAAACTGTCGGGACGGCCGCCGACCGGGTCGCCGTCGACGAGATCGTCGCGCGCGACTTTCGACGCGTAGCGCAGATCGAGCGCGAGGTCGACCCGCGGCAGCAGGTCGCGCCACTGCGCGCCGGCGCCGATATAGAGGCCATATGCAGGAGTCGCGAGGTCATAGCGGGCGGCGCCGGCGAAGGCCGTGAGCGCGAACGGGCCCGCGAATCGATAGCGGTAGTCGAGTGCACGCACGCCGAGCAGCGAGTGGCCGTCGATCTCGTCGTACTCGACACGCACGCCGAGGTCCTGGTGCGCCGACACGCGCCGCCGCGCACCGATGCCGAAGTGCGCGGCGACTTCGCGGTCGGAGGTCAGGCGGGGGATGTCGTCGTCGAGATCGATGCGTGTCTCGCTCGCATTGACGCCGAGGTCGACGAACAACTCCGCGCCCTCGGCGCGCGTGCGCGAGCCGCCCTCGATCGGCACGAGCGCAGGCGACGCGCCGGCGCTGCCGTCCGGCGCATAGCGCACGAACGCCGCGATGCGCGAAAAATCCTCGCCGAAGACATCCCGGCCCGCGTACAGCTCGCCACCGAACGTGAAGGCACCCATGGGCCGCGCATAGCTCAGCGCGATGTCGTAGCCGCGCTCGTAGGCGTTGGCCGAGTACGACTCGTTCTCGATCGTGCGGCCGCGCAGCGCGAAGCTGCCGCCGAAGGCCGGCCGCCAGCCGAGACGCGCCATCGCGCTGCGCGCGCCGACCCCATCACCAAATACCCGCTGATCGCCGCCCCAGTGCCCGACGACGCGGCGCTCGTTGCTGAGCCCGTCCTGATACACGCCGTGCACGTACCAGCCGTTCTGCCATTCAGAGAGCTCGAGCGTGAAGTCGTATCGCTCCCACAGCAGTGGAAAATCGATGCCGATCGACAACGCCGAGTTGCCGAGCAGGTAGTTGCGGCCGCGCGAGGTGTCCTCACCGGCGTACTCGGCGTAGACAGAGAATGGCACTGCGCCCGGGAACACGAATCGGCTCGTGAGCGATGCCGCCTGGTTGCCGAACTGCTCGTCGATGTCGGCTCCGGTGTTGACATTGTCGTGGCCCGACGGATTGAAGAACGCATCGATCACGTCGCCGATCGAACTGCCGCCGCGCGCGCCGCCACCGAACTGCATGATGCGGTTCACCCCGAGCGACCAGCCGCTCGCCGGCTCGATCGACAGGTGCAGGCCCGCGATCGTGGGGTGACCCGACGAGAGGGCACCTTCAGACAGGATGTCGTCCGACTTCGCCATCTGGGCCGCGAAGGCCTCGTAGTGAATTCCGAGGCGGGTCAGCGGCACGTAGTTCGACAGCGTGACCGAGGGCATAGTCGGTGCCTCGGTGCTCAAGAGCATTGCGCTGTCGCTGAAGGGCGACAGCCAATGGTCGCGAAATCCCGCATCGAGCTGCGCGAAGCTCCAGCCGAGGCTCAGCAACGAGCCCGTAGGCGTGGCCTCGCCGTCGTAGGCGACGCCGCCCAGGGTCAGCAGCGCATGGTCGAAGGGCTGCCAGTAGAGGCGTGCCGAGGCTTCCCACGGGCTGTCGGTCTCGAGCCCGTGGCGGTTCGGCACAGGGCGACCATTGCCTTCCGCGTGGCCGCCCGCGATCGAGGCCTCAGCGACGCCAGCGCGCCCCATGTAGCGTCGCAGGAAGCGTTCGACACTGCGGCAAAGCACCACATCCCGCGCGCAGGCGGCAGGCAGTGCATCCCAGACTACCGCCGCGGCAATCGGCCGCGTCAGGAACGGCTTGTCCGCGAGCGCGAGCACCTGCTCGACCTGCCGCTCCATCTCGGGTTCGAGATCGAGTGGCAGATAGGGCGAAACGCCGCGCGCGCCGGCGGCGCCGGCCGAGCCGCCCGCGAGCAGCCCGAGGCACAGTGCGACGCCGGTCGCGGCGTCAAGCGACCAGTTTCGTGAGCGCATCGACCGCGATTCCCAGTTCGTTGCGTATCGGATATCGCGCGACCCGCTCGGATTGCCGCGCGCGGCGCTCGCCGTCGAGCAGCAGCGCCTCGGCCGCCAGCGCGAGCTCGCGGTCGTCGAGCTCGACGCCGGTCGCAATGCCGGCCTGCGCGCAATGCCGGATGCGCCTGATCTGATCGCGCGCCAGTGGAGCGGCGACACACAGGCGCTGGAAAGACAGCGCCTGCAGCAGCGTGTCGCCGCCGTTCGACACGACCACCCGCGCGCGCGCCATCAGCGCGACGAGATCGCGCATCGGCAGGTACGAAGACTGGCGCAGTCCCGAAGCATTTGCCTGCTCCGTTCCGGCCGGCCCGACGAGCAGCGTGGAGTGGCCACGGCGAGCCAGGCGCAGCGCTGCAGCCGCCATCGTCAGCGGACCACCTTCGATCCTGGGGTGCGCGCTGCCGCCGCCGGGGACCACGAGCGCGAAATTGTCCGGCTCGAGACCGAAGCGCGCCGCGGCGGCCTCGGACTCCGCGGCCGACGGGGCCGGCATGATCGTGTCGAAAAAGCGTACCGTGGGCCGGTGCGTGCCGAAGCGCAGTTTCAGGCGCTCGGTCGCCGTGAGTGGACCTGCCAGGAACTCCGGCCAGGCGATCCAGTGCTCATCGAGCAGCGCCAGCCACTTCAGGCGAAACGCCTTGCGGCGCTGGCGCGGGCGCGAACTGATATAGACCACGCGCGCGCCGCAATCGCGCGCCGCGCGCAGCTGGCTGGTGCGACCGGCATTGTCGAAGACGACCAGATCGGGGCGCTGGTCGCGGATCAGCGCCGCCACCTCGCGCGGATGGAAGGTTGCTGAAGAGGGCAACAGCGTTGCCGGGAACGGTGTGTTGACCGCGTGCGGGGCATACCGGTTCAGCACGAAGCTGATCGCCGCGTCGGGCCGCACGGCCTGCAGCGCCGTCGCAATCGCGACGGAGCGCGAATACTCCCCGATGCCCGTGGGGGCCGAGACCGGGACGAACAGGATGCGCATGTCGTGTGGAGCCTAACTCAAAAAATGCCTGAATATGCCGATGTACCCTCGAAGCGACACGCACGCATCCCACGGCGCGTTGCGGCGCCCCTGCCTGTCCCCGTATGATCGCGCGCATCCATGATGCTGACCGGATGCGGGCCATTTCTGTCCCGGCACTGATCGAATTGCGCCAGAACACCCGCCTCGCCGCACTTGCACTTTTTCTGGCCGGCGTAGCGGCCCCGCCGCTACACGCCGATCCTTGGCTCGCGCCCGGTGATCTTACTACGCGCCACGATCTCTCGCTGCTGGCCGATGCCGGTATCGTGCGCGGCCCGATCACGACCTGGCCTATTTCGTGGCCCGATGTCGCGCGTGACGTGAACGCGGCGCGCCTGCCGGACGATGCGAGCCCGGCGTTGCGGCAGGCGCTGCTGCGCGTGAAGGGCGCCGCGCGCCGTGAGGCCCGTTCGGGCTTCGATGGCCTCGGCTACCGGGTTTCCGGCGCCCATGATTCCGACCCACTGCGTACGTTCTCCGACACGCCGCGCGAAGAGGGAGAGATCGAACTGCGCGCGAGCTGGATGGGCGATCGGCTCGCGGCCAACCTGCAGGTTACTGGCGTCACTGATGCGAGCGACGACCAGAGCGCGCGCTTCGACGGCTCCTACGTCGGGCTCAACGTCGGCAATTTCATGATCTCCGCCGGCTGGATGGAGCGCTGGTGGGGGCCGGGCTGGGAAGGCAGC
>JAHCAN010000037.1 GCA_019634915.1 Steroidobacteraceae bacterium | reverse complement strand
GAGACGCGGACCACGGCGACGCCACCGCGGCCCGGTGGGGTGGCGGTCGCGGCGATGGTGTCGGGGTGAGTCATCGCGGGGCCGATCGTGTGCGCGCCGGCGGCGGGCCCGCCGCGCTACGCCGCGGGCAGCTTCACCGGCAGCGAGCGGATGCGCGTGCCGGTGGCCGCGTGGATCGCGTTCGTGAGCGCCGGGATCACCGGCGGCAGCGCCGGCTCGCCGAGACCCGTGGGCGGGTTGTCGGACTTCACCCAGGCGATATTGATTTCCGGCGTGATCGGCATGCGCGCGAGCGGATAGTCGTGGAAATTGCTCTGCTGCACGACGCCGTCCACGACTTCGATGGCCTGGCCCGCGAGCGCCTGCGCGAGACCATCGATGATCGCGCCGCGCACCTGGTTCTCGGCGCCGAACGGATTGATGATGTGGCTGCCGACGTCGCCCGCGACCCAGACCTTGTGGACAGTGACCTCGGTGCCGGTGACGCTCGCGTCGACGACTTCGGCGAAATAGCCGCGGTGGCAGAAATAGAACGCGAAGCCTTTCGCGCGCCGGGCGCCGGCGGGATCAGTCTGCGCCGCCAGCGGCTTCACGGACCACGCGGATGTCCGCAGCACCTTCTCGATCACCGCCCGCGCCCGCCCGGTATCGAACGGCACGCCGCGTCCGCCGAACGGCGGGATCACGCGTCGCTCGCCGAGCAGCTCCAGCATCAGCGCGGGCAGGTCTTTGCCCGCGGCCTGCGCGACTTCGTCGAGGAAACCCTGCGACATGAAGCACAGCGCGTTCGACCCCGGTGCACGCAGCCAGCCGGTGGTCAGCACGGTCGGCATCGTCGTCTGCGTGAAGCCGAGGTTCGGAATCAGATCCGCCGGCGGCAGCGTCGGCGTGAAATTGGCGCCGCGGGCCGTGCTCCCGCCTTCGCCGAAGGTCACGAAATGATCGGTGAACGCGATCAGGCGCCCGTCGGCGTCGAGCCCGGCCTCGAGGCCATGCCAGCCGGCCGCGCGGTAGTAGTCGCGGCGGATGTCGTCCTCGCGTGACCAGATCAGCTGGACCGGCGTGCCCGGCAGCGCCTTCGCGATCGCGGCCGCCTGCAGCATGTAGTCGTGCATCAGGCGCCGCCCGAAACCGCCGCCGCAGCGCGTGACGTGCACGGTCACGTCCTCGAGCGCCGGCAGGCCGAGCAGCTTCTGCACGAGCTCGCGGCCCCGCGCCGGCGCCTGGGTCGGCGCCCACATCTCGACCTTGCCGCCCTTGAAGAGCGCCGTGCAGTTCTGCGGCTCGAGCGAGCCGTGCGCGAGGAACGGATATTCATAGCGCGCGGACACGCGTTTCGCCGCGCCCGCGAGCGCGGCGTCCGGATCACCGTCGCGCCGCAGTTCGGTGCCGCCGCCTTTCTCGAGCGCCTCGCCGGCACGCGCGCGATACGCGGCCGTGCTGTGGCCCTGTGCACGCGAGAGATCCCATTGCACGTCGAGCTTCGCGCGCGCCTCGTTCGCGAGCCACCAGTGGGTCGCGACGATCGCGACGCCGTCGGCGAGCCCGCTGTCGGCGTCGCCATCGCCGGTGAGCGGCACGACATGCTTGACGCCGGGCGCGGCCTTCGCGGCTTCGACATTCGCCTTCACGAGCCGCCCGCCGTGCGCGGGCGCGACTTCATAGACGGCATAGAGCATGCCCGGCAGACGCGTGTCTATGCCGAACAGCGGCTCGCCGCGCAGCACGCGCGGGCCGTCGATGCCGGCGATCGCACGGCCGATGACCGTGAACTCGCCGGGCTGCTTGAGCGGCACCGATTCGGGCGCCGGCGGCGCGAGCTGCGCGGCCGCGCTCGCGACGTCGCCATAGCCGCAGGAGCGGCCGCTCGCAGCGTGCGCGATGCGGCCTTTCGAAGTCGTGAGCTCCGCCACCGGCACCGACCATTGCTGGGCCGCCGCCTGCAGCAGCATCGCGCGCGCGGCCGCGCCGGTCTGGCGCATCGGCAGCCAGCTGCTGGGCGTGGAATTGCTGCCGCCTGCGGTCTGCGCGCCGTAGCGCGCGAAATCCGCGTCGGCCTGCACGATGCGCACCTGGTCCCAGTCGCAGTCGAGCTCGTCGGCGACGATCATCGGCAGCGAGGTCTTGGTGCCCTGGCCCATCTCGGGATTGCGGGCGGTGATCGTCACGACGCCATCGGGCGCGATCGAGACGAAAGCCGTGAGTTCGGCATGCACAGCGGCAGCCGCCGCGCCCGCACCCCCCGCGGCGGCCAGCACGCGCGCCGGCACGGCGATGAACGCCTCGAGCGCGAGCCCGCCGCCCGCGAGCAGCGAGGCCTTCAGGAAGGTACGCCGCTCAGGCCACATGATCGCGCTCCTGCTGCGGCTCGCCGGCCGGTTCGAGGCCCGCCGCGATGCGGATCGCGGTCTCGATCCGGTTGTAGCAGGCGCAGCGGCAGATGTTGCCGGACATCGCGGCGTGGATATCGTCGCGGCTCGGCTTCGGCGTCGCCGCGAGCATCGCCGCGGCGCTCATGATCTGCCCGGCCTGGCAGTAACCGCACTGCATCACGTCGGTGTCGAGCCAGGCCTTCTGCAGCCGCGCACCGATTTCGGTGTGGCCGATGTGCTCGATCGTCGTGACCTGCGCATCGCCGACGCTGGCCACCGGCAGCCGGCACGAGCGCTGCGGCTGGCCGTCGACGTGCACGGTGCAGGCGCCGCACAGCGCCATGCCGCAGCCGAACTTCGTGCCGACGAGCCCGAGGCTTTCGCGCAGCACCCAGAGCAGCGGCATCTCGCCCGGCACGTCGACCGCATGCACCTGGCCGTTGATGTGGAGTCGGTAGGTCATCGCTCGCTCCGTCAGGAAGGCCTCCTAGATAGCTCCCGGCCGGCCTCAGCGCAAGTCGCCCGCGGCGGCCGGCGCGGCCGCGAGCTCGCCCTCCCATTTCGCGACCACGGCCGAGGCGATCGAGTTGCCGACGACATTGGTCGCGCTGCGCCCCATGTCGAGGAACTGGTCCACCGCAAGCACCAGCAGCAGCCCGGCGTCGGGGATGCCGAAGTGCGGCAGCGTCGCCGCGAGCACGACCAGCGACGCGCGTGGCACGCCGGCAATGCCCTTGCTGGTGACCAGCAGCAGCAGCAGCAGTACGACGATCTGGCCGGCGCCGAGCTCGATGCCGTAGGCCTGCGCGATGAACAGCGTCGCGAACGTGCAGTACATCATCGAGCCGTCGAGGTTGAACGAGTAACCGAGCGGCAGCACGAAGCTCGCGATGCGTCGCGAGATGCCGAAGCGCTGCAACATCTCGAGCGTCTTCGGGTAGGCCGCCTCGGAGCTCGCGGTCGAGAACGCGAGCAGCAGCGGCTCGCGGACCATCGAGATCAGCGTGCGCACGCGCGGCCCGATCACCGCCGCGCCGAGCGCGACCAGGATCGCCCACAGGATCACGAGCGCGATGTAGTAGCCGCCGATGAACTTGCCGTAGGTCACGAGGATGCCGAGGCCCTCGGCCGTGACGGTCGCCGCGACCGCGGCGAATACCGCCGGCGGCGCCGCCCACATCACGTAGGCGGTGACCTTGAGCATCACCTGCGCGGCCTGGTCGATCACCTCGACGAGCCCGCGGCCGTGTTCGCCGAGCGCCCCGAGCGCGATGCCGAAGAACACCGAGAACACGACGATCTGCAGGATCGCGTTGTTCGCCATTGCCTCGGCGATCGAACGCGGCACGAGGCTGTGCACGAATTCCTCGAGCCCGGGCTGTGCGAGCTGCACGCTGCCGGCGCCATTATCCGCCGGGATCGGCAGCGCGAGCGAGGTGCCGGGCTCGAGCAGCAGCACCATCAGGATACCGACCGACAGCGAGATCACCGAGGCGAACAGGAACCAGCCGATCGTGCGCACGCCGACACGACCGACCGCGGCACCGGCGCCCATGTTCGCGATGCCGACGACCAGCGTCGAGAACACCAGCGGGCCGATGATCATCTTGATCAGCCGCAGGAAGGCATCGGTGACGATGCCGAAATAACCGGCGAGGCTCGAAAGGGTGGCCGGATCGGTGATTTCGCGATGACACAGGTAGCCGGCGAGGACGCCCAGCACGAGCGCGGCAATGATGGACCCGGTAAAGGCTCTGGACACGAGTGACCCCCTTTTGCCGGTCACTCTGGCGACAATCCGCTCCCCCCGCAAGGGCGCTCCGGTATGCTTGCCCGCCTGTGCTGACCGTCCAGTCCCTTCGCAAGAACTTCGGCGAGCTCGAGGTCGTGCGCGGCGTGAGCTTCGAGGTCGGCGCCGGCGAGTGCTACGGCCTGCTCGGCCCGAACGGTGCCGGCAAGACGACCACGCTGCGCTGCTGCCTCGGCCTGACCGCACCCGACTCCGGCTCGATCACGCTCGATTCGCTGCCGGTGCCGGCGCGCGCGCGCGAGGCGCGTGCGCGCATCGGCGTCGTGCCGCAGTTCGACAACCTCGATCCCGACTTCACGGTGCGCGAGAACCTGCGCATGTACGGGCGCTATTTCGGCCTGTCGCGCGCCGAAGTCGCGCAGCGCGTGCCCTGGCTGCTCGACTACGCGGGTCTCGCCGACAAGGCCGATGCGCAGATCGAGGCGCTGTCCGGCGGCATGAAGCGGCGGCTGACGATCGCGCGCGCGCTGGTCAACGACCCGCGCGTGCTGTTCCTCGACGAGCCGACCACCGGCCTCGACCCGCAGGCGCGGCACGTCGTCTGGGAGCGCCTGAAGCGGCTGCTCGGCGAAGGGCGCACGATCATCCTGACCACGCATTTCATGGACGAGGCGCAGCGGCTCTGCGATCGCGTCGCGATCATGGACCACGGCGTGTTCCTCGCCGAGGCGCCGCCGCACGAGCTGATCGAGCGCGAGATCGAACCGGTGGTCATCGAAGTGTTCGGCGACGGGCTGGGCGCCTGGTTCGACGCGCACGCCCGCCGGCTCGCGACGCGCGCCGAGCTCTCGGGCGATACCGCGTTCTGCTACTGCCGCGACCCCGAGCCGCTGCTCGCGACGCTCGCCGGCGAGCCCGAACTGCGCGTGCTGCGCCGGTCGGCGAACCTCGAAGACGTGTTCCTGAAGCTCACCGGGCGCGACCTGCGTGACTGAGCTGCTGCGCTTCCGGCACGTCGTGTACCGCAACTACCGCGTGTGGCGAAAGCTGCTCGCGGCATCGGTCGTCGGCAACCTGCTCGATCCGCTGTTCTGGCTGGTCGGGCTCGGCTTCGGCCTCGGGAGCCTCCTGCCGAGCGTCGGCGGCATGCGCTATCTCGAATTCCTCGGCTCGGGAATGATCTGCTACGGCGTGATGTACTCGACCAGCTTCGAGGGCCTGTGGTCGGCGTTCACGCGCCTGAAGCAGCAGCGCACCTGGGAGGGCATCCTGCACGCGCCGATGACCGTGACCGACATCGTCGTCGGCGAATGGGTCTGGGCCGCGCTGAAGGGCGTGCTGTCGGGCGTCGCGATCCTCACGGTGATGGCGGCGCTCGGCCTCGTGCGCACGCCGATGGCACTGCTCGCCCTGCCGGTGATGCTGCTGACCGGCCTCGCGTTCGCCGGCATCGCGCTCGTGATCACGGCGCTCGCGCGGACCTACGACCACTTCGTCTATTACTTCACGCTGTTCATCACGCCGATGATGCTGGTGTCGGGCGTGTTCTTCCCGACCGCGCAGTTGCCGCGCGCGGTGCAGCTGGTCGCGCAGGTGCTGCCGCTCTCGCATGCCACGCAGCTCGCGCGCGGGCTCGTGCTCGGGCGGCCGATCCACAACGCGGCGGGCCACGTGCTCGCGCTCGTGCTGATCGCCATCGTCGGCGTGCTCCTCGCCCGGTGGCTCACGGCACGCCGGTTGAGGTAAGCGCTGCCGTACAATCCGCGGCATGTCCTCGCCCGTCCCTCCCGTCGTGCTGCGCTCGCGGGCGCTCGCCGGTGATCTCGACGCGCTCGCGCAGCTCGGCAGGCGCCTGCTGCTCGGCGAGGGCGTCGCGGCGGCGCCGCAGGAAGGCCTCGCCTGCCTCAGGTCCGCGGCGGCGCGCGGCCACGCCGAAGCCGAATCACAGCTCGCGCTGCTCGCGGCCTTCGGCGTGCTGCAGGCGCGCAGCATTCCTGCGGCACTGGCGCATCTGCGCCGCGCCGCGGCGCTCGGTCGGGAGCAGGCACGGCGCGAACTCACGTTGTTGTCGCGCGGCGGCATCGACGTCAACGTCGCGGCGCTCACGACGCCGCCCGCGGTGCGCCCGGTCACCGGGTCGGCGCGCATCCGTGTATTCGAGCGGTTCGCGACCGCCGGGGAATGCGCCTGGCTGATCGACTCGGCGCGCGCCAGCCTGCGGCGTGCGCAGGTCTACCGGCGCGATGAAGAGGGCTACACCGAGGCCGACTCGCGCACCAACCGCGAGGCCGACTTCATCTTCGACAATGCGAGCGTCGTGCTGAGCCTCGTGCGCGAGCGCATCGCGGCCGCGGCGGGCATCGCCGCCGACCATTTCGAGATCGCGAAGCTGCTGCACTACGAGCCCGGACAGCAGTTCGCGCCGCACGGCGACTTCCAGGAAACCACGAGCCCCGCCCTCGCGCGCGAGGTCGAACGCCGCGGCCAGCGCATCGCCACGTTCCTGGTCTACCTGAACGACGACTACGACGGCGGCGAGACCGACTTCCCACGCCTCGGCTTCCGGTACAAGGGTGCGCGCGGTGACGCGCTGCTCTTCTTCAATGTCGACGCGGCCGGCCGGCCCGACTACGACACCGTGCACGCCGGGCTGCCGACCACGCGCGGCGAGAAGTGGCTGCTGTCGCAGTGGATGCGCAGCAAGCCGGTCGGCTGAGCGGCTCCTGCCGGCCGGGCGCAGGCCGTGGCTAACCCGCCCTCGCGATCCGCCGGTTGATGTTCCACTGCTGCGCGATCGACAGCAGCGTGTTCGTCACCCAGTACAGCACGAGGCCGGCCGGGAAGAACGCGAACATCACCGACATCGCGAACGGCATGATCATGAACACCTTCGCCTGCACCGGGTCGGGCGGCGCCGGGTTCAGCTTGTACTGGCCGAACATCGCCGCGGCCATGATCGCCGGCAGCACGAAGAACGGATCGCGCGTCGACAGGTCGTTGATCCACAGCATGAACGGCGCCTGGCGCATCTCGACGCTCTCGAGCAGCACCCAGTAGAACGCGAGGAATACCGGCATCTGGATCAGGATCGGCAGGCAGCCCGCGACCGGGTTGATCTTCTCGTCCTGGTACATCTTCATCATCGCGCGGCCGAGCTTCTCGCGATCGTCCTTGTACAGCTCCTGCAGGTTCTTGATGCGCGGCGCGAGCGTCTTCATCTTCGCCATCGACTTGCCGGCTTTTTCCGACAGCGGATAGAAGAGGATCTTCAGCACGCAGGTCGCGAGCACGATCGCCCAGCCCCAGTTGCCGACCAGCTTGTGCAGCCACTTGAGCAGGATGAACAGCGGCTTGGCGAGCGGCGTCAGCATGCCGTAGTCGGCGACACGCTCGAGCTCGGGGCCGGTCGTCTCGAGCTGCGCCTGCAGCTTCGGACCCATGAACAGCTCGTCGCGGAATTCGCCGGTCGAGCGCGGCGCGACGGTGCGCGTCGGCCCGATCGTCGACAGCAGGTACTGGCGGCCGTCGGCGCGCAGCGTAACGCGGTCCGTGTCGGCCAGCGGCGGCACGACCGCGGTGACGAAGTGATGCTGCATGCCGGCGATCCAGCCGCCGGTGACGTCGAGCGACAGCTGCTGATCGTCCTTGTCGTCGAGCTTCAGCTTCTGGTACTTCGTGCCGTCGTAATACGCCGGACCCTTGAACGCATAGGAGTCGGGCGAGAACATCGAGCGCTTGACGGGAACGTTGTCGCGCAGGATCTGCGCATACGAGGCCGCGCTCCACGGCGCGTCGCTGTCGTTGCGCACGCTGTATTCGAGCGCGACGTTGTAACGGCCGCGCCCGAAGACGAAGGTCTTGGTGACGGTCACGCCGTGGCCGTCGGTCCAGGTCAGCGGCACACGCAGTTCGTTCTGGCCCGGCGCGAGGCGGAATTCGCCCGCCGCCGCCGTGAAGGTCTCGAGATGCGTCGGGCTCGCGGCGCCGCCGGCACCCGCGAGGCCGGTCTGCATCACGTAGAAGCCCTGCGCGCCGTCGCGGTTGAAGAGCCGCACCGGCGTCGACTGGCCCTTGACGAGCGGATAGGCAAGCAGATCCGCGCGACGCAGTTCGCCGCCGACGAGCCCGATGTCGACGTCGAGCACATCGGTCTCGACATGGACGATCGCGGCCGGCGCCGCCGCTGGAGCCTCGGCGGCCGGTGCCCCGGCCTGCGGCACGACATCCGCACCCGGCACCGCATCGGTGCCCACTGCCGGCGCTGCGCCCGGCGCGGCCGCAACGGGTGCGGGCGCCGCGGCAGGCACGGCGGCCTGCGGCACGTTGCCCTCGAGCACCGCACTGCGCTCGGCGGCTTCCTGTGCGGCCTCGGCCTGCGTCTTCGGCGCCGGCGCGTAGTCGCGCGTCCAGGTCTCGAAGTTGAGCCAGGCGAGCAGCACGAGGCCGAGCCACAGGAATACGCGCGGATTAGTGGTCATGGTGCAGATGGGGTACCGGATCGATGCCGCCCGGGTGCCACGGATGGCAACGGCCGATGCGCTTCACGGCGAGCCAGCCGCCGCGCAACACGCCGTAGCGGCCGATGGCCTCGAAGGCATAACGGGAACAGGAAGGATAGAAGCGGCAGCGCGGCCCGAGCAGCGGGCTCAGCGTCCACTGGTAGAGGCGGATCAGGCCCTGGAAGACGATGCGCATCGGCTTGCGACCTTCTGCCAGTGGGTGTCGAGGCTCGCGTGCAGCGCGCCGGCCGGCGCACCCTTCACCGCGGCGCGCGCCGCGACGACGATGTCGACCGCGGGCAGGCGGTGCTGTGCGAGCCGGAAGGATTCCTTGACGATCCGCCGCACGCGGTTGCGCGCCACGGCGTTGCCGACGGTGCGGATCGCCACCGCCAGTCCGAGGCGCGGTGCACCGAAATCGTTCGGCCTGAAAGTCATGCTGAAATAATTGTCGGCGATACGCTTGCCCGCGCGCTGGACCTGCTCGAAGTCGGAACTGCTGCGCAACCTGCGTTGCGCGGGGAAGGTGAGCCCGGTCAGGGGGTCAGCTTCTTGCGGCCCTTCGCGCGCCGGCGGGCGAGGACCTTCTGGCCGTTCTTCGTCGCCATGCGCGCGCGAAAACCGTGCGTGCGTGCCCGTTTGACTTTGCTCGGCTGGTAAGTGCGTTTGGTCATGTTCGGCGCGCCCAAAAGGGCGGCAAGGGTAAGCAGGTCGGCGGGGGGTGTCAATACGCCGCGCCCTGCTAAACTGCCCGGCCCTGCCCCGGCCGGTGGCGGGTTTCTTGCGCTTTGGAGTCACGATTTGGAAGCTGGGCTCTGGGCACGTTGCGTGCGTACTCTGGAGGATGAACTGCCCGAGCAGCAGTTCAACACCTGGGTGCGCCCGTTGCAGGCCGTCCAGGGCGACGGGGCGCTGAAGCTGCTCGCCCCGAACCGTTTCGTCGTCGACTGGGTCAATGCGCACATCCTCGGGCGGATCGGCGACCTGATCCGCGACGAGTCGACCGGCGACGCGCCGATCGTCACGGTCGAAGTAGGCAGCCGCAGCAGCTCGCCACCGCAGCAGGCACCCTCCCCGGCGGCGGCTGTGCTGCGGGGTCGCCGGGCCGAAGGCCTGGTGGTCGGCGCCCGCCTGAACGCCGAATTCACGTTCGAAACTTTCGTCGAGGGCAAGAGCAACCAGCTCGCCCGCGCCGCGGCGCTGCAGGTCGGGGAGAATCCGGGCAAGGCCTACAACCCGCTGTTCGTCTATGGCGGCGTAGGTCTCGGCAAGACCCACCTGATGCACGCGGCCGGCCACCTGATCCGCGAGCGCAATCCCGACGCCCGCATCGCCTATGTGCACTCGGAGCGCTTCGTCAGCGACATGGTGCGCGCGCTGCAGCACAACACGATGAACGAGTTCAAGACAGCCTACCGCTCGCTCGACGCGCTGCTGATCGACGACATCCAGTTCTTCGCCGGCAAGGACCGCTCCCAGGAAGAGTTCTTCCATACCTTCAATGCGCTGCTGGAGGGCCAGCAGCAGGTCATCGTGACCTGCGACCGCTACCCGAAGGAGGTCGATGGCCTGGAGGAGCGGCTGAAATCGCGCTTCGGCTGGGGCCTCACCGTGGCGATCGAACCGCCGGAGCTCGAGACCTGCGTTGCGATCCTGATGAGCAAGGGCCGCGCGGCGGGGGTCGCCCTGCCCGAGGAAGTGGCGTTCTTCATAGCCAAACGCATCCGTTCGAACGTGCGCGAGCTCGAGGGCGCGCTGCGCCGCGTGATCGCCAATTCGCGCTTCACCGGGCGGCCGATCACGCTGGAATTCGCCAAGGAAGCGCTCAAGGACCTGCTGTCGCTGCAGGCGAAGCTGGTCACCGTCGAGAACATCCAGAAGACGGTCGCCGACTACTACAAGGTGCGCGTCGCGGACCTGCTTTCGAAGCGCCGCAACCGTTCGATCGCGCGGCCGCGCCAGGTCGCGATGGCGCTCGCCAAGGAGCTGACCAGCCATAGCCTGCCTGAAATCGGCGATGCCTTCGGCGGGCGCGACCATACGACCGTGCTGCATGCCTGCAAGCGGATCCGCGAGCTGCGCACGAGCGAGCAGCGCATCGGCGAGGACTACTCGAACCTGTTGAGAACCCTGACCGGATGATGTGCGCAGGCTGTGGATAGCGATGTGGATGAAAGTCGGCGCAAGTTTTTGCACAATCCATACACAGGCAATCGCGGCGCCCTGCACAGGGCACCGCGGCGGTTGACGACCGGCAAGCCGCTGACAGCAGGCGGTTTTTCCGGCTTTTCAACACGTCCACAGTCCCAACAGCTACTACTGCTGGTTTTCATATATCAAGACTTCTAATAATTCAGGAAGGCTCGTCCCATGAAGCTCTCGGCCACACGCGCGCAGGTTCTGAACCCGCTTCAGAGTGTCATCGGTGTCGTCGAGCGGCGGCAGACGATGCCGATCCTCGCGAACGTGCTGCTCGCTGCGCGCAACAATCGTCTGGCGATTACCGGTACCGATCTCGAGGTCGAACTCGTCGCGGCGAGTGAAGTGAACGTGCAGCAGGCCGGTGACATCACGGTCCCCGGACGCAAGCTGCTCGACATCTTCCGTGCGTTGCCCGAGGGCGTGAACGTGACGCTGGCCACGGAGGGCGAGCGCGTGATCGTACGCGCCGGGCGCAGCCGCTTCACGCTCTCGAGCCTGCCGGCGGCGGAATATCCGGTCGTCGAGGAAATCAATGCGCAGCAGACCCTGGTCGTGGCGCAAGCCGATCTGCGGCGGCTGATCGACAAGACGCATTTTTCGATGGCACAGCAGGACGTGCGTTACTACCTCAATGGCCTGCTGATCGAAACCGAAGGCAACAGCCTGCGGGCCGTCGCGACCGACGGGCACCGGCTCGCGATCTGCGAATGCGCGCTCGCGCAGGCGGCGAAGAACTCCCAGCAGGTGATCGTGCCGCGCAAGGGCGTACTCGAGCTGCAGCGCCTGCTGGGCAGCGAGGGTGAGCTGGAACTGGCGATCGGCACGAATCATATTCGTGCCCAGATCGGCGACGTTCGCTTCACATCGAAGCTCATTGACGGCAGATTCCCGGAATATGGCCGGGTGATCCCTGCCTCGCCGTCACGCGTCGTCGAAGGCGACCGGGAGGCCCTGCGCCAGGCCCTGCAGCGCACGGCGATCCTCTCGAACGAGAAGTACCGCGGCGTGCGCCTGACCCTGAAGCCCGATCTGCTGACGATCCAGGCGCACAACCCGGAGCAGGAAGAGGCCGAGGACCAGGTCGAAGTCAGCTACCAAGGTGACGAGGTCGAGATTGGCTTCAACGTCAATTACCTGCTCGATGCGCTCGCCGCGGTCGATGGCGAGAAGGTCCAGATCGGACTGGGTGACGCCAACAGCAGCTGCCTGATCCGCGCCAACGACAGCGCCCAGGGCCGCTACGTCGTCATGCCGATGCGGCTCTGACCCACCCCGATGGCCCTCGTCGATCTGCTCGCCGAGGACCTGCGCTGCCTCGAACGGGTCGAGCTCATGCTCGATCCCGGCCTCAACCTGATCAGCGGCCCCAATGGCTCCGGCAAGACGTCGGTGCTCGAAGCCATGTTCCTGCTCGGCCGCGGGCGGTCTTTCCGGACTCGCAGCTCAGAGCGGCTGATCCGCCACGGCAAGGACCGCCTGATCGTCTTCGGGCGAACGGACCGGCACGCCATCGGCATCGAGGTCCAGCGCGGGGTGGCTCACTCAGCCGCCGTGTCCCGCGCCAAGGTGGACGGCAGCTTCGTGCAGACGCTTGCCGAGCTGACCCAGGCCTTTCCGGTGCAGATCATCGATCCGGAGATCCAGCGGCTCGTGGACGGGGGTGCGACCGGGCGGCGGCGGTGGCTCGACTGGAGCGTGTTCCACGTGGAACACCGGTTCGGGGATCATTGGGCGCGCTACGCCCGGGCGCTGAAGCAACGCAATGCGGCGCTGAGGGCCGGTACGCAGGCCGGAAGCCTGGAGTCTTGGGACCGGGAGCTGGTGGCGGCCGGCGAGCCGATGGCGGAGGCGAGGGTGGCGCACTACGCCCAGCTCGAACCTGGCTGGGTAGCGGCCCAGGAGGCCTTGCTGGGCTTCTCGGTTGAGGCGACCTGGCTCAGCGGCTGGGACCGGGAGCGAAGCTTGGCCGATGCCCTGGCCGCCGCCACCGGGCACGATGTTTCACGTGGAACCACCAGCGTTGGACCCCACCGCGCCGACCTGAGGCTCCGGGTGGGCAACCGCGCCGCCCGGGAAGTCCTGTCCCGCGGGCAGCAGAAACTGCTCGCGTTGTCCATGGTGCTGGCACAGCTCGAGCTGCTGTGCACGACTCTTCAGATCCGCCCGACATTGCTGATCGACGACCCGGCCGCGGAACTGGATAACTTTCGGCTGGGGGTGCTGATCGAGCGCATCCGGGCACTCGACACGCAGCTGATCGTGACGACGCTGGCGCCGGATTCCAGTGTCTTCGGACGGCCGGATCGCCGCTACCAGATGGGACAGGGAAGGGTGCAGACGGTATAATGTTGTGTTCCCGAAACCGAGCTCTGCATGACCGAAAAAGACGTCTACGACTCCAGTAAAATCAAAGTCTTGAAGGGTCTCGACGCGGTGCGCAAGCGCCCCGGCATGTACATCGGTGATACCGATGACGGCACCGGCCTTCACCACATGGTTTTCGAGGCGGTCGACAACTCGGTCGACGAGGCGCTGGCGGGTTATTGCACCCGCGTCGTCGTGACGATCCATGCCGACGAGTCCATCACCGTGGCCGACAACGGCCGTGGAATTCCTGTGGATATCCATGTCGAGGAAGGTCGGTCGGCGGCCGAGGTCATCATGACCGTGCTGCACTCGGGCGGGAAATTCGACGACACCTCGTACAAAGTTTCGGGAGGTTTGCACGGCGTCGGCGTGTCGGTCGTCAATGCGCTGTCCGACTACCTGCAGCTCACCATCTGCCGCGACGGCAAGATCCACCGCCAGGAATACCGGCTCGGCGAGCCGCTCGCGCCGCTCGCGGTGATCGGCGAGACGACCGAGCGAGGGACCACGATCCGCTTCAAGCCGAGCGCCCAGATCTTCACGAACATCTCGTTCAATTACGAGGTGCTGGCAAAGCGCCTGCGCGAACTGTCCTTCCTCAATTCGGGCGTGCGCATCGAGCTCGTCGACGAGCGCGAGGACAAGACGGACGTGTTCCAGCACGAGGGCGGCCTCGAGGCCTTCGTGAAGCACCTGAACCGCACCCGGAACCCGATCCACAACACAGTGTTCTGGTTTCGAACACAAGAGGATCGAATTCAGGTCGAAGTGGCTCTCCAGTGGAACGATTCCTACCAGGAATCGATGTACTGCTACACGAACAATATTCCGCAGAAGGACGGCGGCACGCACCTGTCGGGCTTCCGCGCAGCGCTCACGCGCACGTTGAACGACTACATCGAGAAAGAGGGCGTCGCCAAGCGTGAGAAAGTGCCGACCACCGGCGACGATTCGCGCGAAGGCCTGACCGCGATCCTGTCGGTCAAGCTCCCGGACCCGAAGTTCTCCTCGCAGACCAAGGACAAGCTGGTCTCCTCCGAGGTGAAGGGCATCGTCGAGACGGCGGTCGGCCAGAAGCTGTCCGAGTACCTGCTCGAGCACCCGGTCGACGCGAAGTCGATCGTCGGCAAGATCATCGAGGCCGCGCGCGCGCGCGAAGCGGCGCGCAAGGCGCGCGAGATGACCCGCCGCAAGGGCGCGCTCGACATCGCCGGCCTGCCGGGCAAGCTCGCCGACTGCCAGGAGAAGGACCCGGCGCTGTCCGAGATCTTCATCGTCGAGGGCGACTCGGCCGGCGGCTCCGCGAAGCAGGGCCGCGACCGGCGCACGCAGGCGATCCTGCCGCTGAAGGGCAAGATCCTGAACGTCGAGAAGGCGCGCTTCGACAAGATGCTGTCATCGGCCGAAGTCGGCACGCTGATTACCGCGCTCGGCTGCGGGATCGGTCGCGACGACTTCGACATCGACAAGCTGCGCTATCACCGCATCATCATCATGAGCGTCGACGGCGACGAGCATGTCTTCGTGCGCGACGCGAGCCGCGGCACACGCATGGTGCGTATCGGCGCATTCATCGACGCCGCGCTGGAGCAGGCTGACCCCGGCGGCGCAACGGACAAGCTGAGCGGCGCGCCGCTCGGCGACGTATTGTGCTTCGGTCTGGAAGACCAGGCGGTCCGGTTCCGTCCGATCAGCAGCGTGATTCGCCATCCGCTCGAAGAGAAGCTCTTCAAGGTTCGCACTGCATACGGCCGCTCGGTGCGCGTGACCTCGAGTCACAGCGTGTTCGTGCATGAGCAGGGCGCCGTCAAGCTCAAGCGTGGCGACGAACTGCGCGTGGGCGACCGGCTGGTCGCGCCGCGCCGGCTGCGACTCCCGGAGAGCGCGCCTGCGCGCATCGATCTGCTGGGCCGGTTGTGGGCGCAGCCCGAGGCGGCGGAACAGATCTGGGTGCGCGGTCCGGCCGTCACCGACTGGTACAAGGCAAGGGTCCGCGGACAGCATGCGCCGGCGTCGGACCTGACGGCACCGCGCGTCGATATCCCGCCCGTGGTGCGCGACGAACTCGCCGAGCGACGGCGCGCGAGCGGCGTGTCGAACGCGGCGCTCTGCGCGTCGATCGGCATTCGCCAGCCCGTGACCTTCTATGCCTGGGAGCGCGGACTCAGCCGACCGACGCTCGCGAACTTCGAGGCCTATCTGCACACGATCGGCGCCGATGCTCCTGCCGTCCTCGCCAACGTGGCGGTCGGCGCGAGCAGGCTTGATCGCATCTGGGACGAACAGTACACCGGGTCGGGACACAACCTGGTGCGCGACCATGTGCGCCTGTCGGCGCTCGATGCGGACGACATCGAATGGTTCGCCGAACGTGACGATCTCGAGCTCACGCCGGCGCATCACAGCGACAAGGGCATCGCGCGCTTCCTGTCGGTCGACGAGGATCTGCTCACGGTGCTCGGCTTCTATCTGGCAGAGGGCTCGTGCTCCGACCGCAATGGCATCCGGCTTTCGATCGGCACCGGCAACCAGAGATTTGCAGCGGAAATGGCACAACGCCTGCTGAAAATCTTCGGATTGTCTCCGGTTCTGTATCAATCACCCGGCCGCTGCGCCGAGCTCAAGCTGGTCAACCGGGTCGCGGCGCTCGCCTGGCAGCACGTCTTCGGCTTTGCCGGCGCGGACTCATGCACGAAGCGCGTGCCCGATCTCGCCTTCAATGTCACGGACACACTACGGCTCGCGTTCCTGCGCGGCTTCCTGCTGGGCGACGGCACGGCGTCGGGCGGTCGCATCGTGTTCTCGACGTCGTCCTACGATCTGGCGAGCGGCGTGATGTATTGCCTCAGCTCGCTGGGCGTCGTCGCCTCGCTGTCGGAACGGGATCCCGACGGCACGGTCCGCGAGGTCAATGGCGCGCCGTGCGAAACGAAGCATCGCCACTGGGCCATCACGGTCGTGGCCGCGGACGACCTGCGCCGCCTCGAGCCGGTGTGGCGGGACCATGCCGGCGGAGCCGCGGTCGCCGAGCGGATCGCAACGACGCGCGAGGCGACGAACCGCCGGTTCGAGCCGCTCGCCGGTGACCTGATGGCGCTGCCGATCGTCTCGATCGACGACGTGCAGGCAGGCAACGGCTACGTCTACGACTTCTCGGTCGAGGGCGACGAGAACTTCGTCGCCGGCATGGGCGGCATCTGCTGCCACAACACCGACGCCGACGTCGACGGCTCGCACATCCGCACGCTGCTGCTGACCTTTTTCTACCGCCAGATCCCGCTGCTGATCGAGCGTGGCCACGTCTACATCGCGCAGCCGCCGCTCTACAAGGTCAAGCGCGGCAAGCAGGAGGTCTACGTCAAGGACGACAACGAGCTGAACGCGATGCTGCTGAACGCCGCGCTCGAGGATTCGGCGCTGCACGTCAATTCGGCGGCACCTCCGCTGCGCGGCTCGGGGTTCGAGATGCTCGCGCGCAAGTACATGGAGGTGCAGGCGATCATCCAGCGCTGGTCGAAGCGCTACGACGAGCGGCTGCTCGAGCAGCTTATCTACGTGCCGGAAGTCGAATCCGGTGCGTTCGAGCGGCTCGACTGGCTGCGCGGCTGGGCGCACGATCTCACCGCGAACCTGGCCGCGCTGTACGGCAGCCGGCGGTTCGAGGTCACCGTGCGCGAGGCGGGTGACGGCCACGGTGCGCGCATCCACGTGCACAAGACCGAGCACGGCACCAGCACAGACAAATTCCTGCCGCGCGAATTCTTCGAGTCGGCGGAGTACGCACGTCTCGCCGATCTCGGGCGCACGCTCGCCGGCCTCGTCGGCGAGGGCGCCTACGTGACCCGCGGCAACGACCGGCGTGACGTGGGCTCGTTCAAGGAAGCCATTCGCTGGCTGTTCGCCGAGGCCCGCAAGGGCCAGAGCATCCAGCGCTACAAGGGCCTCGGCGAGATGAATCCGGAGCAGCTCTGGGAGACGACCATCAATCCCGATACGCGCCGCCTGCTGCAGGTGCGGATCGAGGACGCGGTCGCCGCCGACGAGATCTTCACGACGCTGATGGGCGACCAGGTCGACCCGCGCCGCGAGTTCATCGAGAAGAACGCGCTCGCGGTCGCGAACCTCGATATCTGAGCCGCGTTGCCGCGTCACGCTCGCGTTGGCGGGCGGGATGTGCGCCGCGAGGCCGCTCGCGGGAGCGGTGGCGGGCGACGACGCGGGCGAGCCCGCTCTAGCGTCGCGCTCTGTCGCTGTCGGCGCGCGCCCTGATATCGCGGATTGCCCCCTCGATCCACGCCTGCGCTTCCTCGTTCACGTCGCGCGGATCGCGCCCCGCCGGATCGATAGGCTTGCCGATGACGACCGTGACCGTGCCGCGCTTCTTCAGCAGTCCGCGCCGCGGCCAGTAGTAACCCGCGTCGTGCGCGATCGGCACGACGAGGCAGCCCGCCTCGCGCGCGAGCAGCGCGCCGCTGACGCCGTACTTGCGCGTCTCGCCCGCCGCCATGCGCGTGCCCTCGGGGAACACCATGACCCAGATGCCCTCGGCAATGTAGCGCCGGCCCTGCTCGACGACCTGCCTGACCGCGGAATGTCCGCTGCCGCGGTTGATCGCGATCGCATGCATCTGGCGGATGCCCCAGCCGACGAACGGGATCCACAGCAGCTCGCGCTTCAGTACCCAGACCTGCGGCGGGCACACGATGACCATCGCGAAGGTTTCCCACGAGGAGGAATGCTTCCACAACGCGACATGGCCACCCGGAGGCAGGTTCTCGCGGCCCTCGATCCGGTAGTCGAGGCCGCACAGCACTTTCAGCCCGCCGAGAATCACATGCGCCCAGAAGCGCGCGAGCACGTAGCGTGTGCGCAGCGGCACGACCAGGCTCGCGAGATTGAAGCCGATCGCGAACAGCAGCACCCAGACGAAGAGGAAGGTGGTGTAGACGAACGAGGCGATCCACTGCATAGGCATCGCAAGTGTAACCGCGCCGGCGGGCAGCCGTGGGCCCGGTGAAGGGCGGCGTGCGCCGTCAGCGGTACTTGAGCCCCGTGCCGGTATTGAAGACCACGATGCGCTCGCCGTCGCGCACGAAGCCCGTTGCGCGAAGCTTCGCGAGCGCTGCCCAGGCCGCGCCGCCTTCGGGGCAGACGTCGATGCCGCTCTTCGCGGCGAGCTCGGTGGTCGCGCGCTGCATGGCCTCTTCCGGCACCGCGACGGCCGTGCCGCGGGATTCGCGTATCGCCCGCAGGCACAGGAAGCCGCCGAGCGGCGCCGGCACGCGCAGGCCATAGGCGCGCGTTTCGGCGTCGGCCCAAGGTTCGGTGCGCGCAGCGCCGGTCTCGAAACCCCGGACTACCGGCGCGCAACCGGCCGCCTGCACCGAGACGAAGCGCGGCATGCGGCCCGCGGCGATCCAGCCGAGCGCCGCCATTTCCCGGAAGGCCTTCCACATGCCGATCAGACCGGTGCCGCCGCCGGTCGGGTAGAGCACGACATCGGGCACCTCGCCGGCCATCTGCTCGACGAGTTCGTAGCCCATCGTCTTCTTGCCTTCGATGCGATACGGCTCGCGCAGCGTCGAGACGTCGAACGCATCCTTCGGGCCGTGCTCGCGCAGGAACCGGCCGGCGTCGGCGATCGTGCCGGGCACCGCGTGCGCGGTCGCGCCGTACAGCCGGCATTCCTCGAAGAACGTGCGGGGCGTGTCCTCGGGCATTGCGACGGTGACCGGCAGGCCCGCGCGCGCGCCATAGGCGGCGAGCGCGCCCGCGGCATTGCCGGCGGACGGTGCGCTGAGCGCGTGCGCGCCGAGTTGCTTCGCCATCGACACCGCCGCGGCCATTCCGCGCGCCTTGAACGAGCCAGTCGGATTGCGCGCTTCGTCTTTCACCCACACGTTCGGTTCGATTTCGAGCAGCGGCGTGTAACCCTCGGCGAGCGTGACTTCCGTGCCCTCGGGCGCCGGCAGCACTTCGCGATAGCGCCACATCGTCGGCGGGCGGTGCGCGAGATCGGTGAGCGAGAGGCGCACGGCTGCCAGGTCGTAGTCGACGCGCAACGGCATGCTGCAGGCGCTGCACACCGTCGCCAGCGCGCGCGGGTCGTGGGCTTTGTCGCACGCGAAACAGCTGAGACCTGTCATGAGCTCATAACCATATCGTCGATGCCGGGCTTCGTCGAACCCCGGATCTTCGTGGGATAATGACGCCTTGCCGCGCGACTGTGACGCGGCGCTCGAGGATCCACTGCACCGCCATGATCGAACTCTATTACTGGCCGACCCCGAACGGCCACAAGATCACTCTCTTTCTCGAAGAAGCGGGCGTGCCGTATCGCATCGTGCCGGTCAACATCGGCGCTGGCGATCAGTTCAAGCCCGACTTCCTCGAGATCTCGCCGAACAACCGCATGCCGGCGATCGTCGATCGCGCGCCGGCCGACGGCGGCGAGCCGATCGGCGTGTTCGAATCCGGCGCGATCCTGCTGTACCTCGCGGACAAGACGCGCCGGTTCATCCCGCAGGACGTGCGCGGCCGCAAGACCGTGCTCGAGTGGCTGTTCTGGCAGATGGGCGGTCTCGGCCCGATGTCGGGCCAGGCGGGCCATTTTCTGAACTATGCACCGGAGAAGATTCCGTACGCACAGGATCGCTACAAGAAGGAAGTGAACCGGCTGTACGGCGTACTCGATCACCAGCTCTCACAGCACGCCTTCGTCGCGGGCGACGAATACTCGATCGCCGACATGGCGAGCTATCCGTGGATACTCAGCTGGGAGCGCCTGCAGCAGGATCTCGCGAACTTTCCGGCGATCTCGCGCTGGATCGAGGCGATCGAGGCGCGGCCCGCGACGCTGCGCGCATACAAACTCGGCGAGCAGTACTCGAGCAGACGGGAGATGACCGACGAGGAGAAGAAGATCCTCTTCGGCCAGACCGCGGCGAGCATTGCGCAGCAAAAAGGCCCGAAATGACGCTGGAGCGAAGCCGAAAGAGGCCCCATGATCGCTCCGTGGGCCTCATCTATTCCAGCTTCTCGCTCAGCAACCCGCGCGTTCCGGCAGGCCCCGTCGTCGAAGTCGAAGCACTCGTCGATACCGGGGCGGTCAGCGTCTGCCTGCCGCCGGCGCTCGCGGCCGCGCTCGGTCTCGAGGCCCTCGAGCGCCGAGAGGTCACGCTCGCCGACGGCGGCCGCCACCTGGTGCCCTATGTGGGGCCGCTCAAAGTCGGCTTCGGGAACAGGGGCTGCTATACCGGCGCGTACGTGCTGGGCGAGCGCGTGCTGATCGGTGCGATTCCGCTCGAGGACATGGATCTCGTGATCGACCCGGCGCGCAGGCGCGTGGCCGTGAATCCCGCGAGCCCCGACATCGCCACTGCGATCGTGATGCAGGCCTCACACGCCGGCACCCGGCCGGCCGGCGTCTCGGCCCGCTGAGCTTGCGGCCGGTCGCCGATCCTCAGCCCGGCAGGCGCGAGAGGTCCGCGATGCCGCTGACGAGCGCCTGCAGCGAGGCGATCAGCGAGAGCCGGTTGCGACGCAGCGCCTCGTCGGAATCGTTGACCATCACACCGTCGAAGAAGTCGTCCACCGCGCCGTGCAGCGTTGCGATGCCGGAGAGTGCCGCGGCGTAGTCGCGCTTCGCGACCGCGGCGGCAACATCAGGCGTCGCTTTCGCGATCGCCGCGGCGAGCGCACGCTCGGCGGGTTCGCGCAGCAGCGAAGTCTCGACGGCGGCGGGCGTGAAACCTTCAGCCTTCTTCAGGATGTTCGCGATGCGCTTGTTCGCCGCGGCGAGGCTCGTCGCCTCGGGCCGCGCGAGGAAATCCGCGAGCGCCGTGAGCCGTGCATCGAAATCGAGCGGCGCGCGCGGCGCGGTTGCGAGCACCGCGTCGATCATTTCGGTCGTGTAGCGCGTGCCCGGCTGCTCGAGGTAGTAGGCACGCAGCCGCTCCATCACGTAGCCGTAGACCTCGTCGGCGGCGCTGGTGCTGCGCACCGGCTGCAGCGCGACCGCCGCATCGATCACTGCGCGCAGATCGAGGTCGATCCGCTTCTCGATCAGGATGCGCAGCACGCCGATCGCGGCGCGGCGCAGGCCGAACGGGTCGCGGGTTCCGGTCGGCTTCTGGCCGATCGCGAAAATCCCCGCGAGCGTATCGAGCCGGTCGGCGAGTGCGACCGCGGTGCCGGGTCCGGTTTCCGGCAGCGCGTCGCCGGCGCCGCGCGGCAGGTAGTGCTCGCGGATCGCGGCGGCGACCACCGCCGGCTCGCCGTCGGCGGCCGCGTAGTAGGCCCCCATGATGCCCTGCAGGTCGGGGAACTCGCCGACCAGCGCGGTCAGCAGGTCGCACTTGGCCAGCAAGGCCGCACGCGCTGCTGGCGCGACATTCCAGCCAAGAAAAGTGCTTATTGATTCTGAAATAGCAACAATGCGCTTCGCCTTGGCGCCGAGCGAGCCGAGCTTCGCCTGGAAAGTCACGGCGTCGAGCCCGGGCAGGCGGGCGGCCAGCGGCTCGCGGCGGTCCTGCTGCCAGAAGAACGCGGCGTCCGCGAGCCGCGGGCGCACGACCCGTTCGTTGCCCGCGCGTACCTGCGCGGGCTCGCGGCTTTCGATGTTGCTCACCGTGATGAACCACGGCGTGAGCCGGCCGTCCGCGTCTTCGACCGCGAAGTAGCGCTGGTGGTCCTGCAACGTCGAGATCAGCAGCTCGCGCGGCAGCTCGAGGAAGCGGTCCTCGAAGCGGCCGGTCACCGCGACCGGCCATTCGACCAGCGCGGTCACTTCATCGAGCAGCGACTCGTTGAGGATCGCGCGTCCGCCGATGCCGGCGGCCGCGGCCTCGACGCCCGCGCGGATCTTCTCGCGCCGCTCGCCGAAACTCGCCAGCACCTTGCCGCGGCTGCGCAGTGCGTCCGCGTAGTCGGCCGGTGCGGCGAGCGCGATCGGCGCCGGTGCGTGGAAGCGGTGGCCGCGCGTCGCATTGCCCGCTGCGGTATCGAGCAGCGTGACCGGCAGCGCTTCGCCGCCGAACAGCAGCACGATCCAGTGCACCGGCCGCACGAACTGCGCGTCACCCGCGCCCCAGCGCATGCGCCTCGGGATCGGCAGCTGGTCGAGCGCTGCCTGCACGATGGCCGGCAGCAGCGTGGCAGTTTCCGCGCCCGCCTTGCGGCCCGAATAGAACAGGAACTCACCCTTGCCTTCGCGCACGCGCGTCAGCTCGCCGAGGCCCACGCCGCAGCTGTCGGCGAACGCACTCGCCGCACGCGTCGGCTGGCCGGCCGCGTCGAAGGCCGCGCTGACCGGCGGCCCGCGCCGCCTGATCTGCTGCTCCGGCTGGCGCGTCGCGAGCGCACGCACCAGCACGGCGAGGCGCCTGGGTGCCGCGAACGACTCGATCGCGCCGTGCGTGAGCCCCGCCGCGTCGACGCCGGCGGCCACGCCGTCGCGGAACGCACGCTCGAGCTCGGGCAACGCCTTCGGCGGCAGCTCCTCGGTACCGATCTCGACGAGGAAATCGCGCGCGCTCATCGCGCGTCCGCCTTCAGCATCGGGAAGCCGAGCGCCTCGCGGCTCTCGTAATAGGCCTGTGCGACGCCGCGCGCGAGCGTGCGCACGCGCAGGATGAAGCGCTGGCGCTCGGTCACCGAGATCGCCTTGCGCGCATCGAGCAGGTTGAAGGTGTGCGAGGCCTTCAGCACCTGCTCGTAGGCCGGCAGCGCGAGCTTCGCCTCGAGGAGCTGGTTGCAGGCGTTCTCGTGCTCATCGAAGCGGCGAAACAGTACCGCGGTGTCGGCGAGCTCGAAGTTGTACTTCGACTGCTCGACCTCGTTCTGGTGGAACACGTCGCCGTAGGTCACGCGGCCGAGCGGGCCGTCGGTCCAGACGAGATCGAACACGCTCTCGACACCCTGCAGGTACATCGCGAGGCGCTCGAGCCCGTAAGTGATCTCGCCGGTGACGGGCCGGCAATCGAGCCCGCCGACCTGCTGGAAATAGGTGAACTGCGTGATCTCCATGCCGTTCAACCACACTTCCCAGCCGAGGCCCCAGGCGCCGAGTGTGGGTGATTCCCAGTTGTCCTCGACGAAGCGGATGTCGTGCACGAGCGGGTCGAAGCCGAGCATGCGCAGCGAATCGAGATACAGATCGAGGATCGGCAGCGGCGAGGGCTTGATGACCACCTGGAACTGGTAATAGTGCTGCAGCCGGAACGGGTTCTCGCCGTAGCGGCCGTCGGTCGGCCGGCGCGAGGGCTGCACGTAGGCCGCGCTCCAGGGCTCCGGGCCGATCGAGCGCAGGAAAGTCGCCGTGTGGAAGGTGCCGGCGCCGACTTCCATGTCGTAGGGCTGCAGGATCACGCAGCCCTGCTCCGCCCAGTACTGCTGCAGGGCGAAGATCAGGTCCTGGAACGTGCGGGGGGGCGTGCGGACGGAATGACTCATGAATAGCCGCCAAGTATAGCGGCCGCGTGAGAACCTGCGGTGAGCATGAGCGGGCGACCCGGCTGGCCATGATATACAAGCGCCCGGCGGCGGGCTTCGCAAGGGGAGGACATGATCCAGCTACACGGCGCTCTGCGGCGCCTCGGTCCCTTTGCGCCGATCGTCGGCTTCATCCTGCTGGGGATTGTCGCGCTCGGCGCGTCCCGCGCGGGGCTCTTGGCGTGGCAATGGTCGAGAGTCAGCGCGATCGATTCCTGGCTCCTCATACTGCTGCAGGGCCTGCGCAATGACCTGATGACCCTTGGCCTGATCGCGGCGCCGGCGCTCATACTCATGCCGCTGTTCGCGGTCACGGGGTTCCTGTCGGCGTGGACGCGGCTGTGCAACGCGTGGCTGGCCATCGGGCTGATTGCAGCCCTGTTCCTCGAGATCGTCACTCCGCAGTTCATCCTCGAGTACGACGGCCGGCCGAACCGGCTGTTCGTCGAGTACCTCGTCTATCCCCGCGAAATGTTCGCGATGCTGTGGAGCGGCTATCGTGCCCTGCTGCTGTGCGCAGCTCTCGGCGTCGTGGCACTGGGCCTGATCGTTGTCCGTCACTTCATGGGATATGTCGGCCACGTCGCCACCTGGCGCCCGGCAACGGTGCTGCTCGTCTGGCCGCTCGCGGCCATCGTGTCGTTTGCAATGATCCGGTCGAGTCTCCAGCATCGCCCCGCGAATCTCGCGTCCTTTGCCATTTGCGACGATGCGATGGTCAACAGCCTCGTGCCGAACTCTGCATATACTGTTCTGTCGGCGATTTATGGCCTTGCGAACGAGCGCCTCACCAGCGCGGTTTACGGCAGCATGTCCCTGGATGAGATGACACGGCGGGTCCGCGACGGCATGGGTGTGCCCGCGGCCCATTTCATTTCAGCCGGGCGACCGACTCTGCGGCGGCAGAGGGCCAGCGTACGGCGCAACAAGCCGCTCAACCTGGTCATCGTGCTCGAGGAAAGCCTGGGTGCGGGGTTTGTCGGCCGGCTCGGGGGCCGCGCGATTACGCCGAACCTCGACCGTTTCGCCGACCAGGGCGTCTGGTTCAGACAACTCTACGCGACCGGCACGCGCTCGGTCCGTGGCATCGAGGCGGTCGTCTCGGGGTTCCCGCCCACGCCGGCCCTGAGCGTCGTGAAGCTGCAGAAATCGCAGCGGGACTTCGCGACGCTGGCATCGGTGCTGCGGCGCTCGGGCTACACCAGCGAGTTCGTCTACGGCGGTGAATCGCACTTCGACAATATGCGGGGCTTCTTCCTCGGTAACGGCTTCGATACCGTGATCGAC
>JAHCAN010000036.1 GCA_019634915.1 Steroidobacteraceae bacterium | reverse complement strand
ATGCACCTGCTGCGCGGCGTAAATCAGATCGACGAACGGCAGCGCGAACAGCCGTTCGACCTCGGCGGGGGTCCAGTTCATCGCATTTCCCGGCAAAGAGGGCAGATTGACGGCGCGACACGGGCCAGACCCGCCGCGACACTCGCGGCATGTTCCCGAGGCTCCTGCCGACTGTCAACCAAATCGAGGCTTGCAGGTCGACAATCGGGCGTTGGCTCGCGAGCCTCGAGCGGTTCTGCATGCCGCCCACCTGCGCGCTGTGCGGGGCCGCCGGGCGCGTCGATCGCGCGGGCCGTGCGCTCGATCTGTGTATCGACTGCGACCGCGAACTGCCCGCCTGCCGCGGCCCACTCGAGCGGCGCCCCACCGCCGGCGCGCCGCCCTGGTCGCTGCTCGTCGCGCCCTACCGCTACGACTACCCGATCGATCACTGCGTGCGCGCGCTCAAGTTCCACGGGGACGCGGCCTGCGGCCGGCTGCTCGGCATGCTGATCGCCCGCGAGCGCGCGGCTCACGCCGTGCCGCTGCCCGATGTCGTGGTGCCGGTGCCGCTGCACCGCGCCCGCCATCTCGAACGCGGCTTCAACCAGGCCGCCGTCATCGGCGGTCACGCTGCGCGTAGCCTCGGGCTGCGGCTCGCCGCCGGCGCCCTCGAGCGTCGTCGCGCCACCGCCGAGCAGAGCCATCTGCGCGGCGCGGCGCGGGCCGGCAATGTCGCCGGCGCGTTTCGCGCGTCGCCGCGTGCGCGGCTCGCGGGCCTGCGCCTCGCGCTCGTCGACGACGTGCTGACGACCGGCAGCACCGCGCGCGAGGCGACCCGCGCACTGCTCGAGGCCGGGGTCGCCAGTGTCGAACTGTGGGTCGCGGCCCGCGCGCTGCCGCCGCGCTCAGCCGCGGAAGGTGTAGTCGAGCAGGATGCCGAGGAAGATCGCCATGCCGGCGTAGTTGTTGTTCAGGAAGGCCTGGAAGCACGCGGCCGGCTCGCGGCGGCGGATCAGCCATTGCTGCCACGCGAAACACAGCGCGGCGCCGGCGAGCCCCGCGCGGTACCACGCGCCGAGCTCCATGCTGCGCCCCGCGAGCAGTAGCGCATAGAGCATCATCAGCTGCATCACGCCGATCATCAGCTTGTCGAGGTCGGCGAACAGCAGCGCGCTCGATTTCACGCCGAGCTTCAGGTCATCCTCGCGATCGACCATCGCATAGAGCGTGTCGTAGACCATCGCCCACAGCACCGCGGCGAGGAACAGCACCCAGCCGACCCGCGGGATCGTGCCGAGCGTCGCGGCGAAGGCCATCGGGATGCCCCAGCCGCCGAACGACAGGCCGAGATAGAACTGCGGCAGCGGAAACCAGCGCTTCATCAGCGGGTAGCTGACCGTGAGCAGCGCGCCGACGACCGACAGCTTGATCGTCAGCGGATCGAGCCGCGTGACGAGGAAGAACGCGATCGCGATCAGCGCGCCGAACAGCACGAGCGCCTCGTGCGGCGACACGCGGCGCGCGGCGAGCGGCCGCTCGCGCGTGCGCTTGACCTGCGGGTCGATGTCGCGGTCGGCGAAGTCGTTGATCACGCAGCCGGCGGCGCGCATCACGACGACGCCGAGCACGAAGATGATGAACACGCGCTGCGGCGGGTGCCCCTCGCCGGCGATCCACAGCGCCCACAGCACCGGCCACAGCAGCAGCCAGGTGCCGATCGGCCGATCGAGCCGCATCAGCTGCGCGTAGGCCTCGAGACGGCGCGCGAGGCCGGCGTTCATGTCACGCGCGCCATGCCACCCGCGGCGCGCCGGCGGCCGCGCCGCCGCGGCCGATGGCCGGCAGGAATACTTCCTGCACGGTCAGCGGCGCGCCCCGCACGGCGAATTCCGAGCGGCGCACCCACAGCGGTTGCGGCGCGAACGGCGCACGCTCGGCCGCCCGCGCGAGCAGCGGCACGTCGGGTGTGAGCCGTGCATAGGAGAACCCGGAGCGGGTGACGTCGCCGTGCGCCGTGAGCGCCTCGCCGAGCGACACTGTGCCGATCCGCGCGAGCCAGGGTTCGCGCGCGAGTGTCGCGTCGGGAATCGCGGTCTCGGCGTAGATCCACGGCGCCTCGCGCGGGCCGAGCGCGATCGCGCGGCGGTGCTCGCCGTGGCGCGTGTCCTCGGCGAACACCTGCAGTGCGAAGGTCGCACCGCTCGCGGCGCGCACGCGCTCGGTCAGCAGGCCGGGCGTGCGCAGCCAGGAGCGCAGGGCTGCGTCGCCCTCGTAGCAGTCGAGTGCGCTGGCTGGCAGCCACATGGCTGGCGTGTCGGGCTCTGCGGGGGTCGGCGGGGTCTCTGGCGTCGGCGTCATGGTGGGGCGTCATGATATCCGGTCGGTCGGCCTGTCGCGCGCGAGCCGCCGGTCGCCGGTCCGCGGCCTCGCGGGTCGAGCGCACCGCCTTCGGCGGTGTGCCCTCGCGACGACGGCGCCCGGCGGGAATTTGAACTGCGGCAGCAGGACCCTCGCGGTGCGCCGAGCGCTGCTCGCCGCCGCTCGGCGCTCTCCACGCGAGGCCGCGGACCGGCGACCGGCGGCTCGCGTGATGCCGGGTCGCACCGCGCTGCGCGCCGCTCAGCCTACGCGGCCGTAGCGTTCGCCTTCACCTATCCAGCGCGCGGTCAGCGGTGCGATGCGATCCGCGTGCTCGCGCAGGATCAGGTCGGCGGCCTGCTGCACGCGGGGCAGCAGGTCGGCGTCGCGCGCGAGGTCGGCGACGCGCAGCTGCGCGAGCCCGGTCTGGCGCGTGCCGAGCAGTTCGCCGGGGCCGCGCAGCTCGAGGTCGCGCTGCGCGATCACGAAGCCGTCGCTGGTCTCGCGGATCGCGCGCAGCCGCTCGCGCGCGATCTGCGACAGCGGCTGGCGGTAGAGCAGCACGCAGCTGCTCTCGAGCGCGCCGCGGCCGACGCGCCCGCGCAGCTGGTGCAGCTGCGCGAGTCCCATGCGCTCGGCGTTCTCGATCACCATCAGCGTCGCGTTCGGTACGTCGACGCCGACCTCGATCACGGTGGTCGCGACGAGCAGCTGGATGCGCCCGGCCTCGAACGCCGCCATCGCCTGCTCCTTCTTCGCCGCCGGCATGCGCCCGTGCACGAGGCCGAGCCGCACGTCGGGCAGCGCCTCGGCGAGCTGTGACGCGGTCTCCTCGGCCGCCTGGTAGCGCAGCTCGTCGGATTCCTCGATCAGCGGACAGACCCAGTAGACCTGCCGGCCCTCGCGGCAGGCCGCGGCGATGCGCTCGACGACTTCGGCGCGCCGCTCCTCGACGACCGCGACGGTCTTCACCGGCGTGCGTCCGGGCGGCAGCTCGTCGATCGTCGAGACGTCGAGATCGGCACAGGCGGTCATCGCGAGCGTGCGCGGGATCGGTGTCGCGGTCATGATCAGCTGGTGCGGCGTCAGGCCGCCGCGGTCGCCCTTCTCCCGCAGCGCGAGCCGCTGGCGCACGCCGAAGCGATGCTGCTCGTCGACGATCACGAGCGCGAGCCGCGCGAACTCGATCCCCTGCTGGAACAGCGCATGCGTGCCGACGATCAGCTGCACCTCGCCCGAGGCGATCGTCTCGAGCGCGCTCGAGCGCGCGCGCGCCGGCTTCGAGCCGCTGAGGTGCGCGACCGGCAGGCCGAGCGGACGGAACCACGCATCGAAGCTGCGCCAGTGCTGTTCGGCGAGCAGCTCGGTCGGTGCCATCAGCACGGCCTGCAGGCCGCTGCCGACCGCGCGTGCCGCCGCCGCCGCCGCGACCGCGGTCTTGCCGCTGCCGACATCGCCCTGCACGAGTCGCAGCATCGGCTGCGCGCGCGCCAGATCGGCGCCGATCTCGCGCCGCACGCGCTGCTGCGCGCCGGTCAGCGTGAACGGCAGCGCCGCGACAAAGCGCGCCTCGAGGCCGGCCGGATCGGCAAGCGGCGCGGCGGGCGCGGACTGCAGCTCGCGCTTGGCGAGCTTCAGCGCGAGCGTGTGCGCGAGCAGCTCCTCGAACGCGAGCCGGCGCTGCGCCGGGTGGCGCCCGGCGGCGAGCACTTCGAGCCGCGCGTCGCGCGGCGGATGGTGCACATACTCGAGCGAGCGCGACAGCGTCGGCAAGTGCAGCGACTCGAGCAGCGGCGCGGGCAGCCACTCGCGCACGCCAGCGCGGTGCAGCTCCTCGAGCGCCTGGCCGATCAGCGCGCGCAGCCGCCCTTGCGCGACCCCTTCGGTCGTCGGGTAGATCGGCGTCAGCGTTTCCTCGAGCGGCGCGCCGCCGGCGGCGACGTGCTGGTATTCGGGATGCACGATCTCGAGCCCGAGCGGGCCGCGGCGCACTTCGCCGAAGCAGCGCAGGCGCGCGCCGCGCGCGAGGTTGTGCTGCTGGGCCGCCGAGAAATGAAAGAAGCGCAGGATCACGTGCCCCGAGCCGTCGGCCAGGCGCGAGAGCAGCTGGCGCCGCCGGCGGAACGTGACTTCGGTGAGCTGTATCTCGCCCTCGATCACCGCGCGCTGGCCGGGCAGCAGCGAGCCGATCGGCACCGTGCGCGTGCGGTCCTCGTAGGCGCGCGGCAGGATGAACAGCAGGTCCTGGACCTGCGTGACGCCGAGGTGCGCGAGCCGCCCGGCGAGCGCCGGGCCTACACCGCGCAGCGTCGTGACCGGGCGCTGCTCGGTGCTCGTCAACCGAGGTGCAGCACGCATTCGATCTCGACGCGTGCCCCCTTCGGCAGCTGGGCGACGCCGATCGCCGCGCGCGCCGGGTAGGGTTCGTCGACGTAGGTCGCCATGATCTCGTTCACCTTCGCGAAGTGCGCGAAGTCGGTCAGGAACACCGTGAACTTCACCGCGCGGTCGAGGCCTGCGCCGGCGGCCTGCGCGATCGCCTTGACGTTCTCGAAGCAGCGGCGGATCTCGGCGGCGATGTCGCCCTCGACCATCGCGCCGGTGGCGGGGTCGATCGGTATCTGTCCGGAGATGTACAGCGTGTCGCCCGCGCGCACGGCCTGCGAGTAGGTGCCGATTGCCTTGGGTGCCAGGTCGGTGTGGATCGTCTTGCGGGTCATGTGCGTGCCTTCGAAGCTGAGTGAGCGGCGATTGTACGATTGACGCGCAGCACATCGGGCATGCGCCGGATCGTGCGCATCAGGCTGGCGAGGTGCTTGCGGTCGCGCACCCGCACCTCGAACACCAGCACCGACATCTCGCTGTCGCGTTCCTCGATCGAGACGTGCTCGATGTTGGTCTCGGTGGTCGAGATCGACGCGGCGACCGCGGCGAGCACGCCCATCCGGTTGGTGACGTCGACGCGGATGCGCGACACGAAAGTGCGCTCGGCGGTGTTCTCCCAGACGACCGGCAGCCATTTCTCCGGGTGCTTGCGGTAGTCCTCGACGTTCACGCAGTCCTCGCGGTGCACGACGATGCCGCGGCCGGTCGACAGGAAGGCGATGATCGGATCGTTCGGGATCGGGAAGCAGCAGCGCGCATAGCTGACCAGCAGGCCTTCGGTGCCTGCGATCGCGAGCGGCGGCGGCAGGCCGCCTGGCGTCTCCTCCTGCGTCGCCGGCAGCAGGCGGCGCGCGATCAGCGGTGCGAGCCGCTCGCCGAGACCGATCTTCTCGTAGAGCTCGTCGCGGTCCTTCATGCCGAGCTCGCCGAGCGCGGCCTGCATCGTCGCCGGGCTCACGTCCTCGAGTGTCGTCTTGAACTCCGCGAGCGCCTGCGACAGCAGCCGCGTGCCGAGCTCGATCGCCTCGGAGCGACGCAGCCCGCGCAGGTACTGGCGGATCGCGCTGCGCGCCTTCGCGCTGACGACGAAATTGACCCACGCCGGGTTCGGCATCGCGCCCTTGGCGGTGATGATCTCGACCGTCTGGCCGTTGCGCAGCACCGTGCGCAGCGGCGCGAGGCGCCGGTCGACCTTGGCCGCCACGCAGCGGTTGCCGACGCCGGTGTGCACCGCGTACGCGTAGTCGACCACGGTCGCACCGCGCGGCAGGCGCAGGATCTCGCCCTTGGGCGTGAACACGTAGACCTTGTCGGGGAACAGGTCGACCTTGACGCTCTCGAGGAATTCCTCGGAGCTGCCCTCGCCCTGCATCTCGACGAGATTCGACAGCCACTCGCGTGTGCGCTCGCGCTGCGCGCTGCTCATGTCGCCGGCCTTGTACTTCCAGTGCGCGGCGATGCCGGACTCGGCCACCACGTGCATGTCGGCGGTGCGGATCTGCACTTCGATCGGCACGCCGTTCGGCCCGAACAGCGTCGTGTGCAGCGACTGGTAGCCGTTGACGCGCGGGATCGCGATGTAGTCCTTGAAGCGCCCCGGCATCGGCTTGTAGACGCTGTGCACGATGCCGAGCGCGCGGTAGCAGGTGTCGACCGTGTCGACGACGATCCTGAGGCCGTACACGTCGACGATGTCGGCCAGCGTCGAGCGCTTGCGCTGCATCTTCCGGTAGATGCTGTACAGGTGCTTCTCGCGCGTCTCCACCTTCGCCTCGATGCCGGCCTTGCCGAACGCGGTGCGCAGCTGCGCGGCGATCTTGCCGAGGAACTCCTTCTGGTTGCCGCGCGCGCGCTTGAGTGCGCGCTCGAGCACGCGGTAGCGCTGCGGGTGCGCGGCCTGGAAGCCGAGATCCTCGAGCTCGAGCTTCATGCTGTAGAGGCCGAGCCGCTCGGCGATCGGCGCGTAGATCTCGAGCGTCTCGCGCGCGATCGCGCGGCGCCGCGCCGGCGCCATCGCGTCGATCGTGCGCATGTTGTGCGTGCGGTCGGCGAGTTTGACGAGGATCACGCGCAGGTCGCGCACCATCGCGAGCAGCATCTTCCTGAAGCTCTCGGCCTGCGCCTCCTCGCGGTTCTTGAACTTGATCTGGTCGAGCTTGGTGACCGCGTCGACGATCTCGGCGACCTCGGCGCCGAAGCGCTCGGCGAGCTGCTCCTTCGCGATCGGCGTGTCCTCGATCACGTCGTGCAGGATCGCCGCGATGATCGTGTCAGCGTCGAGATAGAGGTCGGCGAGGAGGTCGGCAGCCGCGACCGGATGGGCGATGTAGGGCTCGCCCGACAGGCGCTTCTGGCCCTGGTGCGCGGTCGCGCCGAACTCCGCGGCCTCGCGGATGCGTTCGACCTGGTCGGGCGGCAGGTAGGTGGCGACCTGGCTCAGCAGGTCACGAAGGCCCGGGGTGCGCCTTCCGCCGGGAAGCAGTCCCAACAGCGAAGACGCGTAGTCCATCGGGCGCTGGGCGGCCGTCAGTCTCCCAGGCCGAACTGGGGCGCGCGGAACATCGACTGGTTGTCGGCGTCGGGCACCGGCACTTCGATCTCGGGCTCGGGCTCCTTCAGCATCTCGGCCGTGATCGTGCCTTCGGCGATCTCGCGCAGCGCGACCACGGTCGGCTTGTCGTTTTCCCACGGGATCGTGGGCTCGGCGCCGTTGGCGAGCCGGCGCGCGCGCTGCGAGGCGAGCAGCACCAGCTGGAACAGGTTATCGACGTTCTGGAGGCAGTCTTCGACGGTCACGCGGGCCATGGTTCAACCTGGGCAATTTGGCACGAAAGGTCGGTCACTATACCGCAGGCGGCCCGCGCTCGGCGAGCAGGTCGCTCGCCAGTGCCTCGAGATCCGGCCGCTTCGCGCCGTGGGCGTCGCCCCGCCGGCTGACGATTTCGCCGAGCGCCTCGACCGCGGTCTCGAAGTCGTCGTTGACGATCACGTAATCGAACTCCGTCCAGTGCGACATGTCGGTGACCGCGTCGCGCAGCCGCCGCGCGATCACCGCGTCGTCGTCGGTGCGCCGCGCGCGCAGCCGCCGCTCGAGCTCGGCGCGCGACGGCGGCAGCACGAAGATCGTCCTGCACTCCGGCATCCGGCGCCGCACCTGCCGCGCGCCCTGCCAGTCGATCTCGAGGATCACGTCGCGCCCGGCGGCGAGCGCGCGCTCGACCCGCTCGCGACCCGTGCCGTAGTGATTGTCGAACACGTCGGCGTGCTCGAGCAGCGCGTCGGCGGCGATCAGTTCCCGGAAGCGCTCCGGCGTGATGAAGGAGTAGTCGCGGCCGTCGACCTCGTTCGGCCGCGGCTTGCGCGTCGTGTACGACACCGAAACCTCGAGCTCGGGCCGGCGCTCGAGCAGCGCCTTGACGAGGCTCGTCTTGCCGGCGCCCGACGGGGCGGCGATCACGTACAGGCGGCCGCGGGGCGTGGTGGGGGTATCGGGCATCGTTCGCGTCGTACCGGTGGCCGGAAGGAATCCGGAGGCGCGAGTCTATTCGCGCAGGACTCTCCTTGACGAGTCGCAATCGAACCCTTCGGCAGGAATCGCCGCGGGATGCGCGCTGCGGGCGCGAGGCCGCTACGGCGGACGGCCACTAGCCGCCCGCCGCGCGATGCCCGGAACTTACTCGACCGTGATGCGCCTCGCCGTCGGTGCCTTCTTCTTCGGCAGCGCCAGCGACAGTACGCCGTTGTCGATCTTCGCCCTGACTTTGGACTCGTCGATCTCCGAGGCCAGCGTGAAGCTGCGGGCGACCGAGCCGTAGTAGCGCTCGCTGCGCAGCACGCGCTCGCCGTCCTTCTGCTCCGACTCGCGCTTGGTCTCGGCCTGGATCGCGACGCGGTTACCGTCGATCTGGACGTGGATGTCCTCTTTCTTCACACCGGGCATCTCGGCCTCGACCGAGTACTCGGCATCCGTCTCCTTCACATCGACCTTGATCTCGAGGGCCTCGGCGGCCGTCGCGCGAATCGGCTGCAGCACGCTGCGGAACAGCTCCGGGAACACCTCGGCGAAGGGGTCGTAGACAGACAAGCGTGGCATGGCATTACTCCTAAAAATGAAGCCGTGTCTCGAAGGGACTCGGGACGCGCGCGCGGGTTCGTCAGCGAACCCGTCGGCGGCCGTCCGTGCGCCCGATGCTCTAGAGGTGGGTGCGGCTGGCTGCATTTCAAGGCCGCGGGGGGCGCGAATGGTGGCGTGGTCCCTGCGCGCTGCGGCGCGGCATGGTGGAAAATCCCGGCAATCTCCTCTGGGTTTCGACCGTATCTTCGTTTCCATGACGTAGACGCCGTCCTGCGTCTGGAATGAGGGTGCGGAGGGCGACGAAGAAGAGGATTGATATCAGCCTGGGTCGGTTGCCCGATCCTCCGTCGCCGGCTTTGTGTCGATCACCAGATCGGCGTGCTCGCGCATTCCCTCCTTGACTCCGTGACCAAGGGTTACCAGGAATAGTTGCGCGCCTTCTCGTCTCGCAAATTTCATTGCGGGAATGAAGTCGCTGTCTGCCGTGGCCAGGACAATGACACTCGCCTGGCGCTTTAGCGTGAGGCTCGCGATGTCGAGCCCGATGCGCATGTCCACACCTTTTTGCCGAATGGTGGGCTTAAAGTCCGCCGCCGAGATCTGTACCGTTGGGCCCGGTCGATTCTGGATGCGAGGCTTCAGGTGCCATCCGTCGTGTGAAAGCTCACCAAAGCGGAGTGCGAAGAAAGCTTCTCTCGGGAGCTCTGACTGTATGCTGCGATTCTGTATGGCCAGTTCACTGGCGCCAAAATCCCTCTGGCCGCCGCCCAACGGCACGTTCGCCACGCCATCGAGCGGCCTGGCATCGTAATAATAGATGCGATGAAGGCGCATGCCGGATAGACAGGAGAGCAGCTGAACCGACTTGGCAAAGCCGGCGATAGTCTTGGCGGTGGCGGGAGATCTGGTTGACCCGAGCTTGCGACGCAGGAACCCACCGTCGAGCAACATGGCGTAGCTGAGTGACATCCCTTTGCCGAAAAAAATGGCCACTTGGCAGGTGGGGGACGAACCCCTCTTACATGGCACCCACCAAGCAGCCGCTTGTTACAGGCAGGAATTCTGGTGCCGGACATACTCGCGCGCAAGAGCAGTTTCTGGTCAATTGCCCACAAAATAACTCGGTCAAGAACCGGCACCTCGCCGCGCTGAGCGAAGTTTGCCGCAGCATGATCGCGAATTCCGCCTGATACTCTCAGGGGTATGCCTGCAGATCACATCCTCCGGCGGGTTCGTGAAGTCGCGCGGGCGCTGGGCAAGGCCGAAGCGCTGCTGGTCACCGCCGGTGCCGGCATGAGCGTCGACTCCGGCCTGCCGGACTATCGCGGCAACAAGGGCTTCTGGCGCGCCTATCCGCCACTCGAGAAGCTCGGCATCCCGTTCGAGCGTATGGCGCAGCCGTACTGGTTCGTGGAGAAACCGCAGATGGCCTGGGCGTGGTACGGGCATCGCGCGCAGCTTTATCGGCAGGCCACGCCGCACGCGGGCCACGAGCTGCTGCGCGAGTGGATGTCGGCGATGCCCGCCGGTGGCTTCGTCGTTACCTCGAACGTCGATGGCCATTTTGCGGCGGCGGGCTGCGCCGAGCGCGGCGTTTACGAACTGCACGGCAACATCCATCGGCTGCAGTGTGTCGAGCCGTGCCGCGACGAAGTGTGGTTGGCGGAGCTGCCGGACCTGCGCATCGATCTCGAGACGCTTACCGCCCAGGGCGAGCTGCCGCGCTGTCCCGCGTGCGGCGCGCTCGCGCGGCCGAACGTGCTGATGTTCAACGACACGCGCTGGGTCGATGCCGTCGCGTGCGAACAGGGACGGCGCTTCGACCAATGGCTCGCGCAGGTGCGCGGCCGGCGTCTCGTGATCCTCGAACTCGGCGCGGGCAAGGCGCTGCCGACGATCCGTCGCCTCGGCGAGCGCATCGCCGAGCGCTCGCTCGTGACGCTGGTGCGCATCAATCCCGACGCGAGGCAGGAAGAGGAATCCCTGATTGCGTTGCCGATGGGCGCGCTCGAGGCGCTCGCTGCTATCAGGGAGGCGCGCAAGCCGCGCAGCCGCGCGAAAGTGGCCGCCGTGCTCGAGCGACCGCTGGCGCTCGGTTCGTCGGGTGCTGCGCTGGGCGGTCTGCGGGAATCAGTACCCGCGCCCCGGTCGGCGCAGGTCGATGCCGGGCGTACGCCGCCGTCGGCATTCCTGCGGCTGGCGGATCTCGACACCGGCATCGTCGAGCCGCTCTCCTTCAGTGACATCAGCGCCGCGGACCAGCAGTCCTGCTACCGCGTGCTCTACGAAGGTCCGGACGAGACCTGGCTGCCATTGCCGCAGATCGCGGCGCATACGCCCTGCGGCTACCGGATGAACGTCGGCGTCGTGATGTCCGATGGCGAGGCGTCTGGTGCGACGCAGGACGTCGCCGTCATCACTTTCGTCTCGCCGGAGAACGTACTCGTCCTGACCGTCGCCGTTGCGCGGCGGCCCGCGCAGGCGACGAAGATATGGAAGTGGCTCTACGAATCGGCGAAGACGAGGCTCACGCCGATCGAGCAGCCACGCCTGCCGTGGGTTGCACGCCGCCACGGGCCGGGTGCCCGCGAGCACAAGGCGATGCTCGGTGAGCTGATGGCGGTCGCGCGCACGGTGGCGCTCGTGTGGCTCACGGCGGAGCGCAGGCGGGACGAGGACGACTGACCCCGCAGGTCAGGTGAGCTTCCAACGCATCCTACCGGATAACCACATCAGTCATGAGTTCTTCCAGCCAATCCACGAACACCTGCAGCCGGCGGGAAAGATGCTGGCGATGCGGATAGAGGATCGTCATCGGCAGCGGCGCGGCCCGATGCTCCGGCATGACTTCCACCAGCTCACCGGTATCCAGATGGCTCCGCACGTCGTACGCCGGGATCTGGATCAGGCCGAGTCCCGCCACGCAGCAGGCGATATAGGCTTCGGCGCTGTTGACGGTCACGCGACTGCGCATCGGCACGGCCCGCGTCGCGGCGTCGTCCATCCATTCCCAGGACTCGATGCGCCCCGTCGACGGCGAGGCGTAGTTCACGGCCCAGTGCCTGGCGAGATCATCGGGAGTCCGCGGCATGCCATGCCGGGCGAGATAGCCGGGGCTGGCCACGTTGATGAGCGGCAATTCGCCGACCGGCCTCGCGATCAGTCCTGAATCCGCGAGCGGCCCGACGCGCAGCGCGCAATCGACGCGCTCCTCGACCAGGTTGACGGCCCGGTCGGTGATGCCGAGTTCGAGGTCAATGTCCGGGAATTCATCGAGGAAGGCCGGCAGCGCCGGCGCAATGACGAGGCGCCCGATGCGGCCGGGCACGTCGATGCGCAGCTTGCCGGAGGGCTTGGCGCTGCCCTGCCGGAAGAGGCTCTCGGTTTCCTCGACTTCGGCGATGGCCCGCAGACAGCGCTCGTAGAACGCGCTTCCATCCTGTGTGACCGACACTTTGCGCGTCGTGCGATGGAGCAGCCGCGCACCGACGCGTGCCTCCAGTTCGATGACGGCCGCCGACACGGACGACCGGGGCAGCCTCAAGGTTTCAGCGGCGCGCGTGAAACTCGCCGTCTCGACGACGCGGGCAAAGATGCGAAACAGATCGATCCGGTCCACGGACTGCCGCCGATTGTGCGAAATTACTGATATATGATGTCAGAAACTCCAGCTTTATCTCAGAATTCTGGACGATAAATTGGGCTTCCACAACGCTGCGGAGGCGCGATCCATGGCCGACCATTCCCTGAAGGGCAAGACCGTCATCATCGCCGGTGGCGCCAAGAATCTCGGTGGGCTGATCGCCCGCGACTTCGCGGCGCACGGCGCGAAGGCGATCGCGATCCACTACAACAGCGCGGCCACGAAGGCCGAAGCCGAGGCGACTGTCGCCGCCGTCAAAGCGGCCGGTGCGCGTGCCGCGGCTTTCCAGGCCGACCTGACAACCGCCGGCGCCGTCGGGAAGTTGTTTGCCGATGCGGTCGCCGCCCTCGGCCGGCCCGACATCGCCATCAACACTGTCGGCAAGGTGCTGAAGAAGCCGATCGCGGAAACTTCCGAGGCCGAATACGACGAGATGAGCGCGGTCAATGCCAAGTCCGCGTTCTTCTTCATCAAGGAAGCGGGCCGCCATCTGAACGACGACGGCAAGCTCTGCACGCTCGTCACTTCGCTGCTCGGCGCCTTCACGCCGTTCTATGCGAGCTATGCCGGGACCAAGGCACCGGTCGAGCATTTCACGCGCGCGGCATCGAAGGAACTCGGCGATCGCGGGATTTCAGTGACGGCGATCGGCCCCGGCCCGATGGATACGCCGTTCTTCTACGGCCAGGAGAGCGCCGACGCGCAGGCCTATCACAAGACGGCCGCCGCGCTGTCGAAGTTCTCGAAGACCGGCCTGACCGACATCGAGGACATCGTGCCCTATATCCGCTTCCTCGTGACCGACGGCTGGTGGATGACCGGACAGACGATCCTCGTCAACGGCGGCTACACCACCAAGTGAGCTGACGGCGGGCGCACGCGCCGAATCGGGGCGGCCGCGCCGCCGCGCGGGGCCGGCTCATCATGCAACCACAAGGTTGCGCATCCGGCCGGGGCACGCTACGCTATCTGCAACCTGGAGGTTGCACGATGACGGACACGACCGACCGCATCGAGAAGAAGGTCCTGCTGCGTGCGACCGTGGAGCGCGTCTGGAGCGCGATCGTCGATGCGGAGAACTTCGGCACCTGGTTCGGCGTGAAATTCGACGGCCCGTTCGCGCCCGGTGCCTGCCTGAAAGGAAGGATCACGCCGACGCAGGTGGACCCCGAAGTCGCGAAGATGCAGGAGCCCCATGCCGGCCAGGAATTCATGTTCCGGATCGAGCACGTCGAGCCGATGCGGCGCTTCTCTTTCCTTTGGCACCCCTACGCCGTCGAGCCGGCCGACTATTCCAGCGAGCCGATGACGCTGGTCGTCTTCGAACTCGAGCCGGTGGCCGGCGGCACGATGCTGACGATCGCCGAGTCGGGCTTCGACCGCATCCCGCTCGCGCGGCGCGCGGAGGCCTTCGAGGCGAACAAGGAGGGCTGGGCGCATCAGGCGAGGCTCATCGAGAAGTACCTTGCGCGGATGGCCTGAGGCCCACACGAGAGGCCGCGTGTGAAGCGCCAGTACGCGGCGGCAAGGCTCATCGACGCCGCGCCAGTCTTCGCGGCGCTCGGCGATCCGGCGCGCCTGCGGATCGTGAGCCGCCTGTGCCGCGAGGGCCCGCTGTCGGTCTCGCGCCTCAGCGAAGGCGCGCGCATCTCGCGCCAGGCCGTCACCAAGCACCTGAACGCGCTCGAGGCGGCGGGCCTGATCGACAGCGAGCGCGCCGGCCGCGAGCGCATCTGGCAACTGCAGCCGAAACGCCTGGCCGAGGTGCAGCGCCATCTGCAGGCCATCTCGACACAGTGGGACGACGCCCTGGACCGGCTGCGGAAGTTCGTGGAAGCGGCCGATTGAGTGTGCCATCGGGGAGCCGGCCGGCCGCCGGCGGCGCGGGGGAAGCCGTGGACGGCCAGCGCGTAGGCGCCGATCTGCAGGTACTCAACCCGCTCCTCGGACAAGCACTGCAACATCTCTTTGTAATCGTTGTTCAGCATTGCCGAGCCGGTGGAAAGACCACACTTCCTGTGTCAATTCCCACACCTGGGACAGCCTTTCCGCAGGCGTTCCAGGCATGTAACCGCTGTCATCGGCCTCCGCATGCGAGCGATACAGGCGGACATGTTGCCGATCGACATCTGACATGAGCTGTATTTACTCGAACCGGAAACGGGCGTGGCGAGTTTCAGCCTCGCTGCTGATCATGAGACGACCTGGGACCTATTCGACGTTCTGCACCTGCGCGCCGGCGCCGGCATGGAGCCCGGCCTGCCGAAAAGATGCGGGTAGCGTGGCGCGCAGCCGGTCGCACACTGGCTGGCAGACTGATGCCATGACCTGATTGCGCGGTCGCCAGAAGGACTTACATTTCGCCGAGGCATCAACTAGCGTTCAGCCGAGAACCTGTGCCGGAGCGCCACCACCCTGCGCTCGCCGCGTTCGATGCCCAGCAGCAGCGATATCCAGGATTCGAGCGCTTTCGGACGCAAGAGCGCGCAGCGCTTACAGCTGTCGGCAGGCTTGGAGACCAGCGGACGAAAAGGGTCAAAATCAACCAGAACTCAGAAGGGCGTGCGATTTCAGTTGGGAGCTCCCGGGAAGCCGCGGCAGCTATTCGATGTTCTGCACCTGCTCGCGGGTGGAGAGGCTTCCGTTTTGATTCGTTGGTGGTTTGGTCGGCTCAGGGTCGGTTCAGATACATCGCCAGCTACAGGTCCAATTCCCCGTGGGGAATCTCATCAGGCTGCAAATCCCGGCGTTTGTGAATGACTGCCAGGACTTCGATATGCGCGGGTTTCCCCTCGCTGCGGATTTCGTAGAGGATGCGCCACGAGAATTCGGGCAATTCGCGCACCGTGTCCAGGTTCAGTTCAGGAACGACGCGGCCCTTTCGCGGCAATTCGTCCAGCCCATCCGTGCGGGAAGTCAGGGCATCCGCGACGCGCTTGGCGTAGAAGCGCGAATCACGCGCGATGTAGTCGTAGATTTCGCGTAACTGCGTTCGTGCGTGGCGCGTCCACTTCACCATGCCTGCATTTCTTGGCGCAGTTCCTGGAGCGGGATGCTGTCCCCGTTGTCGGCGTCACGCTGGCCCCGGCGGATGTTCTCCAGCACGTAGAGCCGGTACATGATCTCGTCCATGTCGGCGCTGTCGGGTAGGCGGGTAATGGCGTCAAGGGCTTCCTGTTTGGGGGTGGCTGCAACGCTCATGGGAAGTCTCCGGTAGCGGATGGCGGCAGCTTACACCGGTCAAGCCTGGTGGTGCTCCAGGCGCCCTGCCAGCCACCCCTGCATCTCCGCCTCCACCCACCCCAGCGTCACCATCCCAACTCGATCGCCACGCGTCTAGCTACAAACCAGCTACAGATCGAGCAACAGGTTCAACCCAGAACGGGTTGGACGATAGTGGACGAATCCGGCAAAAAACACCGGAACTCAGGCAGTTAAAGCGACTTTGGCGGAAGTCTGAGGAAGCCGTCGAACGCTATTCGACGTTCTGCACCTGCTCCCGCATCTGCTCGATCAGCACCTTCATGTCGACCGCGAGGCGCGTGGTGTCGAGATCCTGCGACTTCGACGACAGCGTGTTGGCCTCGCGGTTGAACTCCTGCATCAGGAAGTCGAGGCGCCGCCCGGCCGGCTCGCCGCCGGTGATGATCCGCCGCGTCTCGTCGATGTGGCCGGTCAGGCGGTCGAGCTCCTCGGCGACGTCGAGCCGCTGCAGCAGCATCACGATCTCCTGTTCGACGCGATCCTTGTCGACCTGGCCCTGCAGTTCGGCGAGGCGCTCCTCGAGGCGGCCGCGCACGCGCGCGTGCACTTCGGGCAGCCGCGCGCGCACCTGCGCGACCAGCGCTTCGAGCGCAGCGCAGCGCTGCCCGATCAGCTCGCGCAGCCGCTCGCCCTCGCGGCTGCGCGCGGCGACCAGCTCGCGCGTGGCGGTGGCGAACAGTTCGCGCAGCGCGGCCTTCAGGCCCTCGGTGTCGACCTCGGCCTCGCGGATCACGCCCGGCCAGCGCAGCACCTCGAGCACGTCGATCGTGTGCCGCTCGGGCAGCGTCTTGGCGACGTCGCGCACCCGGGCGACGATCCGGCCGAGCGCCGCCTCGTCGATGTCGAGCGTGCGCGCGGCGCCCTCGGCGGCCCGCAGGTGCACGCTGCAGTCGACCTTGCCGCGCTTGACCTCGCGGGCCAGCGCCTGGCGCAGCTCGGGCTCGCAGCCGCGCAGGTCCTCGGGCAGGCGGAACTGTGACTCGAGGAAGCGATGGTTGACGCTGCGCAGCTCGCAGTTGAGGCTGCCCCAGGGTCCGGTGGCCTCGGCGCGGGCGAAGCCTGTCATGCTGATGATCATTGGATGGCGGAGTGTTATAAAACGCCGCCCAGTTTAGCCAACGACGAAGGCCCCCGCTTGCGCATCGATTACGCCGAACTCAGCCTCATCGGAGCGCGCGAGGACAACCAGGACCGCGTCGCGGCTGCAGTCGCCGAGCACGCCGCGATGCTGGTCGCCGTCGACGGCATGGGCGGTCATGCCGACGGCGAGCGCGCCGCGGACATCACGCTCAAGGTGCTGGTCGAAGCCTTCTGGCATACGCCGCAGCCGCTGTTCGATCCGATCGGCTTCCTGCACCTGACCCTCGGGCGCGCGCACGACGAGGTCGTGCAGCTCGGCACCCCTCTGCCGCTCGAGAACCGCCCGCGCGCGACCTGCGCGGTGTGCATCGTGCAGGGTGATTCGGCCTACTGGGCGCACGTCGGCGACAGCCGCGTCTACCAGCTGCGCGCGGGAGGCATCGCCGCGCGCACGCGCGACCATAGCCACGTCGAGTTCCTGCTGCGCGAAGGCGTGATCACCGCCGAGCAGGTGCTGAACCACCCGATGCGCAATTTCGTCGAGTCCTGCATCGGCGGCGATCCGATCCTGCCCGAGATGGCGATCACGGGCCGGCGCAGGCTTGCGCCGAACGACGTGCTGCTCGTCTGCACCGACGGCTTCTGGGGCAATCTGACCGACGAGGATATCGCCGCGAGTCTCGCCGGCGGCGGCACGCCGCCGCTGCGCGACAGCCTCAGCCGCCTCGCCGAGCGTGCGGTGCTGATCGGCGGCGGCGCGAGCGACAACACGACGGTCGCGGCGCTGCGCTGGATGGGCCCGCAATGAGCGCGCGGGCCGACGGCCGCGCGCCCGACGAGTTGCGCCCGGTGCGCTTCACGCGGCGTTTCACGCACCATGCCGAGGGTTCGGTGCTGGTCGAGTTCGGTGCGACGCGCGTGCTGTGCACGGCGAGCATCGAGGACGGCGTGCCGGGGTTTCTGCGCGGCAAGGGCCAGGGCTGGGTCACCGCCGAGTACGGCATGCTGCCGCGCGCGACCCACACGAGAAGCGCGCGCGAAGCCGCGCGCGGCAAGCAGACTGGGCGCACGCAGGAGATCCAGCGGTTGATCGGCCGCAGCCTGCGCGCAGTCATCGACCTCGCGGCGCTCGGCGAGCGCACCGTCACGCTCGACTGTGACGTGCTGCAGGCCGACGGCGGCACGCGCACCGCGTCGATCACCGGCAGCTATGTCGCACTCGCCGACGCCTGCCAGTCGCTGGTCGGGCGCGGCACGCTCGCGGCGCTGCCGCTGCACGGCCAGGTGGCGGCGGTATCGGTCGGCATCGTCCGCGGCACGCCGGTGCTCGACCTCGACTACCGCGAGGACTCGAGCGCCGAGACCGACATGAACGTCGTGATGCAAAGCGGCGGCGGCTTCGTCGAGCTGCAGGGCACCGCCGAGGGTCATGCCTTTCGCCGCCACGAGCTCGACCAGATGCTCGACCTCGCCATCAGCGGCACCGCGACGCTCTTCGCGCTGCAGGCGCAGGCGCTCGCGGCCGACTGAACGGGGAGCGCGTGCGCGTCGTCGTCGCGACCGGCAACCGGGGCAAGCTCGGCGAGCTGACGGCGATGCTCGCGCCACTCGGCGTCGAGCTACAGCCACAGTCGGCGTTCGGCATCGTGCCGCCGCCCGAGACCGGCACGACGTTTCTCGACAACGCGCTGATCAAGGCACGCCACGCCGTGCGCGTCAGCGCTCTGCCCGCGATCGCGGACGACTCGGGCCTCGAAGTCGATGCGCTCGGCGGCGCGCCGGGCGTGTACTCCGCGCGCTATGCGGGCGAGGATGCCGACGATGCGGCCAACAACTCGAAGCTGCTCGCTGCCCTTGCCGGTGTCTCGCCCGAGAAACGATCGGCGCGATACAGGGCTGTGATCGTATTCGTAAACGGCAGTAATGACCCGAATCCGCTGATCGGCGAAGGCGCCTGGGAAGGCCGCATCGCGCTCGCGCCGCGCGGCGATGGCGGCTTCGGCTACGACCCGCTGTTCGAACTGCCCGACGGCTCTTCGACCGCCGCGCAGCTCACGCCGGCACGCAAGAACGCGCTCAGCCATCGCGGCGCCGCGCTGCGCGCGCTGCTCGCGCAGTGGCCGCCGCGGTGAGCACGGGCGCCGACACGATCCCGCTCGCGCTGTACGTGCACTTCCCCTGGTGCGTCAGCAAGTGTCCGTACTGCGATTTCAATTCGCACGCCGTCCAGGACGAGCTGCCCGCCGCGCGTTATCTCGCGGCGCTCGACGCCGACCTCGAAGCGCAGGCGCCGCGCGTCGCGGGGCGCCGCATCACGAGCGTGTTCCTCGGCGGCGGCACGCCGAGCCTGTTTCCGCCGGAAGCGATCGCGCAACTGCTCGCGAGCGCGCGCCGCCATCTCATGCTCGCGGCCGATGCCGAGATCACGCTCGAGGCGAATCCCGGCACGATCGAGCGCGGCCGCTTCGCCGGCTACCGCGACGCCGGCGTCAATCGCGTCTCGCTCGGTGCGCAGAGTTTCGACCCGGCGACCTTGCGGGCGCTCGGCCGCATCCATTCGCCCGACGAGACGCGCGCGGCGGCCGCGGAGCTGCACGCGGCGGGTCTTGCGAACTTCAACCTCGACCTGATGTACGCGCTGCCCGCGCAGACGCAGGCCGCGGCGCTCGCCGACATCGACGCCGCGCTCGCGCTCGCGCCGGCGCATCTGTCGCACTACCAGCTGACGCTCGAGCCGGGCACGCTGTTCGCGGCGCGCCCGCCGGCGAAGCTGCCCGACGACGATGCGGCCCGCGCGATGCTCGATGCCGGCCTCGAACGGCTGGCCGCGCACGGCTATCTGCGCTACGAGGTGTCGGCCTATGCGCGCGAGGGCCGGCGTTGCCGCCACAACCTCAACTACTGGCAGTTCGGCGACTATCTCGGCGTCGGCGCCGGTGCGCACGGCAAGCTGACGTACGCCGGCGAGCCCGGCGCTGCGCTGCGCGTCTCGCGCACGACGCGGCTGCGCGAGCCGCGCCGCTACATGGGAGAGGCCGGTGAGCCGCCTGCCACGCGCGACGTCGCCGGCGACGAGCTGCCGTTCGAGTTCATGCTGAACGCCTTGCGGCTGACCACTGGCTTCACGCTGCGCGGGTTCACCGCGCGCACCGGACTCGATCCGGCGAGCCTCGAGCCCCGCATTCAACGACTTGCGGAGAAGGGACTGCTCGAGCCGACCGCGCAGGGCTGGCGGCCGACGCCCCGCGGGCTCGATTTCCTGAACGACCTGCTGCTCGAATTCCTGCCGGAATCGCGAGCCGGGGCAGCGGGTTAGGCGCGAAAGCGCCAAACCGCCGCAGTTTTATGCACAGCCCCGAAGCACCACCACCATAAATGAGCATATTACGTCTCATAGCACCCAAACCGCTCCATGTGATGCCCATAAGCCATTGAATTTATAGGCTGAAACAGGATGGTCATTTTTTGACCAGAGCGACAGAAACTCGCTTTGACCGCGGGAACTTGAATTCGGGCCGAGGGATACCCACAAAGATATCCACACATTCTGTGGATAAGCGCGCGCCCTCGCAGCGCCCGGCAGGGCGGCACTTGAGAGCCCGCGCCGCGACCGCTACACTGCGCGCCCTTTTGGGCCGGCCTTTTGCCGCCAACGAGCACGACCATGAAAGCCGACACGCACCCGGACTACTCGGAAATCACGGTGACCTGCACCTGCGGGAACACGTTCAAGACGCGTTCGACTCTCGGCCACGACCTGCAGATCGAGGTGTGCTCGAGCTGCCACCCGTTCTACACGGGCAAGCAGAAGATCGTCGACACGGCAGGTCGCGTCGACAAGTTCCGCAAGAAGTACGGCGCCGCCGCGGCGCGCTGAACCGGCCTCCCGGGCCCGCGGCGCTTCAGGCCGCTGCGCCTGGTCTGGCCGCCCCGTCCGGCCGCGCACCGCCTCGCGGGGAACCGTTGAGGCCCGCCCGGATCGCAGCTATATAGACCCGAATCTCCCAGACGGGGCCGCCATGCTTCGATCCTTCGCCGTTCTCGCGCTGGCCGCGCTCACCGCCGTCTGCCCCGGCATCGCCGCCGCGCAGCACAAGGAGAGCGAAACCTCGCGCAAGGTGCACCCCGAGATCCTGAAGTTCTATGGCCTGTATGAAGACCAGGCCATGCAGGAGTACGTCAACGCCGTGGGCACGCGCGTTGCGCGCCACAGCGACTGGCCCGACGCCGAGTTCAAGTTCTTCGTCCTCGACGACGATGCGATCAACGCCTTCACGACCGGCTGCTGCTACATCTACGTCCACCGCGGGCTGCTGACCTATCTCGAGAGCGAAGCGGAGCTCGCGACCGTGCTCGGCCACGAGATCGCGCACGTGACCGCGAAGCATCCGCAGAAGCGGCGCACCCAGGGCCTGCTCGCGAACATCCTCGCGATCGGCGCGACGCTCGCGACCGGCTCGGGCGCGATCGGCCAGCTCGCGAATCTCGGTGCCGGCGCCTGGGTGCAGGGCTACGGGCGCGAGAACGAGATGGAGGCCGACCGCCTCGGCCTGCAGTTCGCGACCAAGGCGGGCTACCGGCCCGAGGCGATGGCCGAAGTGTTCAAGGTCTTCAAGGACCAGGAGCGCTTCGAGATGGACCGCGCGCGCTCGGAAGGCCGCGAACCGCGGCTCTACCACGGTGTGTTCTCCTCGCACCCGGCGCCCGACGCGCGCACCGTGCAGGCCGCGAAAGGCGCCGCGCGCATCACCACCGAGCCCGAGGGCGGCTGGATCGACAACCGCCAGATCTTCCTGCGCAATCTCGACGGCCTGCCCTACGGTTCGAGCCGCGTGCAGGGCATCGTGCGCGAGAACCGCTTCTATCACGCGACGATGGGCATCACGATGGCGTTCCCGCGCGGCTGGACCGTCGACAACCTGCGCGACCGCATCCTCGCGTACACGCGCAGCAAGGACAGCGTCATGCAGATCACGCTCGAGCCGCGCCCGCCGACCCAGTCGCCGCGCGAGTTCCTGCTCTCGCGTCTGAAGGGCGCGTCGGTCGCGCAGGGCGAGGCGATCGAGTCGAACGGCATGGAAGGCTACGCGGTGCTCACGCGCGGCGGCTCGCCGCTCGACGGCGGCCGCGGTCCGGTGCGCTGGATCACGCTCTACCACGGCAACGGTGCGTTCCTGTTCGCCGCCGCGAGCCGCGCCTCGGTCAATTCGCGCCCCGAAGCCGACGGCGTCGTGATGTCGGTCGCGCAGACGCTGCGCGACCTGAAGCCCTCGGAGTATCCGCTCGCCGAGCCTTACCGCATCACGGTCGTGCCGTACGACGGCAAGACCTCGCTCGAACAATATGCGGCCGAATTGCCCGTCGAGAAATACCAGCTCGAGGAATTGCTGCTGATGAACGGCCTGTATCCGAACCGCAAGCCGGAATTCGGCCGCCTGTTCAAGGTCGTGCAGTAGCCCCGGGCGCAGCGCGCGCGAGGCCCGCGCCGGCGTGCCGCGGGATGGCCCTTGCGGTCTTCGCGCCTTGATTCCGGCGGCGTAGCATGGAATCCTCGCGATCCCCGTTGCAAATCCGCGACGGGCGCACCCTGGAACCCGGTCTGCATGCCCAGCAAGAACTTCGAACTCGCCGATCCCTCCACCGGCAGGAAGGCCACGCTCCCGGTCCGCTCCGGCACGATCGGTCCCGATGTCCTCGACATCGCCACGCTCAACAAGGACCTCGGCGTCTTCACGTTCGACCCGGGTTTCATGGCGACCGCGAGCACCGAGAGCCGCATCACCTACATCGACGGCGACCAGGGCATCCTGCTGTATCGCGGCTACCCGATCGAGCAGCTCGCGACCAAAAGCTCGTTCATCGAAGTGGCCTACCTGCTGCTGAACGGCGAGCTGCCGAACAGGAAGGAACTCGCCGAGTTCACGACCAACATCTCGCGGCACACGATGATCAACGAGTCGTTGCTGCGCATGTTCAACGGCTTTCACTTCAATGCGCACCCGATGGCCATGGTGTCGGGCATCGTCGCGTCGATGTCGGCGTTCTACCACGACTCGATGGACATCAATAACCCGCGCCACCGCGAGATCTTCGCGCACCGGATCATCGCCAAGCTGCCGACGATCTCGGCCGCGGCCTACAAGCACTCGCTCGGCCAGCCGTTCGTCTACCCGCGCAACGACCTGAGCTACTGCGCGAACCTGCTGCACATGTTCTACGCGGTCCCCTGCGAGCCGTACGACGTCGATCCGCTCGCCGCCGAGGCGCTCGACCTGCTGCTGATCCTGCACGCCGACCACGAGCAGAACGCGAGCACCTCGACCGTGCGCCTCGCCGGCTCGACCGGCGCGAATCCGTATGCGGCGATCTCGGCCGGCGTGTCGGCGCTGTGGGGCCCGGCGCACGGCGGTGCGAACGAGGCGGTGCTCGAGATGCTCGAGTCGATCGGCACGGCCGACAACATCCCGAAGTTCCTCGCGAGGGTGAAGGACAAGAGCTCGAACGTGCGGCTGATGGGCTTCGGCCACCGCGTCTACAAGAACTTCGACCCGCGCGCCAAGATCATCCGCGAGATGTGCCACAAGGTGCTCGCGAAGATGGGCCGCGCCGACAACCCGCTGCTCGAGCTCGGCGAGCGGCTCGAGGAGATCGCGCTGCAGGACGACTACTTCGTCTCGCGCAAGCTCTACCCGAACGTCGATTTCTACTCGGGCATCATCTACAGCGCGCTCGGCATTCCGCGCTCGATGTTCACGGTGATGTTCGCGGTCGCGCGCACCGCCGGCTGGGTCGCGCACTGGCAGGAGATGATCTCCGATCCCGGCTACAAGATCGGCCGGCCGCGCCAGCTCTACACCGGTCCCGCGCGGCGCGAATACGCGCCGATCACCGAGCGCAGCTAGTCCGTCGTCCCGGGCGTCCCGTCCGCGACGAGCGCCGCGACTTCCGCCACGTCTGCCCTGCGCATCGGCCGGCCGTCGACCGGGCTGACCGGCGCCTGGCGGATGCCGTCGCGCGGAAACACGATCGCCTCGATCGGCTCGCCGTCCATCTCGAAGCTGACGGTCGGGCAGGCGACGATGCGCCCGGCACTCATCTTGACGCGCCGCTCGCCGACCTCGTGCGGGATGCCGTGGTCCATCAGCTTGAGCGTGACCGACTCGGCGCGCCCGGTGAACAGGTGCAGCTGCACGTCGACGTGCCCGGTCGCGGTCCCGGCGAGCACCGGCCCGACCAGGCGCGGCTCGAACTCCGCGAGCCACTGCATCGCGTGCAGCGCGGCGGCGCGCTGCGAGCGCAGCGAGGCGGCGTGCGTGTCGCCGCCGAACAGCCGCTGGTAGCTCGCGAGCGCGGCCTCGATCTCGGTGTTCTTCGGGAGCAGGCCGGCCTCGAACACGCCGTAGCGCTCGGCGGCCTTGCGTTTGGCGACGTAGAAATCGCGGATGCCGTGCTCGGCCATGATGCGCGCGGCTTCCTGGGCGATCGCGCGCCGCAGGTTCTCTGCGCGGGCAGGCAGGTGTTTCCCCATCATGCGCTCCGGGCTGTCAGAAGATCGGCTCGCTGCCGCCATTGTCGCCGGGCTGCAGCGGCGTGCCGGGCGCGTGCGGGGCACCGCTGCCGGGCAGATGGTCGACCATGAACAGCTCGCTGATCGCGTACGGATCGTCCGCGGTCGCGAGCTCGCCGCTGCCGCGTGACACGCGCAGCTCGATCACGCCCTCGGGACGCGGCCGCGTGCGTTGCGGAACCGACTTCAGCGCCTCGCGCATGAAGTGCACCCAGACCGGCACCGCGGTGCGGCTGCCTTCCTCGCCGGGGCCGAGCGAGCGCTCCTGGTCGTAGCCGATCCACACGGTGGCGACCAGGTCGCGCGAGAAGCCGTTGAACCACGCGTCCTTGGCATCGTTCGTCGTGCCGGTCTTGCCGGCGATGTCGCTGCGGTTCAGCACGTTGGCGCGCCGCCCGGTGCCGCGGCGGATCACGTCGGCCATCATGTCGTCCATGATGTAGGCGTTCTCCGCCGTGATGATGCGCTCGGCGACCCGGTCGGCGGGCAGTTGCGTGATGCCGCCGCGCATCGATGCCGCGGCCTGCAATGGCGCCGGTGCGTCGAGATACGGCGCATCGGTCGCGACCGCCGGCGCGCCGCAGGCGGCGCAGACCTCCTTCGGCTCGGCGCGGTAGACGACTTCGCCGGCGGCGTTCTCGATGCGGTCGATGAAATAGGGCTCGATCCTGTAGCCGCCGTTGGCGAATGCGGCGAAGCCGGTCGCGACCTGCAGCGGCGTCGCCTGCAGCGTGCCGAGCGCGAGCGTCAGGTCGCGCGGCATCGACTCGCGCGGGAAGCCGAAGCGCGCGGCGTAGTCGATCAGCGCATCGACGCCGAGATCGCGCAGGATGCGGATCGAGACGAGGTTGCGCGAGCGCACCAGCGCCTCGCGCAGGCGCATCGGGCCGGAGAACTCGCGGCTCGAGTTCTCGGGGCGCCACGAGGTCTCGGCCGACGGATCGTCCATCACGATCGGCGCATCGAGGATCACCGACGCGGCCGTGAAGCCGTCGTCGAGCGCCGCCGAGTACAGGAAAGGCTTGAAGCCCGAGCCGGGCTGGCGGCTCGCCTGCGTCGCGCGGTTGTAGCGGTAGGTGTAGTAGTCGAAGCCGCCGATCAGCGCGGCGATCGCGCCGTCGTCCGGATCGAGCGCCACGAGCGCGCCCTGCGCCTCGGGCAGCTGCACCAGCTGCGCGATGCGCTCGCGGTTCGTGACGACATAGACCACGTCGCCGCGTGCGAGCACGTCGGCGGCGCTCTTCGGTGCCGGGCCGCGCCGCTCGTCCGTGCCGAGCGGCGCGGCCCAGGACAGGCCGTCCCAGAAGATCTGCGCGCTGCCCTCGCCCTTGACGTGCACGCGCGCGCTGCGCGCGGCGACCTCGGTGACGAGCGCCGGTTCGATGTTGCCGATCGGCTCGTAAGGCACCAGCAGGTCGTTGAGCCCGGCCTCGTCGGTGCCCGGCGGGACGTCGACCTGCGCGAGCGGGCCGCGCCAGCCGCGGCGGCGGTCGTACTCGAGCAGCCCGAGGCGCAGCGCGCGGTTCGCCGCGGCCTGCAGGCGCGAGTCGATCGTCGTGAACACCTTGTAGCCGGCGTTCAGCGCGGCCTCGCCGTAGCGGCTGGTCAGCTCGATGCGCACCATCTCGGCGACGTAGGGCGCATCGACGTCGTGCAGCGGCGCGTTCGGCTTGCCGCTGACCTCCTCGGCATTCGCCTCCCCGGCCTGCGCGGCGTCGATGAAGCCGAGCTGGTGCATGCGGCGCACGACGTAGCCGCGCCGCGCGCGTGCGCGCTGCGGGCTCGCGATCGGGTTCATGTCGGTCGGCGCCTTCGGGATGCCGGCGAGCAGCGCCGCCTCGCCGATCGTGAGATCGGCCAGCGACTTGCCGAAGTAGGTCTCGGCGGCGGCCGCGACGCCATAGGAGCGCTGGCCGAAGAAGATCACGTTGAGATAGAGCGCGAGGATCTGCTCCTTGGTGAACTCGCGCTCCATGCGATACGTGAGGAACACCTCCTGCAGCTTGCGGCGCCACTCACGCTTCTGCGTCAGGAACATGTTGCGTGCGGCCTGCATCGTGATCGTGCTCGCGCCCTGCGCGCGATTGCCGGTGAAGAGGTTCACCGCCGCGGCGCGCAGCACGCCCGCGTAGTCGATGCCGTGGTGGCGGAAGAAGCGGTCGTCCTCGGCCGCGAGAAATGCCTGGCGCACGTGCACCGGGATCTGCTCGAACGTCACCGGGATGCGCCGCTGCTCGCCGATCTGCGCGACCAGCTGCCCGCCGCGCGTGTACACGCGCAGCGGCACCGCCAGTTCGACGTTGCGCATGTCCGCGGTCGACGGCAGCGAGGGCGCGAGGAAGATGTAGGCGCCCGCCACGCCGAGCGCGGCCAGCAATGTGACGCCGATCACACAGGCGGCGGCACCGACACCGATGCGAAACCAGTTCCACTTCACAGAAAACGACTCTCGTGTCTTGCCCAGCTTGAACGGGCTATGCATAGTAGCCCGCGAACGATTGGCAAACTCACCGAAAGGTGGGGACGCAAAGCTTCCGGTCTAAGGGCGCGGGCCTATGACAGCGGGGTTGCCGGTGGGGTGAACGTGGGCTTGCGCACCGCACCGCCGACTCAGGATCCGCTTCCCTGCCTCGCGCCTCGGACCAACGGCTGCTTCGGGTCTTCCTCCAATTCGTGAGCGTTCTCACGTTCTATTTAACTTTACGCTGTTATATAGTTACTCGATAAGTTACAAAAGGCGACGGGTTCGGGGCATAAGTTGCTGAAAAGGAAAGATAAAAGTGTTCCTGCTTCGCCGTAAATACCGGCCCCTGCTCGGGCTGGACATCACGACATCGTCGGTCAAGCTGATCGAACTGGCCATGGCCGGGGGTCAGTACCGCGTCGAGTCGTACGCCGCCGAACCCACCCCGCAGAACGCGATGAACGAGAAAGCCATCGTCGACGCCGAAGCGGTCGGCGAGGCGATCCGCCGGGCGGCCAAGCGCGCCGGCGCCAAGAGCCGCGAGGTCGCGATCGCGATCAGCGGCGACGCGGCGATCACCAAGGTGATCCAGATGCCGCGCAGCCTGCGCGAGCGCGACCTCGAGTCGCAGGTCGAAATGCAGGCCGACCAGTACATCCCGTTCCCGATGGACGAGGTCAGCTACGACTTCGAAGTGCTCGGCGGCTCCGAGAAGGACACCGACACCAACGACGTGCTGCTCGTCGCGACCCGCACCGAGAACGTCGAACAGCGCCAGGCCGCGGTCAGCGCGGCGGGGCTGACCGCGAAGATCGTCGACGTCGAGGCCTTCGCGCTCGAGAACGCCTGCCGCCTGATGACGCACCAGATGCCCGACGGCGGCATCGACCGCACGATCGCGGTCGTCGATTTCGGCGCGAGCAGCACCACCTTCAGCGTGCTGCGCAACCTCAAGGTCGTGTACACGCGCGACTTCGCGTTCGGCGGCCAGCAGCTCACCGAGGAGATCATGCGCACCTACGGCCTGTCGATGGAGGAGGCCGGGCGCGCGAAGAAGGAAGGCGGCCTGCCGGGCAACTTCCAGACCGAGGTGCTCGATCCGTTCATCGACGACATGACCCAGCAGGTCAGCCGTTCGCTGCAGTTCTACCTCGCCTCGGGCAGCGGTCGCGAGCAGCCCGAGAAGATCCTCGTCTGCGGCGGCTGCGCCAATATCCCCGGCGTCGCCGACGTGATCGCGA
>JAHCAN010000035.1 GCA_019634915.1 Steroidobacteraceae bacterium | reverse complement strand
CGAGCAGGCGGGATACGGCGTCGCGCGGCCGCTGAACTGCGGCATCAAGCCCGCTGGGATCAACCGTGGAAAACTTCCCCAGAGACATCTACACGGAGCCCGAGCCTGAAGCCGATACGCTCGCCAATCTGGGACCACTCGCCGGCATGGCAGGCATATGGGTGGGCGCGCGCGGCCTCGACGTCAACCCGAAACCCAACGGCCCTGAAAAGCAGGCTTTCATCGAACACATGGAGTTGCAGCCGATCGATGCGCAGACCAATGGGCCGCAACTGTTCTACGGACTGCGGTATCACACGCGGATCGTCAAGCCTGATGACGTCGAGACATTTCACGATCAGGTGGGCTATTGGCTATGGGAACCAGCGACGGGCACCGTGATCCAGACGCTTTCGATACCGCGCGGACAGGCGGCGATGGCCATCGGCCATGCCGAGGCCGACGCGAGAACGTTTCGCCTCGAGGCTGTCCGCGGGTCCGAAACGAACGGGATCGCGTCAAATCCGTTTCTGGAGTATGCGTTCAGGACAGAGAGCTACGTCATCACGGTTTCGATCAATGTCGATGGAACGTGGTCCTACGAACAGGACACGGTGTTGATCATCCCGGGTCAGGCGGAACCGTTCCACCATACGGATCACAACACGCTCCGGAAGGTCGGAGAGCCTACGCCCAATCCGACGGCGCAAGCGGCAGTAAACAAACTCCGGGAGTCCCAGGGCCAAGGGTGAGCCTGACGTTCCACTTAACACGGGCCTGTTGCGGCAAGCCGCGCCAGTCCGGTTGGCTTCACGTTGATCGTGCCTTTTGCGGCTCGGAAGTGAGATGGTCGTCCGGTAGTGGATGCCGGAAAAATTGCTGCAGCCGACCGCCACCATGACCACTTCGGCATCGTTGCGATCGTTCCTGGCGCCGCGACTGATGCGAAACGGTGCAACGACCTCCGTGTTCATGTGGGAGCCTGGCGCTTACGACGGAGACTTTCATCTGGTGACGGCAACTTTCCTCACATCACGCCAAATGACCGCGAGGCGCTGCCGGGAAGTGACGCCTGACAAGTAGTTGCAGCGGGCGGGGGAACGGATAAAGTGCTGGTACGCGGGTGTGTCGTGGACAGGCAGTGCACGCTCGCGCGCTGGATGCATCGACGTGCTGCCGTTGAATTCAGCCGTTGCACTTTCAGGGGGTCAGCATGGCTCATCGTTGCGTCGCGGTCGCCGTTGCTTTGGTGGCACTTCTGGCAGGGTGCGCGACTTACACGACCCCGGGAGGTGCCGTCTCGATCCCGCAGATCACTGATGCGGATATCGCCGAGGCTCTGGCAAAAGAGCCTGCGGCAGCCTTTCCGGCGCGTCTGGTGGTTGCGCGCGTGCAGGCTCCTGGCTACGCCTCCTATTCGAATCGCGGCCTTGGGGCTGGGCGCTACAGCGTGGTGACGAACCGCGATATCGAGACCGAGGCTGACTTCGCCCGTCTGGGCGCAATGAACGGCGTGGCCGCAGTGGCTGCGCTCAACAGGTTGCTGTTGCCAGCCAATCTGGAGACCGCTCGGGAACTTCGCACTGCTGCGGCCCAGCTGCGTGGCGACATCCTGCTGCTCTACACGATCGACACTTCGTTTCGGACCGACAAACAGCAGATCGGGCCGCTTCAGGCCGTGAGTCTTGGATTCTTTCCGAATCGGAAATCCACTGTCACGGCCACTTGCTCAGCTGCCTTTGTCGATGTGAGGACCGGGTATGTCTACGGAGTTGCCGAGGCCACCGTGAGCGAGTCGCAACGATCCGATTCGTGGAGTACCGAGAGCGCGATCGAAAGGGCCCGGCATTCGGCGGAGCGTGGTGCGTTCAGCGCCGGACTCGGGGAGATCGAACGGGTATGGGTGGCACTCCACGCGGAGTTCTCCGGCGGACCCTGACGCGTGCTTGAGTGCTTCCGCGAGACATGAAGTGGCCACACTGCGCGCCGGCAGGCTGGCCCGGACGGCTGGTCGCGGATGTCAGGCGGCGGAGGATCCTCATGCGAAGGCATACAGGTTTGATGGCGATGGCTGCTCTGGTGGTTGCCTCTGCGCCCGTCATTGCAACTACGTGGGCACCCGACAAGGTTCAAGATCCGGTAAACAAGGATCGAATCGATGTCCAACAGCCTGCGTCTTCCGGAAGCTATATCTACCAGTGGCCTGGGAAGTCAGACCAGGTGTTCTGGCCGTTTACCGATGGGGCATGGCTCTGGTTCAACCCTGGATCGGGCTACATAGCCTTTGGCAACGACTTCAAGGAGATTGATCCGCCTCGATTGGAAGCATTGCGAGTATGGTTGAAAGCAAACTACGACCGCGCAAACGCTCCGAGGACGCGCCTGGAGCTACTCTTGTGGGCCGAGCGTGTCTATTCGGCTCGAGGAATGAGCAACGATTTCTGGTGTCATTTCTATCGACTCATGGCTTTTGAAACTCGCTCCGATGAAGCTGTGAGCCTTGCCTACATTCGTAAGGCGATTCCATTGCTCGCTGACCGATTGAACTCCGAGAGCGAAGCGGGACCGACGATGGAAGCGCTGTATTTGCTCGGCGAGTACAACAGGCGACTCGGCAATGCGGCTGACGCTGACCGCTATCTCGCGCAATTGACTTCCTTTGAAGCCAGCGGCGAAATGTCGGGATTCAAGGCCTATTTACTCGAAATCGCCTGGGAGCAGCGTAACCCACCGGCTGATAACCCGCCGGAGCAGACGCGCGAGCAGTGAGTTGCCAAGCTTGGGCGGTGGCAGGCGCGGTGTCCAGCTCAAACTGCAGGCGGCAAGGGCAACTATGCGCAAGATTCTCTCGATCCTCGTTGTTCTCGGCCTCGGTTACTTTGCTGTCGAAAGATGGGACACCACAGCCGGCTTCCGCCACGATGCGCCGATTTCCGAACCGAGCATTGCCGAGGCTTTCCAGAATCAGAAAAGTGATGCTCTGGTTGAAGGGCGCGGCGAGGTCATTCGGGTTCTTGCCGACGATTCGGACGGCAGCAGACATCAGCGATTTATCCTCCGCCTGGACTCAGGGCAGACGCTGCTGATTGCCCACAATATTGATCTGGCGCCACGTCTGCCTCAATTGAAGGCGGGAGATCTGGTGGAATTCCTGGGCGAGTACGAATGGAACGACCGGGGCGGTGTGATTCACTGGACGCACAAGGACCCGCAGGGGCAGCATCAGGCAGGTTGGCTCAAGTACCAGGGAAGGACATATCAATGAACTATCTCGGCGAGTGGCCGCGTGGCAAATCGCTAACGAGGGGTTCGCCGCATGCTTCGCTGTATACCAATTGTCCTGTCAGCGCTGCTCACGGGCGCCGCCGCACCTTTGGCAGCACAAGACGACTTGCAGGCGCGTGCGAAGGCGGCCTCGGCTGTTGCGGATGGGAATTTCCAGCTCTTCTACGTTCCGTCGTCAGGCATCATCGCGGACGAGACATGCATCGTGACGTCGAAGACGAAAGATTCGTCCAGGGTTGCCACGCAGCTCGCGAAAATCATCGTGGCCGGAAGCACGACGGATACGACGATTGCAGTCTCTGGTTCATCGGAGCGGAAGACCGTACAGGTGGTGGCCGACGCGCTCACCATAATCGGCAAGAAGCAACTGCCGATACTTCGCATAATTTACGTTGGGACGGTGCCGGCGGCGCGCGAGCTGGAGCCGAAGGTCGTGGCCGTGGGTGGCCAGCTCAAGTTTGCGCCACTGTGAACCTGGTTTCCGGTAGATCGCTGGTAGGAGAGTGCCATGGGTGCATGGGGGGTAGGGATTCTCGATGACGACGCTGCGCTGGATTTCATTGAGGAGCAACTGATCCCGCATCAGGATCCTCGCACAGTCATGCTGGAAGCATTCGAAGCGGCTCTGGCAGCTGACTACGTTGATTATGAAATGGGGCATGCGGTGTTGGTTTCTGCCGCCGCTATTCGCGCAGCTCAATCAGGCCGGGAACTTGAAGCAGATGAACAAGAGGAATGGACGGCGTGGCGCGCAGGGCTGTCCGACCTGGATTTCTCCCGTCTCAGACCATTGGCTGCCAAAGCCTGTCTGAGAGTTTGCGCCGATCAAAGCGAACTTTACGAGCTCTGGGTGGAAAATGAAGAATTGTTCCCGCAGTGGAAAGCCGGGGTTACTTCACTAGCGACCTCGATTGAGCAGTAGAAGGCACAGGTGACACTGTCATGTGGAGACATGGGCAACGACGATCGAACGTGCCATTAGTCTTTCGCGGGCGTCATCATGCGATACGTTCGTATGTTGCGCGCCAGATATCTCTTCCCATAATCGGGCGGGACGGGTTCCCGCTCCAGGAACCTGTGGCAGCACTCGGCCGACGATACGAATCATGTGCCACTTGATAACTGTTGCTGTGTCCCGTCATGCGGTGGATCCCGCAGCGACGTTTCGGTCGCGAGAACTCAGAGCCGTGCCCGCGACGAATGCATCGATTCGGAGCGCACTTCTGTGGGTAACGATCTGCACGGCGTTACCTCGTGTTTGGTAGCAGGGCGTGATGCGGGAGTAAGCGGACCCGATTCATGAGCAACCCAAGAGAATTCTTCAGGCGTCCCGGAGGCTTGCTGCTGGCCTCGGCTATCGCCTTCCTTCTGCTGATGTTCCTTTGCAGCTCTACCCCAATCGTCTGGGTGCTCGATGGTCGAAAGAGCGAGTCCTATCCCGAACTCGTTTTTCTGGCTTTTGGTATGCCTTTCGGGGCAGTCATGGTTGCAGCTGCTGGAATAAATTTCTGGCTGAAGAATCGAAACAGCGCCAAGGCTAAGGGTGAGCCGGAATCGAAGCGTGTGTAGGGACGGGCAAGGCGAGCGTGCCACATGTATCTGTCTGTAGCGGCGCAGCCGTGGAGATCGAGATGAGCAGCCGATACTCCGGATCGTGCCTGTGCGGCGCCGCCAGCTTCGAAATTGAGGGCGACTTCGACCAGTTCTATCTTTGCCACTGCACGCATTGCCGCAAGGACACCGGCTCGGCTCATGCGGCCAATCTGTTCTCATCGACAGCCCGCCTGAAATGGCTGTCCGGCCAGGACAAGGCCAGGCTCTACAATCTCCCGGCAACGAGGCACACGAGGTGCTTCTGCTCGATCTGCGGATCGGCGCTTCCGTACGCGCTCGAAGGGATGCTGGTCGTTCCCGCCGGCAGCCTGGATACCACACTCGATGTCACGCCGGACGCTCACCTCTTTGCCCGGAGCAGGGCACCCTGGGACAGGCAACTGGAGAAGATCCCCGCTCACGAATCGTTCCCTTCCTCGCCACGGTGGATCGAGCCCCGGAGTGTCCTGCGCCGGATCAAGCTGTTGCACACTGCCATCTGGGCGTTCTTCGCAGCGTGTGTCCTTGCCATTCCCGTTGCGGTCGCGTCAGCCAGGTTTGGTGTTGCGCTGGGCCTCATCGCGGTCGTGGCGCTCGAGGTCCTGGTGCTCCTGTTCAATCGGCTCAAGTGTCCGCTGACGGACGTCGCTGCCCGTCATACTGCGGACAGGCGCGAAAATTTCGACATCTACCTGCCTCGCTGGCTCGCGCGGTACAACAAGCATCTGTTCGGTGCCTTGTACGTGGCGGGGATTCTTTACGCGCTCGTCGCATGGCGCGGCGTCGCGGCGGGGTAGGCACATGGCGCCGTGGCGATGGATCGCGGGACGATGAATTTGCGCCTCACGACAGGGCTGTTCGCGGCATTGCTGTTCGCACTGCCGAGCCTTGCCCGCGCAACAATGATCGAGACCTTCCCGGTAGCCTTGGGTGCCAGGGACAAGTCGCTGGTTGCTCGCGCTGCGTGCCCCAACAGCCCGTCGCAGGCGTATGAGTCGCTTGTGGCATATCGATACAACGACCAACCGCACTCGCCGATCCAGGTCGACGTGATATGCAAGCCGTACAGGCAGCTGCCGGAAGGCGTGGTCAGGACCAGAGTCAGCTGCGAAAGCCGGGCGGGTCGGTGGGATTGCCGCAGCGAGGGAGAATATCTGGAGGTGCGCGCGAAAGGTCGGCTTGCCCACGTCGGGCTTGGGTCGGTGACGGACACCAGCGCTGCGGCCGGCATCATCACTTATCTCTTCACGCTCTCGAACTATGACGGTACCAATGTCGCAGGCGAGATCGATGGGCAGACATGCTTCGTCCGGCGCGTGCCGGCAGGAGAATGGGAAGTCTCGTGCGACGGCCTGTACATGTCGGTCGAGAAAGACTGCGTTCGGGGTGTCTGCTCGTTTCGGCTGTTCGGGCCGATACTCCGACTTGTTCCATAAGTATGGGGCCCGGGCATTGCCCGGCAACGGGTGCACGATTAGTCTCTGCGGCAGGAAACAGGAATGGCGGGATCGGGATGGATCCCGACTTCGGGACCAGGATGGCGGGCCGTATCGACAACAAGTTCCAGGGAGTGCCGCGCAATGGCGCGGCAGGGGGGCATCATGACAAACGACAAGACCTACGACGGTGGCTGTTTCTGCGGCGCAGTGCAGTTCACGGTGACCGGGGAACCGGCGGCGATGGGCTACTGTCACTGCGATTCGTGTCGCAAGTGGTCGGCCGGACCGCTCAACGCATTCACGCTCTGGTCACCGACGGCACTGCGGATCACGCGCGGCGCCGAAGGCATCGGCCAGTACAACAAGACGCCGGGCAGTATCCGCAAGTGGTGCACGAGCTGCGGCGGGCACCTGTTCACCGAGCATCCGCAATGGAATCTCGTCGATGTCTACGCGGCGCTGATTCCCGGGTTTCCGTACCAGGCCGGCGTCCATGTGCATTACCAGGAAACGCGCCTGCCGCTGAAGGACGGTCTGCCGAAGTTCAAGGACATTCCGGCGGAGATGGGCGGCTCCGGCGCGACGCTGGCCGAGTAGGCCGCACGCGTTCGGCCCGGGCGGCGCGCGTGGCCGACGCGCCGGCCGGCAGGGCCGGTGCCGCCAGTCGGCGCGCACGGTGCGATCGCTCGCAAGCTGCAGCCAGCGAAAGGCCTCGTCTGTCCCGGCCAGGGATTCCATTTCCCGCAGGATCGCCAGGGCCCCGGCGGGATCCCCGCGGCCGTGCAGCACCAGCGCCTTGCGCAGTTCGATGAGGGCTTCCGCAAGTTTCCCGGCCGCGAGCAGGTAGACCCCGAGATTGCCGCGGTTGACCGCGCACACCGGGTCGATCTCCGCGAGGCGCCGCGCCAGCGTTCCGGCCTCCTCGAGGCGGCCGGCGGCGGCGGTCTCGTTCAACAGTGTGCCCGGCACCAGGGGCTCCGAGGGCTGGAGCGCTCTTGCGCGGTCCAGCTGCTTTCGTGCCTCGACACCAGCACGCGCCACAGCGCGTCGAGTTCGAAATCGCCGAAGCGATACCGGTGTCGGGGCCGCTCTTTGTCCATTCCGGGAGCTGATTTCAGAAGATTTGAGAAAAGCCCGTGACATCTTGATGACGCGCAAGCCGATTCTGGCGTCAGTTCGTCGGGTATCGGGGCGGTATCGCGCGGTGCCCGTTGTTTCGATGCGCACGGGAGGAACCACGACATGATCATCGACAGGGTCCGTTTCACCCGCCCGGTCAGCAACCGGACGGGCGTCGCACGGTACGCGAGTGGCAGGGGAATACCCATGAGTGGACTGTGGCAGCGCGCGGCAGGCGCGGCGGGGAGAGCGGCCCTTGCGGCTGCATTGATCATCGTGTCCGCCTGCGGTGGCGGCAATGGTGGCGGCAACGGAGGCACCACCACGCCACCCCCGCCCCCGCCGCCGCCCTCGGGACTCAGCTACCCCTCGCCGACGACGGTGAATGTCGGCGTGGCCATGACGGCGTTGAATCCCACCGTGACGGGAACCGTCGCATCCTATGCCGTCGCCCCGGCGCTGCCGGCCGGAGTGGCACTGAACACCGGCACCGGCGTGATCAGCGGCACGCCCACGGCCGTGGCCGCGCAGGCGGCGTACACGATCACCGCCACCAACGCCGGCGGCAGTACCACATTCGCATTGCAGTTCACGGTGGATCCACCGCCGCCCAGCCCCTACACACAGAGCGCGCTGGTCTCGGACGGCGCGGTCACGGCCGCCCACACCGATCCTCACCTGAAGAATCCCTGGGGACTGGCCGCGCTGCCGAACGGGCCGATGTGGGTCGGCAACAATTTCGATCATAGCGCGACCGTGTATGACGGTACCGGCATCGTCCAGCCCCTCGTCGTGAACATTCCGGCCGGCGTGAACGGCCCGGGCAATGTCACCGGCATCGTGGCCAGCAGCTCCGACACCGACTTCCAGGTGACCAACGGCACGACCACGGCAGCGGCGCGCTTCCTTTTCGTCACCGAGAGCGGCACGCTCTCCGGCTGGGCGCCCACCGTCGATGCGGCGAATGCGCTCATCGCCTACGACGACGCCGCGGGCGGGGCGATCTACAAGGGACTGGCGATCGCCAGCAACGGCATGGAGAGCTTCGTCTACGCCGCCGATTTCCGGAACGGCAAGATAGACATGTTCGACGCGAGCTTCGCGAAGGTCGCTCCCGGTGGCGGATTCACCGATTCCGAGCTGCCGGCCGGCTTCGCACCCTTCAACATCCAGGCCGTGCAGATCGCAGGAACCACCATACTGGTCGTGGCCTATGCGCTGCAGGACGACGCGGGAACCGGGGAGCTGTCCGCAGAGGCTGACGGACTGGTCAACACCTTCGACCTTGATGGTACCTTGTTGAAGCGCCTCGTCGCGCCCGGCGCGCAGCTCAACGCACCGTGGGGCATCGCCGTGGCACCCGCCGATTTCGGCACGCTCAGCAATGCGCTGCTGATCGGCAACTTCGGCGATGGCCGCATCAACGGTTTCGATGCCGAGACCGGCGCGTTCATCCATGCCATCACCGACGCCAACGGCGACCCCATCGAGAACAGCGGGCTGTGGGGCATTGCCTTCGGCAACGGCGCACGCAATCAGCCGACCGACGTGCTGTATCTGGCCGCGGGCCTCAACGGCGAGGTCAATGGTCTCTACGCGCGCATCGACCTGGGCGCCACCGCGCCGGACATCGTGGCGCCGACCGGCGTGGCCATCACCGCGCCCGCGGCGGCCTCGACGGTGAGCGGCACCGTCGAGGTCACGGCCGATGCGACCGACAATGTCGGGGTCGCGCGCGTCGTGTTCGCAGTGCAGTCGGGTAGCACGACCACGGAGATCGCGACGGATACCACTGCGCCTCTCAGCGCGAGCTGGAACACCGGTGCCACGGCCAACGGCGCGGCGACGCTGACGGCGACCGCATTCGATGCCTTCGGCAATTCAACGACCTCCGCCGGGGTCACGGTCACGGTCAACAACGTGGTCGACGTGACGCCGCCGGTCGTGACCCTGACCGCACCGGTGGCCGGCGAGGTCAGCGGGACGGTGACCGTGACGGCCGAAGCCACCGACGATGTGGGCGTGGCGCAGGTGCAGTTCTTCGCGGGCGCCACGTCGATCGGTACTGCGACCGCGGCGCCCTATTCGGTGCAATGGAATACAGCGGCGTTCAGCGGTGTCCAGCAACTGACGGCCGTTGCCAAAGATGGGGCGGGCAACACCGCCACCAGCGCGGCCGTTCCCGTGACCGTGGCGAATGAGTCGGGGCTGGCGCTGCTGCAGTCGAGCATTTTCGGTCCACGCTGCTCGGGCTGTCATTCCGGCAGCGGCAGCGTCCTGCCCGGCAGTCTGAACCTGTCGAGCGCCAGCGCGAGCTACGCAGCGCTGGTGGGCGTGAACAGCGAGCAAGAGCCCGGCTCAATGAAGCTAGTGAACCCCGGCGATCCGGACAACAGCTATCTGATGCACAAGCTCCTGGGCACGCAGGCCGTGGGAGCGCGCATGCCCCCGACTGGCGGGGCCCTGACCGCTGCGCAGATCGGCCAGGTGCGGGCGTGGATCCAGGAGGGGGCGTTGCCCTGACAGCTTGCTGAGGGGGCGGCGCGCGTGGCCGACGCGCCGGCCGGCAGGGCCGGTGCCGTCAGTCGGCGCGCACGGTGCGATCGCGCGCCCACTCGCGCAGCGCCGCGACCCGTTCGGCCATCACGACCGCGAGCGGTCGCGTGGCGCGGATTTCGCGCGCGATCGCCGCGGCGTCGGGCCGCGTGCCCCGCGCGTGCGCGGTATAGAGCGCGGCGACGATCGCCTGTTCCAGTTCGGCGCCCGAGAAGTCGGCGCTCGCCTGCGCGAGCCGCCGTGCGTCGTCGTCGGTGAGCGGGATCTGGCGCTTGTGCGCATGGATGGCGAGGATCGTCGCGCGCGTTGCGGCGTCCGGCAGGTCGACGAAGAAGATCTCGTCGAACCGGCCCTTGCGGATCAGCTCCGGCGGCAGCGCGCTGACGTCGTTGGCGGTGGCGACGATGAACACCTGTGGCCGCCGTTCGGCCATCCACGTCAGGAAGGCGCCGAGCACGCGCCGGCCTGTGCCGCCGTCGCCCTCGCCGGCAGAGACCGCCTTCTCGATCTCGTCGATCCACAGTACGCAGGGCGCGAGCGCGGCGGCGGCGGCGAGCGTCTCGCGCAGGTTCCGCTCGGACTCGCCGTGCCATTTGCTGTAGAGCGCGGCGAAGTCGAAGCGCAGCAGCGGCACGCCGAAGATGCCGGCGATCGCGCGCGCGGCGAGGCTCTTGCCGCAGCCCTGCACGCCGAGCAGCAGCACGCCGCGCGGCGCATCGAGGCCGGGCGCCGTGCCATCGAACGCGGCCCTGCGCGTCTCGATCCAGGCGCGCAGGCGGGCGAGCCCGCCGACGTCGGCGAAGCGCGCGGTGTCGGGCTCGAAGTCGAGGGTGCCGTGGCGGCCGAGCAGCTCGTATTTTCCGGCCTGGATCGCGCGCAGGTCATCCGCCGTGATCGCGCCGTCGTCGTAGAGGGCGCGCCGCACGAGACGCTCGGCCTCGGCGGCGCTGACGCCCGACAGGTTGTCGACGATGCGGTTGAGCACGTCGCGGTCGATCCGCGGCGCACGGCCGCGATGCTGGCGCCGCCATTCGTCGAAGACGCGCGTGACGATGGCCTGCCGCTCGGCGGCTCCCGGCAGGGCCGGCCGGAAATGCGCGGCGAACGGCGCGAGTTCGGCGGGCAGCGTCAGCTCATGGCTCAGCAGCACGACCGTGCGTGCGACCTTGCCGAAACCCTGCACGACGTCCTTCAGCATGCGCACGTGCACCGGGTCGGCGAGATACGGATGGAAGTCGAGCAGCACGTAGATGCCCGGCATCGGCGTCGTCTTCAGGTGGCGCAGCATCTGGCCCGGCTCGATCAGATGGCGCTGCGGAGCGCCCATGTCGACGTCGATGCGCGCGAGGCCTTCGGTCGCGCTCCAGACGAAGACGCCGGAGCCGGCCTGCCGCCGGGCTTCGGCGGCCGCGGCGCGCAGCAGCGCGAGCGCGCGTGTCTCGTCGCGGCTTTCGATCGTGATCAGCGCGATCCGCGAGGCGAGCAGCGTCCGCAGCTCGGCGTGCGGGTCGGCGGCGGGCGGCGTCTGCATGATGGCGCAATGTAGCAAATGGCGCGTGCTCGCTTGCGGCCGGCACGGTCATTCCCGACAATGCGTCACAAATGCAGAACCCGCGCCGGGCGCGCCCCAAGCCTCGTTCCAGGCCCCGCTGGATCGACCCGTTCACGCCCGCGCACATCCGCCGGCTCGTCGCCGAATTCGGCTCGCCCCTGCTGATCATCGATTGCGCGCGCGTGCGCACACAGTACCGCGCGCTGCGGCGCGCGCTGCCGGGCGTCGGCCTGCACTACGCGCTGAAGCCGCTGCCGCACGCTGCGGTCGTCGAAACGCTGCACGCCGAGGGCGGTGGCTTCGATCTCGCGACGACCGGCGAGGTGCAGCTCGTCTCACGCCTCGGTATCGACCCCGCGCTCTGCATCCACACCCATCCGATCAAGCGCCCGATCGACATCCGCAACGCCGTCGGCGCGGGGCTGCGCGTGTTCGTCGCCGACAATCCGGACGAGCTGCCGAAATTCCTGCCGTGGCGCACCTCCGTGGAACTGCTGCTGCGCATCTCGTTCCGCGCGCCCGGCGCGATCTGCGACCTGTCCCGCAAGTTCGGTTGCGACCCGGAGGCGCTGCCCGCGCTCGCGCGGCGCGCGCACGAGCTCGGCCTGCGGGTTCGCGGGCTATCGTTCCATGTCGGCTCGCAGGCGCCGAATCCGCTCAAGCACCTGGAGGCGATCGAGACCTGTCACCGGCTGCTCGCCGCCGCGCGTCGCGAGCGTCTCGGGCCGTTCGACACGCTCGACATCGGCGGCGGCTTTCCGATCGGTTACGGCGCCCGCGCACCCGACATCGGCCGCTTCTGCGCGCCGCTGCGCGCGGCGCTCGCGAGGCTGCCGCGCCGCGTGCGCGTGATCGCCGAACCGGGCCGCTACATCGCGGGCCCGGCGGCGATCGGCGTGGCGAGCGTCATGGGCCGCGCGCAGCGCGAAGGCCACTGGTGGTACTACCTCGACGACGGCCTCTACGGCGCCTACAGCGGGCAGCTGTACGACCATGCGCACTACCCGGTGGAGGCCCTGCGCGACGGCGGCGAGCGGCTGCCGTCGGTGCTCGCCGGGCCGACCTGCGACAGCATCGACGTGATCGCCGAGAACCTGCTGCTGCCGCGCCTGAAGGAGGGCGACCTGATCGTCGGGCGCTCGATGGGCGCCTACACCCTGGCGAGTGCCTCGGACTTCAATTTCTTCCCGCGGGCCACGGCGGTGGCCGTGAACCGCTCGCCGGGCGATACCGGCGGCGTCTGAGCCGGTGTGCGCCGTCTCGGGGTTTTCCCGGCCGGGCTTGCCAACGGACCCGTATTGCTGGAACCATGTCCGCATGCTGCCCCGTTACCTGACACGCCGGCGCCTGCTCGGCGCCTCGCTGGCCGCCGCCGCCGCGGTACCCGCGCTGCTGCGGCCGGGCGCAGCGCTCGCCGCCGAGATGATCGGCCCGCAGCGCTGGATCGAGCTCGCGAACACGCACACCGGTGAGACCGTCAGCGTCGCCTGGCACGACGGCCTGCGCCCTGTCGCGGCTGCGCTCGCGAGGCTCGAGCACCTGCTGCGCGACCACCGGTCGAACGAGCAGCATCCGATCGACCCGGGGCTCTACGCACAGCTCACGGCGGTGGCGGAGGCCGCAGGTCGCGATGCGCGCTTCGACGTGATCTCCGGCTATCGCTCGCCGGCCACCAACGCGAAGCTCGCCGCGGCCAGTTCCGGTGTCGCACGCCGCAGCCTGCACATGGACGGCCGCGCGATCGACATCCGGCTCAAGGGTGCAAGCTGCGCGAGCGTGCGCGACCTCGCGCTCGCGATGGCGCGCGGCGGCGTCGGCTTCTACCGGAAATCGGATTTCGTCCACCTCGACACGGGACGGGTGCGCAGCTGGCAGGGATGAAATGCCGGCCATAGTTCCGGCGACGGCGCTGCTCGCGCTGTCGAACATCTTCATGACTTTCGCGTGGTACGCGCACCTGAAGAACCTCGCGACCCGGCCCTGGTACATTGCCGCGCTCGCGAGCTGGGGCATCGCGCTCTTCGAGTATCTGCTGCAGGTGCCGGCCAACCGCATCGGCTACACCGAGCTGTCGCTCGGGCAGCTCAAGATACTGCAGGAGGTCGTCACGCTCGCCGTGTTCGTGCCGTTCGCGGTGCTCTACATGCGCGAGCCGCTGAAACTCGACTACCTGTGGGCGGCGCTCTGCATCGTCGGCGCCGTCTACTTCATCTTCCGCTCATGACCGCAGCGACGACCGCGATCGATCGCGATGTCGCCGCGGCGCGCGCCGGCGCCGAGCCGCGGGTGCTCGCGCGGCTCGCCTCCGGCTGGGCGCTGTTCGGCGAGCACCAGTTCGTGCGCGGCTACCTGCTGCTGCTGCCCGACCCGGTCGTGCCGCACCTGAACGCGCTCGATGCCGCCGGCCGCGTGCAGTTCCTCGCCGACATGGTGCGCCTCGGTGATGCGCTGCTGCGTGTGACCGGGGCCGTGCGCATCAACTATGCGATCTTCGGCAACCTCGAACCGGCGCTGCATGCGCACGTGATTCCAAGGTATGCCGACGAGCCCGAGGCGATGCGCACCGCGCAGCCGTGGGCGTACGATTGGGCGCGGGCGGCGCGGTTCGATGCCGCCGGCTGCGCGGCGCTTGCGGCGGCGCTGCGGCGCGAACTCGAAATTCGATGACAGGGAGGGAAGACCATGCGTGCAATCATCACCGGAATCATCCTGAGCCTCGCCGTTGCGGCGGGCGCTTTCGCGCACGACACGACGCGCGAACGCATCGTGGACGACGAGGGCGCTCCGGCCGGGCTGCCGTTCAGCAACGCGGTGCGCGTCGGTGACACGCTGTACATTGCCGGCCACCTGGGACTCGATGCGAAGACGCAGATGCCGCCCGCCGACGCGCAGGATGAGGCGCGGCTCGTGCTGGACGGCGTCAAGGCGACGGTCGAGAAGGCCGGCTTCACGATGAACGATCTGGTCTCGGTGACCGTGTTCTGCTCCGACCTCTCGCAGTACGAAGCTTTCAACGGCGTCTATCGCGGCTACTTCAGCGGCGGATTTCCGGCGCGGGCGTTCATCGGCAGCGGGACGCTGATACGGGGCGCGCGCTTCGAGGTGCTCGGCGTCGCGGTCAGGGCGCCAGCGCCAGCCGCAGGTTCCGCAGCAGCGCACTGAGATCGTCGAGCGGCGGCCCGCAGGTGCTGCCGCGGCAGACATAGGCGACCGCGCGGCCGCGCGCGGGCTTGTCGGCCAACGCGGCGGGCAGACCCGTGGCGTCGGCGGCGATCGCGAGCGTGATGCGCCGCGGGGCGTAGAGCCGCGCCAGCTCCTGCCGCCAGCGCTCGATCCCGGCCTGCTCGCCGCGCAACAGCACGATCTCGGGGGCCGCGAGGTATTCCTCGAGCGCGGTCAGCATCGACGTGTGGGCCTGGGGCTGGCGCGACACGCCGCTCCAGCCCGCGCGCAGCGTGCGCTCGGCGGCCGCGAGCCAGCGCGGCTCGCCGAGCAGGTAGCCGTAGCGCTGCAGCACCGTGGCGGCGACGCCGTTGCCCGACGGGGTCGCATCGTCGCCGAAGACCTTCGAGCGGTGGATCAGCCGCTCGTGGTCCCGTGACGTGAAATGGAAGCCGCCGGCCTCGCGATCCTCGAAATGCGTCAGCATCGCCTCGAGGAGCGCCTGTGCGAACTCGAGGTCGGCGGTGCGCCAGCGCGCCTGCAGCAGTTCGAGGATCGCATCGGCGAGCAGCGCGTAGTCGTCGAGATAGGCGTTCAGGTGCGCGCGGCCGTCCTTGCAGGTCGCGAGCAGCCGGCCGTCGCGCCACAGCTGCGCGCGTACGAAATCGAGGGCCCGCGTCGCCGCGTCGGCGAGTGAAGGCTGGCCGAGCGTGCGCGCGGCGATCGCGAGACCGCGGATCGCGATCGCATTCCAGCTGGTCAGGATCTTCTCGTCGCGGGCGGGCGCCACGCGTGTCGCGCGCACGTCGAGCAGCTTTGCGCGGGCGGCATCGATCCGCGCGCCGATCTCCGCGGCGCTCGCGCCGTGCTCGCCGGCGATGTCCTCGACGCTGCGGTAACCGTGCAGGTGCCAGCTGCCCTCGAAGTTCGGTGCGCGGTCGAGACCGAAGCGCGCGGCGAAGACCGGGTAGTGCTGCGGTTCGAGCGCGGCCTGCACCTCCTCGCGCGTCCAGACATAGTAGCGGCCCTCATGCCCCCCCGAATCGGCATCGCGGCTCGAGTAGAAACCGCCTTCCGGGGACTGCATGTCGGCAAGCATCCACGCGGCCGTCGCAGCGGCCGTGCGCGCGAACAATGGTTCGCCGGTCGCGGCTGCGGCGGTCGCGTAGGTCGCGAGCAGCGCGCCGTTGTCGTACAGCATCTTCTCGAAGTGCGGGATCATCCACTCGGCATCGACGCTGTAGCGGCAGAAGCCGCCGGCGAGATGGTCGAAGAGGCCGCCCTCGGCCATGCGGGTGAGTGTGAGCGTCGCCATGTACAGCGCGTGCAGGTCGGGCTCGGGCGAGCCGGCGGTCGCGTGCCAGTCGCGCAGCAGGCGCTCGATCGTCGTCGGGTGCGGAAATTTCGGCGCGCCGCCGAAGCCGCCGTGCACGCGATCGAACGAGCGTTCGAGCTGGTTGCGGCAGGCGGTGAGCGGTGCATCGGTCAGCGGCGTGGCTGCGTCGGCCGGCGGCGATTCGAGGGTCGCGAACGCCTCCATCAGTGCGTCGTTCTGCTGGCGCAGCTTGTCGCGGTGTTCGCGGTAATACTCCGCGACGCGCACCAGCAGGTCGCGGAAGGCCGGCAGCCCGAAGCGCGCCTCGGGCGGGAAATAGGTGCCGCCGAAGAACGGGCGCTGGTCGTCGTGCGCGAGGAACATCGTCAGCGGCCAGCCGCCGCTGCGCTGGGTGAGCATCTGCTGCGCGATCTGGTAGATGCGGTCGATGTCGGGGCGTTCCTCGCGATCGACCTTCACGTTGACGAACAGCTCGTTCATCAGCCGCGCGGTGTCCGGATCCTCGAACGATTCGTGGGCCATCACGTGGCACCAGTGGCAGGCGGAGTAGCCGATCGACAGCAGGATCGGCTTGCCGCTCTCGCGTGCGAGCGTGAGCGCGGCTTCGCCCCACGGCAGCCAGTCGACCGGATTGTCGGCGTGCTGCTGCAGGTACGGGCTCGTTTCATGCGCCAGTGCGTTCGGCATGTCGGGTAGAATACGTGAATGCTGCTGCGCTTGAGAAAGGGCGAAGACCGCCGGCTGCGCGCCGGCCACCCCTGGGTGTTCAGCAACGAAGTCGACACCGCGAGCACGCCACTGACGGCCTTCACGCCGGCGCTGACCGCGCGCGTGGTCTCCGACCGGGATGCCTTCCTCGGTTATGCCTATGTCAATCCGCATGCGCTGATCAGCGCGCGCCTGCTGTCACGCGACGAGCGGCGCGAGCCCGATGCGGCGCTGCTCGCCGGGCGCATCGGGCGCGCATTGCGGTTGCGCGCGCGGCTCTATCCGACGCCGCATTACCGGCTGGTGTTCGGCGAATCCGACGAACTGCCCGGCCTGATCCTCGACCGCTACGGTGACGTCGTGGTCGGGCAGATCGCGACCGCCGGCATGGAGGCGCGCAAGGCCGACGTCGAGGCGGCGGTCCGCGAAGTCGTCGCGCCGCGGACGCTCGTGTGGAAGAACGACGGCAGTGCGCGTGACCTCGAGCAGTTGCCGAAGGAGCTCACGGTCGCATTCGGCGCACTGCCGGAGACGCTCGAGATCGTCGAGAACGGCATCGCGTTCGGCGCGCCGCTCGGCCAGGGGCAGAAGACCGGCTGGTTCTACGACCAGGCCGCCAATCGCGCGCGGCTGCGCGATCTGCTGCCGCAGGGCGCGCGCGTGCTCGACGTGTGCAGCTACGCGGGGGCATGGGCGGTGACCGCGCTGCAGGCCGGCGCGCGCGAGGCGGTATGCGTGGATGCCTCGGCAAGCGCGCTCGAGGCGGCGTCGCGCAACGCCGGGCGCCACGGCATGCAGGTCGAGCCGCTTCGGGGCGACGCCTTCGAAGTGCTCGAAGCGCTCGCCGGAGCCGGCCGGCGCTTCGATGCCATCGTGCTCGATCCGCCGGCGTTCGCGAAGCGGCGCAAGGACCTGCCGAAGGCGCAGGCGGCCTACCGCAAGCTGAACCAGCTCGCGCTGCGCCTGCTCGACGACGAGGGCCTGCTCGTCTCCTGCTCGTGCTCGTGGCACCTGCCCGAGAGCGAGCTGCTCGCGGCGATCCAGTCGGCGGCGCGGCACGTGTCGCGCTTCGTGCAGGTGCTCGCGGTCGGCGGCCAGGCACCCGACCATCCGCTGCATCCGGCGATTCCCGAGACCCGCTACCTCAAGGCGTTCTTCTGCCGGGTCCTGACCGGCTAAACTGGCTGCGCATGATCCACTATCCTGCCTTCGATCCCATCGCGTTCCAGATCGGCCCGTTCTTCGGCTACGGGCCGCTGCTGGTCCATTGGTACGGGATCATGTACCTCGTCGGCTTCGCCGCGGGCTGGTGGCTCGGGCGGCGCCGCGCCGCGCAGCCCGGCTCGACCTGGAAGGCGCAGGACGTCGACGACGTCATCTTCTTCGCGATGCTCGGCGTGATCCTCGGCGGGCGCATCGGCTACGTGTTCTTCTACGGGCTCGAGTACTGGGCCGCCGATCCGTTCTATCCGCTCAGGATCTGGGCGGGCGGCATGTCGTTCCACGGCGGGCTGATCGGCGTGCTGGTCGCCGTCGCGCTGTTCGCGTGGCGGCGCGGGCGCCACGTCGCCGACGTGTTCGATTTCCTGGCGCCGCTGCCGGGCATCGGCCTGATGGCCGGGCGCATCGGCAATTTCATCAACGGCGAGCTGTGGGGCAGCGTGACGACGGTACCGTGGGGTTTCGTCGTCAACGGCGAGGTGCGCCACGCGACGCAGCTCTACGAAGCGGCGCTCGAAGGGCTGCTGCTGTTCGCCGCGCTGTGGTGGTTCACGTCGAAGCCGCGGCCGCGTCTCGCGCCCTCGGGGCTGTTCCTCGTGATCTACAGTCTCGCGCGCATGCTGGTCGAGTTTTGGCGGGTGCCCGACACGCAGATCGGCTACTTCGCCGGCAACTGGCTCACGATGGGCCAGCTGCTGTCGCTGCCGATGCTGCTCGCCGGGCTCGCGATGCTGGCCTGGGCTTATCGCCGGCGCGTGCGTTCGGGCAATTACCAGCTCGCTGCCTAGCGCGCCGTCACCTCGATCGGTGCGCTGGTCGCGATCACGAGGGTCGTGTCCTGCGGCAGCTCGACCTCGGCACCGGTCTTCTTCGCCGCGATGGCGCCGGCCGCGCCGCCGAGCAGGCCACCGATCACCTTGCCCTTGTCGCTGTTCTCGACCTGGTGGCCGATCACCGCGCCGGCCGCTGCGCCGCCCAGGATCTTCGCCGTGTCGCGACCCGTGTCGCTCCTGCCCTGCTGCACGAGCTCGCCGTTCAGCGCGACCTGCTGGCCGTCGGGCAGGTCGAGCGTGTGGAAGCGCAGGCCGAGGGTCGGCACGCCGCCGATCTTGTTGCTGCCGGAGACCACGTTGGTGACGCTGCCGGTGACCCGCGAGCCCGCCGGGATCGCAACCCGGCCGTTGACCAGGACATCCTGCACGACGAGCGCGCCGAAGGCGTCACCCGCCTTGGCCGTCTTCGTCGTGAGATCCGACGCCAGGGCCATCGTGACGCTGGTGCCTGCCGGGACGGTGAGCTTGACCGGCACCGGCTTTGCCGGAGTCGTGGAGGTGGCCGGGGTCGCAGCGGGCTTCGCCGCAGGCTTCGCGACCGGCTTCGACGCGGCCTTGGCGGCGGCGGCCTGCTGCTTCGCGAGCGCGTCGCGCTGCGCGGCCAGCTCCGCCTCCTGGCGCGCCAGGTCCTGTTCCTTCTGTTCGAGCTCCTTCTTCGCCAGCTCGCTCTCGCGGGCGGCGAGTTCCTGCTCGCGCGCCTCGAGTTCGGCCGCGCGCTCCGTGTCGGTGGCCTGCGACTCCGCCGTCGCCGAGTCGGTCGCGGGTGCGGGCGCCGGCCCGCCGCAGCCGGCGAGGACGACGGCACCGGCCGCGGCCAGTACCAGGGCGAACGGAGAGAACCTGCTGTGCTGTGACATGGGGGTGTCCTGAGGTTGAAGTACGGGGCCATTTTACCCGTTTCAAACTGAACGGCAGCTCAACGCCGCGCCCCCGGCCCGGATCGGCGCCGGACCCCCTATAATCGCGCCCTCACATGCAGGCCTACCTCGATTTATTGCGGCGCGTCCGCGACGGCGGCGCGCTCAAGTCCGACCGCACCGGTACCGGCACGCGCTCACTGTTCGGCTGCCAGCTGCGCTTCGATCTCGCGCAGGGTTTCCCGCTCATGACCACCAAGCGCGTGCACGTGAAGTCGGTCGTGCACGAGCTGCTGTGGTTCCTGCGCGGCGACACGAACGTCGCGTACCTGCGCGAGCACGGCGTGACGATCTGGGACGAGTGGGCCGACGCCGCCGGCGAGCTGGGTCCGGTGTACGGCCGCCAGTGGCGCTCGTGGCCGACGCCCGACGGCGGGCACGTCGACCAGATCGCGCGCGTCGTCGGGCAGCTGCGCACGGACCCCGATTCGCGCCGGATCCTCGTCAGTGCGTGGAACGTCGGTGAGCTCGACCGCATGGCGCTGCTGCCTTGCCACGCGCTGTTCCAGTTCTACGTCGCCGATCGCCGCCTCTCCTGCCAGCTCTACCAGCGCAGCGCCGACCTGTTCCTCGGCGTGCCGTTCAACATCGCCTCCTATGCGCTGCTGACGCACATGCTCGCGCAGCAGTGCGATCTCGAGGTCGGCGAGTTCGTGTGGACGGGCGGCGATACCCACCTCTACCTGAATCATTTCGAGCAGGCGGACACGCAGCTCGCGCGCACGCCGCTGCCGCTGCCCCGGCTCGCGATCCGCCGCCGTCCCGATTCGATCTTCGATTACGTGTTCGACGATATCGAGTTCCGCGATTACCAGTCCCATCCGCCGATCAAGGCGCCGGTCGCCATCTGAAAAGGAAACGCATGCCCGCTACCAGCAAGTCCCCGCTCTTCAAGGTCCGCCGCTCGAAGGTCCACGGGCTCGGCGTGTTCGCCGCCCGCAGGATCCGCAAGGGCACGCGCATCGTCGAGTACCTCGGCGATCGCATTTCGCACAAGGTCGCGGACCAGCGCTACGAGGACAAGCTGGAGGATGACGGCCACACCTTCCTGTTCATCGTCGATCGCGGCGTCGTGATCGACGCCGGCGTCGGCGGCAATGATGCGCGGTTCATCAACCACGGCTGCGATCCGAACTGCGAGTCGGTGATCGAGGACCGGCGGGTGTTCATCGAGGCGCTGCGCACGATCCAGCCCGGCGAGGAGCTGAACTACGATTACCAGATCGGCCGCGCCGACGACGATCCGCCGAACGTCGACGAGGTGTTCGCCTGCCGCTGTGGTGCCGTCAAATGCCGCGGCACGATGCTGTGGCCGGCGAAGCGGCCGAAGAAGCGCGCGAAGAAGCCGGCCGGCGCAAAGGCCAAGTCGAAGGCCAGGCCGAAGTCCAAGTCCAAGTCGAAGGCGCGCGCGCGGCGGTGAACGCGCGCCCGCAGGTCACGCTGGTCGTGGCGATGGCGCGCAATGGCGTCATCGGCCGCGACGGCGGCCTGCCCTGGCGGCTGCCGGACGACCTGCGGCGCTTCAAGGCGCTGACGATGGGCAAGCCGATCCTGATGGGCCGGCGCACCTGGGAATCGCTCGGCCGCGCGCTGCCGGGACGGCTGAACCTGGTGCTGAGCGGCGATCCGGGCTATCGCGCCGAGGGCGCGCAGGTCGTGCGGTCGATCGGGGCCGCGCTCGATGCGGCTGCCGCCGGCGGCCACGATGAACTGATGGTGATCGGTGGAGCGGCGGTCTATGCGCTCGCCGAGCCCCTCGCGAGCCGCATCCACCTGACCGCGATCGACGCCGACGTCGACGGCGACACGTGCCTGTCGCCATTCGACGCGGCGCGCTGGCGGGAGACCGCGCGCGAGCATCATGCCGCCGACGAGCGGCACGCCCACGCGATGGACTACGTCACGCTCGAGCGCCACCCGGCCTGAGCACCGCGCCGAGCCGCGCTTCGACCAGCGCGCGGGTGGCGGGGAGCGCGGCGATCGCGTCCGGCCCGATACCGGGATGCATGCGATCGAGCTGCACCAGGATCCCGCGCTGGATTTCGCCGCGCCGCAGTGCCTCTGCGTAACCGATCTCGGGATGGAACATCACCATCGAGTAGCGCGGGATGAACTGCGCCGGGTACTCGCGTTCGAGCGCGGCAGCGAGCTGCTTGCGCCGCTGGAAGGCGGGGTCGAGCACGGTCGCGCGCATCTCGAGGTAGTTCTCGAGCGCCATCTGCGCGATCGCGTCGGTATCGGCGCGGCGCGCCTGCGCGAAGGCCGCGAACAGCCCGGCCGCATCCGTGTGCTGATCGAGCAGCGCGGCGAGCACTGCGACGTCCTCGAACGCGCAGTTCATGCCCTGGCCGTGGAACGGCACGATCGCGTGCGCGGCGTCGCCGAGCAGCAGCACGCGACCATCGAGGTGCCACGGATCGGTGTACACGGTGCCGAGCCGCCCCTGCGGGTGCTCGCGGAACTCCTCGACCAGCTGCGGCAGCAGCGGCACGGCGCCCGGGAACTCGCGCGCGAAGAAGGCGCGTATCGAGGCGGCATCGGTGAGTTCGGCGAACGACGGCGAGCCTTCGCGCGCGAGGAACAGGGTCGCCGTGAAGCTGCCGTCGGTATTCGGCAGCGCGATCAACATGAAGTCGCCGCGCGGCCAGATGTGCAGCGCCTCGCGCTGCAGCCGGCCCGCCAGCGCCGGCGGGATCGTCAGTTCGCGATAGTCGTGCGCGAGCAGCTCTTCGCGCGCCTGCACCGCACCGGCGGCCGCGAGCGCGATGCGTACCGCGGAGCCCGCGCCGTCGGCGGCGATCGTCGGCGCAAGCGGCACGCGGCGGCGCACGCTGTCGCCGTCGCCGAACAGCAGCGCATCGCGCGCGGTGTCGACGCCGATGCACTGCTCGCCGAAGTGCAGCGCGACGCCCGGCGTGTCGGCCGCGACCTCGATCAGCACGCGCCCGAGCGCCTCGCGCGACACCGAATGGATCACCTCGTGCTCGTCCTGGCCGTAGGGCAGCAGCTGCTCGCCGCCGCCGTGGTCGTGCACCATCCGGCCGCGCATCGGGATCAGCAGCGGTGCGACGCGCGCCGTGACGCCTGCGACGTCGAGGCCGCGCAGGCCGCGCGCGGCGAGCGCGAGATTGATCGAGCGGCCGCGCTCGGCGTCGCGCTGGCGCGGATCGCCGCGCCGCTCGAACACTTCGACACGCAGGCCGCGCTGCGCGAGCACGATCGCGAGCAGGGCGCCCGCGAGGCCCGCACCGACGATGTTGACGGTGCCGCGCACCGGCGGCTCAGTGGGCGCCGAGCGCGGCGTGCAGCGCCGCGCCCGCGGCATGCACGTCGGCGAAGCTGTTGTAGAGCGGCGCCGGCGCGAGGCGCAGGACATCGGGCTCGCGCCAGTCGCCGATGATGCCGCGCGCGGTCAGCGCATCGAAGACCTGCCGGCCGCGTTCGGCGCCGCCGCGCAGGCGCAGCGACAGCTGCGCGCCGCGCGCGTCCGGATCGCGCGGCGAGACGATGCGCACTTCGCCGCGCGGCAGCGCGTCGATCTCGCGCTCGAGCGCCTGTGTCAGCGCAATCGACTTCGCGCGCAGCCGGTCGATCCCGGCCCCGGCGAACAGCTCGAGCGAGGCGAGCAGCGGCGCAGCCGAGAAGATCGGCGGGTTGCTGACCTGCCAGCCGGCCGCGCCGGCGGCGATGTCGAGGTGCGGCGCCATCAGGAAGCGGGTCGCCGCGTCGTGGCCCCACCAGCCGCCGAGCCGCGGTAGCCCGGCGCGCCGCGCATGGCGCTCGTGCACGAACGCCCCGCCGATCGCGCCGGGGCCGGCATTGAGATACTTGTAGCTGCACCAGGCCGCGAAATCGGCGTCCGAGTCGTGCAGCGCGAGCGGCAGGTTGCCGATCGCATGCGCGAGATCGAAGCCGGCTACTGCGCCGACACGGTGCGCGGCGCGCGCGATGCGCGCGGGATCGAAGGCCTGCCCGGTCAGGTACTGCACGCCGGGCCACAGGACGAGCGCGAGCTCGTCACCGGCGCGTTCGATCGCGGCCTCGATGTCGTCGGCGCGCAGCAGCGCCTCGCCGTCGCGGGGCTCGAGCTCGATCAGGCAGGACTCGGGATCGAGTCCGTGCCAGGCGATCTGCCCGGTGACGACATGGCGGTCGGACGGAAACGCCCCGGCCTCGATCAGCACGCGCCGCCGCGCGCCCTGCGGCCGGTAGAACGACGCGAGCAGCAGGTGCAGGTTCACGGTCAGTGCGTTCATCGCGACCACTTCGCCCGGCTGCGCGCCGGCGAGGGCCGCGAGGCCGGCCGTCATGCGCTCCGCATAGCCGACCCAGGGCCGTCGCCCCGTGAACTGCCCGTCGATGCCGAGCGTGGCCCAGCTGTCGAGCTCCTCGTTGAGGATCGTGCGCGCCGCGAGCGGCATCAGGCCGAGCGAATGGCCGCACAGGTAGACGAGCGGCTCGCCGGCGGCATTGCGCGGCAGCGCGAACTGCGCGCGAAAGCCGTCCAGCAGATCGTCGTCGCGGCTCATGCGAGGTACCGGTAGGCGAGCGGCCGGCTCGGAACGGCGTCACCGGCGATCGCCGGTACCTGCCAGGCGAGCGCGCAGGGGCCATCGGACAGCGCGGCCGGAATCCGCGCGAGCTCGGTGATCGTCGCGTGCGGCCGGGTGGCGTCGGCGAGGCGCCGGCTGGCGGGTGGCAGGCCGAAGAACACGCGATGCGCGGCGAGGCGACCCTCGTCCTGCACGCGATCGAGCGAGGGCAGGTCGAGCACCAGGTGCGCGATCCCGCGCGCAACCAGTGCCTCGGTCGCATCGGCGGTGAAGTAGGGCGGCACGGCACCGTCGTCCTGATCGGTATCGCCGCAGGCCGTACGCACGATCAGCGCGAGCGGCGATACCGGCGCTGCGGTGGCGGGCCATGCGGCATCGAGCACTGCGCGCGTCACGACGCGGTCGCTGCCCAGCGGTGCTGGCGTCACCGTGACCACCCACGCGGCGACGGGGGCCACCGGCACCACGCGCCAGGCATCGAGCGGTTCGGCGGTCAGGTGCGACACGCATTCGGTGTGCGTGCCGTGGCAATGGGGCGTCAGCGTGATCGTGCGGCAATTGCAGCTCGCGCCGAGCGCGACCGCGCCGGTGAAGTCGCCGGCCGTGAGCGGCGCCGACTGCGGTGCCGGAGCGCCGAAGTGACGCGCATCGCCACCGTCGAAACCGATCGGCCGCGCGAGCTCGATCGGTTGCGCGAGGTCGATCGGCCCGCCGGCAGCCGCGGTCACGGTCGCGTTCACGTCGCGGCGGGGGCCGGCGGCTCCTGCACGCTGCCACAGGCGCGGCAGGTGCGGTGCCCGAGGCTCGAGTAGAAGCGGTCGAACACGGGCGGAAACTGCGTTTCGATGTCGGTCAGCTCGAACTCCTCGCGGTAGAGCTCCGCGTCGCAGCGCTCGCAGTACCAGGCGAGGCCATCGAGCTCACCGGGGCGGCGCACGCGCTCGACCACGAGCCCGACCGTGTCCGGGAACCGCTGCGGGCTGTGCGGCACGTTCGCCGGCAGCAGCAGCACCTCGCCCTCGCGGATCGGCACGTCGACGACGCGGCCGTTCTCGACGACCTTGAGCAGCATGTCGCCCTCGAGCTGGTGGAAGAACTCGTCACCCGGGTCGAGGTGGAAATCCTTGCGGCGGTTCGGCCCGCCGACCACCATGATGATGAAGTCGCCTTCGCGGAACAGTCGCCGGTTGCCGACAGGCGGCTTCAGTTCCGCGCGGTGTGCGTCGATCCACGCCTGCAGGGAGAAAGCCTTGAGCTGCGTCATCCGCTAATGGTACACACGCGCAGATGAAGAAGTGGATCAGCCTCGTGGTGGTCGCCGCCCTGCTGTCGGGCTGCGGCGCGCTGTCCCGCATCGGCCTGCCCTGGGGCAAGGCGTCGCCTCCGCCTCCGCCGCAGGTCGACGAACTCAGCTTCGAGGGCGGCGCGATCGGCCAGCACTGGGAGGGCAATGTGCTGGTGCTCGACCTGACCACGGCGGCTGCGGAGGGCCGGGTCACCGCGACGCCGACGTACGCGCGCGGCTGGCCGATGCGCATCGCGGTGCGCACGCTGCCGGGGCGCTTCGGGGCGCTCGAGGTGCAGGGCGCGCAGCGCTCGGTGCTGCCAGTCACGACCGAGGGCGCGGGCAGCATCGATCTGGCGATTCCGCCCGAGGTCTTCGCGCCGGGCACGCCGCGCATGGCGCTGCACTGGGGCGCGTCGATCGCGCCGGCGGTCGTGTTTCCCGAGGCGCCGGCTCCGGCTCAGGCCTCGTCCACACCCTGATACGCGCGGCACGCCGTCTGCAGCGGCGCCGCATCCGGCTCATCGAGCGGCAGCGCCGTCAGCGCGCCGCCCCACACGCAGCCGGTGTCGATCGCGACGACGCCGTTCTCGTCCGAATAGCCGAGCGCCGACCAGTGGCCGCAGATCACGCGCGCGCCGCGCGTGCGCCGGTCGCCGAACGTGAACCACGGCGCCAGCGGCGGCGCGACGCTCCCGGGCGGGCCCTTCTCGGCGAGGCCCATGCGCCCGCCGGCCGTGCAATAGCGCAGCCGCGTCAGCGCATTGATCACGAAGCGCTGCCGCTCGATGCCCTCGAGTGCCTCGCTCCAGGTGTCGGGCTGGTTGCCGTACATGCCGGCGAGGACCGCGCCCGTATCGCGGGTGAGCGCGGCCTCGACTTGGCGCGCGAGTCCGAGCGCATCGGCCGCGCTCCATTGCGGGACGAGTCCGGCGTGGATCAGCAGATCACCGCGGCGCGCGTCGTGGTGCGCGAGCGGCCGTGCCAGCAGCCACTCGAGCAGCCGGTCGCGGTCGCGGGCGCCGAGCACGTCGTCGAGCGTATCGCCCGCCTTCAGCCTGCGCCGGCCGTCGCCGAGCGCGATCGCGAGCAGGTGCAGGTCGTGGTTGCCGAGCACCACGGTCGCATTCGCACCGAGGTCGCGCACGAAGCGCAGCACGGCGGCCGATTTCGGCCCGCGGTTGACGAGATCGCCGACGAACCACAGCTCGTCGCGGTCGGCGGAGAAACGCAGCGCCCGCAGCAGCGCGCGCAGTTCGTCGTGGCAACCCTGGACGTCGCCGATCGCGTAGCGCGCCATCGGCGCTCCTAATGCAGCACGCCGGGGATCGCGAGGCGAAACGGCGCGATCGGCGTGTCGAACGCGTGGCCGTCGTCGCCGAGCATCTGGTAGCTGCCCTGCATCGCGCCGACCGGCGTCTCGATCACCGCGCCGCTCGAGTAGCGAAAGCCCTGGCCCGGCTTCAGGTAGGGCTGCTCGCCGACGACGCCGTCGCCGCGCACTTCCTGCACCTTGCCGTTGGCGTCGGTGATCAGCCAGTGGCGGGTCAGCAGGCGCGCGGCAGCCGCACCCTCGTTGCGGATCGTGATCGTGTACGCGAACGCGTAACGCTGCGCCTGCGGCTCGGACTGCTCGTCGAGATAGGTCGTCTCGACCTCGACGCGGATCCGGTGCGGAGGGCGGCTCACGAAGTACCGCCGCGGCCGCCGACGCGCACCGCGAGCACGTCGCACGGCGCGCCGTGCAGCACCGCGTCCTCGGTCAGGTTGACGAGTATCGACAGTCCGTGGCGCTCGCGGCTGCCGAGCACGATCAGGTCGACCTCGCGCTCGCGTGCGGCACGCACGATCTCGGCCTTGACGTTGCCGGTCTCGACGCGCGTCTGCGCGCCGGCGAGACCCAGCGATTCGGCGAGCGCGGCGAGGCGCGTCTTCGCGCGCTTCACGAGTTCGTCCTCGATCGCAACCGCGGGCATCAGTGTCTCGCCCATCGGCTCGACGGGCACGAACTCGACGACGTGCAGCAATTCGACCTGCGCGCCGAATACCGCTGCAACAGCCTTCGCACGCTCACCGACCCTGCTGCTGTCGTCGGTCAGGTCGACGGGAATCAGTATGCGGCGGTAGATGGACATGGGCTCACGCTATCGCTGCGTGGCGAGGCGCGCAAGTGCGGCGAACTGCGCAGGCGCGAGGACCTCGGCGCGCACGCCCGGATCGATGCCGGCCGCCTCGATCGCGGCGGCGTCGAGCATGGGCCGCAGGGCATTGCGCAAGGTCTTGCGCCTTGCGGAAAAGGCGCGCAGGACGATTTCCCCGAATGCGGGCGGCACATCGAAGGCAGGCGTACGCCGGACGACGAGGCGCGCGACGGACGACCAGACTTTCGGCGGCGGCTGGAAGGCGCCGGGACCGACATCGAACAGTTTCTCGACACGCACCCAGGGCGCGAGCATCACCGTGAGCCGGCCGTAGTCGGCGCTGCCGGGCACGGCAGCCATGCGTTCGATCACCTCCCGCTGCAGCATCACGTGCAAGTCGACGAGCGCTGCGGGCGTTGCCAGCAGGTGGAACAGCAGCGGTGTCGAAATGTTGTACGGCAGGTTGCCGACCACGCGCAGACGCGCACCGCGCGCCGCGGCGAGCGCCGCGAAATCGAAGCGCAACGCATCGCCGACGTGCAGCGTGAGGCCCGCGGCGGCGGGCAGCTCCTGCGACAGCTGCGCGGCGAGGTCGCGGTCGATCTCGACGGCATCGAGGCGGCCTGCCGCCGCGAGCAGCGCCCGCGTCAGCACGCCGCGTCCCGGGCCGATCTCGACGATCGCGTCGCCGGGCCGCGGTGCGACGGCGCGCACGATG
>JAHCAN010000034.1 GCA_019634915.1 Steroidobacteraceae bacterium | reverse complement strand
TCGGCTTCAGCGAGGCGCTGCGCTCGGCACTGCGCGAAGACCCCGACGTGATCCTGGTCGGCGAAATGCGCGACCTCGAGACGATCCGTCTCGCGCTCACCGCGGCCGAGACCGGCCACCTCGTGTTCGGCACGCTGCACACGAGCTCTGCCGCGAAGACCATCGACCGCGTGGTCGACGTGTTCCCGGCGGCCGAGAAGGAGATGGTGCGCTCGATGCTGTCGGAGTCGCTGCGCGCGGTGATCTCGCAGACCCTGTTGAAGCGGGTCGGTGGCGGGCGCGTGCCGGCGCACGAGATCATGATCGGCACGCCGGCGATCAGGAACCTGATCCGCGAAGGCAAGATCGCGCAGATGTATTCATCGATCCAGACCGGCCAGGCGCAGGGCATGCAGACGCTCGACCAGTGCCTGACCGAGCTGGTGCAGAAGGGCATCGTCAGCAAGGAAGAGGCCCGGTACAAGGCCCAGAACAAGGACGCACTCTGACATGGATCGCGACCAGGCCATCAAGCTCATGCAGGACCTGCTCCGGCGGGTGGTGGAGAAGAAGGCGTCCGACCTGTTCATCACGGCGGGTTTCCCGCCGGCGATCAAGATCGACGGCGAGGTGCGCCCGCAGAGCGAGCGCGCGCTGACCGCGGAGCAGTCCGCGACCCTCGTGCGCGCGATCATGAACGACCGGCAGACGAAAGAATTCGACGCGAGCAAGGAATGCCAGTTCGCGATCGCGCCGCCCGGCATCGGGCGCTTCCGCGTCAGCGCGTTCGTGCAGCAGGGGCATACCGGCTGCGTGATCCGCCTGATCAACTCCAAGATCCCGAGCTTCGAGGAGCTCGAGCTGCCGCCGATCCTCAAAGAGGTGGTGCTGTCGAAGCGCGGCCTCGTGATCATCGTCGGCGGCACCGGCTCCGGTAAATCGACCTCGCTCGCCGCGATGGTCGGCTATCGCAACGAGAAGACGCGCGGCCACATCGTCACGATCGAGGACCCGGTCGAGTACGTGCACCAGCACAAGGGCTGCGTGATCACGCACCGCGAGATCGGCGTCGACACCGACTCGTGGCACGCCGCACTGAAGAACACCTTGCGCCAGGCGCCCGACGTGATCCTGATCGGCGAGATCCGCGACCGCGAGACGATGGAGTACGGCATCCAGTTCGCCGAGACCGGCCACCTCGTGCTCGCGACGCTGCATGCGAACAGCGCCAACCAGGCGCTCGACCGCATCATCAATTTCTTCCCGGACGAGCGCCGCGAACAGCTGCTGATGGACCTGTCGCTGAACCTGCGCGGCCTGATTTCGCAGCGCCTGATTCCGCGCGAGTCGGGCAGCGGGCGCATCGCGGCGATGGAGATCATGCTCAACTCGCCGCTGATCCAGGACCTGATCTTCAAGGGCGAAGTCGCCAAGATCAAGGAAGTCATGTCGCGCTCGACCCGCATCGGCATGCGGACCTTCGACCAGGCGCTGTTCGAGCTGTACGAGACCGGCCACATCTCCTACGAGGATGCGCTGCGCAACGCCGATTCGAAGAACGAACTGCGCCTCAAGATCAAGCTCGAGAGCAAGCGCGAGAACAAGAACATCGACGACGGCGGCGGCTCGCTGCGCATCGTCGAGGAAGAGCAGGGACGCATCATATGAAGGCGACGACCAAGGCCGTGGGCTCGACCGGCGACACGACGACGCAGGCGCCCGCGGTGCCCGACGCGCCGCTCGCGATCAACACCCGGCCGCTGTTCAAGCTGATGGTCGAGAAGAAGGCCTCCGACCTCTTCTTCACGTCGAACGCGCCGATCAAGATCAAGATCGAAGGACAGATCTTCCCGATCAACAAGCAGATCCTGACGCCCGAGACCGTGCGCCAGTCGGCCTACGCGCTGATGACGCCCGAGCAGCTCGAGTACTTCCACCGCGAGCTCGAGATCGACTTCGCGATCTCCGAGCCGGGCCTCGGCCGCTTTCGCGTGAACGTGTTCCACCAGCGCGGCTACCCCGCGATGGTGATGCGCTACATCACCGCCGACATGCCGAAGCTCGACACGCTCGGCCTGCCGGAGGTGTTCCGCGAGCTGATCATGTTGAAGCGCGGCCTGATCCTGCTGGTCGGCGCGACCGGTTCCGGCAAATCGACCACGCTCGCGTCGATGGTCAACTACCGCAACGAGAACTCTTCGGACCACATCGTCACGATCGAGGACCCGATCGAGTTCCTGCACACGAACAAGCGCTCGATCGTCAACCAGCGCGAAGTCGGACTCGACACCAAGAGCTACGAGCGCGCGCTGCGCAGCGTGATGCGCGCCGCGCCCGACGTGATCCTGGTCGGCGAGATCCGCGACCGCGAGACGATGCAGGCCTGCATCAACCTCTCCGGCACGGGCCACCTGGTGCTCGCGACATTGCACGCGAACAACTGCGCCGAGACGATGGACCGCATCATCAACATGTTCCCGCGCGACCAGCACAACCAGATCTTCCTCGACCTCTCGCAGTACCTGAAGGCGATCGCTGCGCAGCGCCTGGTGTTCGGCAAGGACGGCAAGCGCCTCGCCGCGGTCGAGGTGATGCTCAACACGCCGCACATTTCCGAGCTCGTCAAGAAGGGCGATGTGTCGGGGGTCAAGGAGGCCATCGTGCAGAGCAGCGAGCGCGGGGTGCAGAGCTTTGATCATGCGCTCTACGAGCTGGTCAAGCAGGGGCGGATCGAGCTCGAGGAGGCGCTCAATAACGCTGATTCACGTACCAATCTCGAGGCGAAGATCAACTTCGGGTGAGGTGGCTCGCCGCGCCGTGCTAGGCGCAATTGAAGGCGCTACCCCTTCGTGGTCGCGAGGCAAAGGGATGCGTGTCGTCCCTATAGCAGGGTAATTGGCTGAGGTGAGCGCGCTTTCGCCACCCCTCTTTACTGATGATCTGCCCGAGTGTGTACGCTTGTACGAGAAGGTGAAAGGCTGAAAAGAAGATATCTGCTTCACGGTAGGGCGCGAAGACGCCAATCCGTCTTGCCCACTAACGGGCGCCGGAGCAGGCTTCCAGTCCGATTACGCACGGCGGCAGCTGCGCCGCCAACTTCATCAATCGCGGGCGACCAACCGCCTTGCGTACTCGCGTCACGCCAGCTCCGTGCACGCCATGCACCGAGAACACGCTCTTTGCCAAGTCGATCCCAACGGTAGTAACGTTGTCCATGACTTCCCCTTTCCAGTTGCGATAGAACACGTACATACGCTTCAATCTTGGTACTCCGATGCCCCGTCTGGTCGGGGAAGTCCCTTGCATTTGTTAGAGTGGGAGAGGCTATGTCAGATGACGTTTTCTCAGGAATTGTAATAGGTGCGGTTGGTGGTGGGGCGGCGGGCTTGGTTCTTTGGCTCACTCAACGCTTAAATCAGTACGAGATCGCTTGGCGAGAGAAGCGCCGAATCTACTCCTGGCTGCACAGTGCGACCTCTCAAGATGGCGCAGATCGTTGGCGCAGCACCCGTGCTATTGCCAGCTATACAGACCTCACCGAAGATCGTGTTCGCCACTTGTGCAGCATTCACCCAAAAATAGCTCTGTCGTCTGGAGAGAATGAGGTTTGGGGAATTAAGGACACAACGCGCAACAATCAATGAGTCAGCGGTCCAGCAATTCACTCGAGCCGACGGACTATGCATCCTGCGGGTAGTGGGAATCGCGAGGCTTGGATGGGTGTCGGTGTCGTTGCCGTCATTCTCTTTTTTGTTGGTGTGTTTATTAATGCGCGGTTGAAAAGTGATCAATGGATGACATTCTACGAGCAATGTGTAGAGCGCACTCGGCAGTCGAGCGTTCTTTACTACAAAGGTAGGCCCGTGGACTGGACTTCGTCACCGTTCTGGGGAGATCTGGCGCAAATCTGCTACGCGAAGGCCGAGGTATTTGACGACGGACTAGAACTCGAGCCATCTGTTAGCGCCGAAGAGTATCGGCTTTGGTTGCTGGCTCGAATCGCAGAACGGGATTCCCGATTTGAGTCGGATCTTAAGACACTGCACGAGGCTCAATAGCTAAGGCTCCTACGGGAGCTCGAGACTCGCTTAATGCGCATATCTGAAGCGCCCCGGAGCAGACCATCGTTCTGGGTGCCAAAGCTGGGACACTCTGGCGAGGCTGCGCTGCTCCGAAAGATGCTTTCAGTTTGGACGACAATGCAAGCCCGAATGGGCCACAATGCAAACAAGGTTTACTACAGAACTACCGGCGGTCTCTATTGGAAGGTTTTCACCGATTTTGCTCCCGCTGAGGGGCCTCCAGAATTAGTCCCATCGTCAGGTTGAGTCCGCGACAGGGTTATTGCTCATTTGGCTCGCAAATTCCCGGGGCGTGAGCCCATTGAGAGATCTGCGAGGCCGTTCCTCGTTGTACTCCCAGCGCCAAGCGTCGATCTTCTTCTTGGCATCCTCAAGCGAACTGAACCAATGGGCGTTCAAGCATTCCTCGCGGAACCTTCCATTGAACGATTCGATGAACGCGTTGCCGGTTGGTTTGCCGCGACGATTGAAGTCGATACGAACGTCACAGTTCATTCGAGCTGACGCGCCTGCGGCACACGCCCTCTCCGCTCAGTTCGGGCGAGCCATCAGCGGCCGCCTTTACGATATCTGCATTCGCTAAAGGGCAGGGAGAGGTCTCGCCAGCTTCGGGAAAGCCTTGAGCAATCTTGCGTCCATGGTGACCAACATTATGCTCAGCTGCGCCGCAAGCGCCACGAATTCGCAATCGTACGCCGAACAATCACTGTCCCGCACCCGCTCCAGCACCCGCTGTGAATCCACTTCGTGCTCGCCGCCGGCCAGCAAACCCTCCGCTTCGGCCAGAATCCGGCGGGCTTCGTCGAAGCCTAGTGCCTTGCGGCGAATCGCCCCCGCCAGGATGTTCCGGAACTCACTCCGCCAAAGCAGCGGGACAGCCCAGTCGGGGTCGCTCCTGAGCTGCGCCTCTGCGCGAGCCGTGAACTCTGATTCAAGGTACAGATACGCAACGATGTTGGTATCAACCACTATCACTGACGACCCTCGCGCTTCATGGCATCGATATCGCGCGCTCTGAATTTCGCCTTGGGCAGCGCGTTGCGAAGCGCGCGAGCTCGAGCCAATCGCTCGGCAGGAGCGATACGCCCCGGAAGCAATACGGTTTCCAGGCAGACGATGGCCTCGCTGTTCAGGCTGCGTCGGTGAGACTCCGCGGAGTCCTTGAGACGTTCATATACTTCGTCCGGAATATTCTTGAGTGTCAGCGTCGTGGGCATGGATGGCTCCGATGGGATGGAACCATTATGGTTCCATGGCGGAACCACGTCAATCCACTCTTCGGCGCGCGCCGAGCAGACAGTGAGCCGATGAAAGCCGTTTACGCTTCGCACTCTGGCCCATCCACGCGTACGTCCAATTGCCGCAACTATCTAATACAGGCTACGCGCATGTCGGAGTGGTTGGTTGGCGTGAATCCAGGCATTCACCATTGAAATGTTTCTGGAAACGGGTGCACGAGCGTGCATACACCAGCGAGCTTGTCCGCAAGGTCAGGAGCGAAGGCCCGCAGCACGTCACCGTGCATGGGCGCGACGAAGTGGTGGTTATCGCCGCCGAGGAATTCCGTCGCTTGCAGGGCAACGTTACTGGAGAGGCGCTCATCAGGGCCATCCGGGCATCGCCCTATCGCGACATCAATGGAATTACACTCCATAATTACACACATGATCCCGCGGCGGCTCTTTCCCGCGCTCACGACTGCTCTGGCCGAAAGCCCGGCCGTCGCCCTCCTCGGCCCTCGCCAGACAGGTAAGACCACGCTGGCGCTCGAAGTGGCCGGGTCCCGGCCGTCCATCTATCTGGATCTCGAGTCCGAGGCTGACCGTGCCAAGCTTGCCGAGCACGAGTTGTACCTCGCGCAGCACGCGGACAAGCTCGTTGTCCTCGACGAGATCCAGCGCGTGCCGCAGCTTTTCCAGAGCCTGCGCGGGCTCATCGACGCCGGCCGGCGGCGCGGGCAGGGCAAGGGCCGCTTCCTGGTGCTGGGCTCGGCGTCGATCGATCTGCTGAAGCAGTCCGGCGAATCACTGGCCGGGCGCATCCGCTATCTCGAACTTGCGCCGCTCGATGCCGGCGAGGTCGGTCGCGGCCGTCTCGATGCCCTGTGGTTGCGCGGCGGCTTTCCCGAAAGCCTGCTGGCAGGATCCGACGAGGCCAGCCTGCGCTGGCGGGTGGATTTCATCCGCACCTACCTCGAGCGGGACATCCCGCAACTCGGGCCGCGCATTCCGGCGGAGACGTTGCGGCGACTCTGGACCATGCTGTCGCACCAGCAGGGCTGTCTGCTCAACGCCGCGGTGCTCGCCCGCGCACTGGCCGTGGATGGCAAGACGGTCGCGGGCTATCTCGACTTGCTCGTGGACCTGCTGCTGGTGCGCCGCCTCGCGCCATGGCACGGCAATGTCCGCAAGCGCCTGGTCAAGTCACCCAAGGTCTACGTGCGCGATAGCGGGTTGGTGCACGCGCTGCTCGGGATCGAAGGGCGCGAGGCCCTGCTGTCCCATCCGGTGTCCGGCGGGAGCTGGGAGGGCCTGGCGATCGAATCGCTGATCGCCGCGGCGCCGAGTGGCTCCGAGGCGCATTTCTTCCGCACCGCCGCCGGTGCCGAGATCGACCTGCTGCTCAGGCTCCCCGGCCAACGCGGGCCGTGGGCGATCGAAATCAAGCGCGGTCTCGCGCCGAAGATCGAGCGGGGTTTCCATATCGGCTGCGAGGCCGTTCGGCCGCGACGGCGCCACGTGGTGTACGGCGGTGTCGAGCGCTTCCCGTTGGCCGACGGTGTGGAGGCCGTCTCTCTTTCCGGCCTGTGCGAGGAACTTGCTGCGATATGAGTCAGCGCGCCTTGCTCCAGCGCATTGGTGCGCCGAACGACATCCCAGTTCACGAAGAGCGTTATGCCGCCGAGGTCGAAATCGAACTCGTCGAATGACGACACCGGATGGTCGCCTCATCTCAGGGCCGAAGACACGCTCAAGCTCGACGAAGTTCGCGGTGCTCTGCGCCGGGGAAACGTTGGCGCGGCGGCGGCGCTTGCGCGCGTATTCGAGATGCGGCTCGTGACGAGTCTGCAAGCTGCTGAAGCCCTTCGGATTCACCGTGGGCGTTGTGCGCAATCCGGCTGCATGGTCACCGGAGAGATAGGCATCGCCGGCGTGCCGGATTGACCTCTTGGGCTTGCATGCGCCTGGGCGGGTCTACTTCTTCCTGTATCGTGGCTTGGGCACGCGTCGTGCGGGAAGGGAGATTTCGCGGCGCTCGATCCTGCCGCGAATCTCGATCAGCTCCCTGCGAATCGGTGCCGCCCACTTCTGCAGTATCGCCGGGATGTTGCGCCCCTGCCGAATCACCGCCACGATTGCGATGATGCCCGGTGCGAGGGGTTCGTACACGAGGTAGTGCTCACGAACCGGATACAGGAGCAACGAGGTGCCCCCGGCAAGTTCGTGACGGCCGCGAATGGAGGCATGGCGCTGGGCGATGTACTGCGCGCCTTCGTGCAGGTCCTGAAAGTAGCGATTCGTCAGCTGCCCACCCCAGCGGGCTCGCGACCAGGCTCGTGCCTCGTGCAGGTCGGCCGCCGCGCGAGCGGTCAGCACGTAGGACTTGCGGCGCACCGCGTCTCAATCCTCGTTCCTGAAATCCAGGATCGACTTGTCCGAGAACCTGCCCTGTCGCAGGTCCGCCAGCCCTTCGAGTACGTTTAGGGCCACGGCGCGATCCTGCATGTCCTGCCGGATCAGGTCGCGGATGTATTCGCTGGGCGTGGCGTACACATCGCCATCGCTCGCGCGCTCGTCGACGTACTTTCGCAGCGCGTCGGTCAGCTGTACGTTGAGGCTGCTGCTCACGTTCTGGCGCCCCCACCGGCATCGATTGCACGGATAAAATGCTACGTCTTATGGCAATAGATATCAATATTTGCCAGAAAGGTCGGCGGCTGGCAGCGGCCGCGCGCCGACAGCGCTTCAATCAGCCGGCAAACACGGTGTACGCGTCGAATACCGGCCCATCCACGCACACGCGCTTCATCGCCGGCCCGTCGCCGGTTTGCACCTGCACCGCGCAACCGGCGCAGCCGCCGACCGCGCAGGCCATGAATTCCTCGAGCGAGACCTGGCACGGCAGTTCGTACTTGCGTGCAAGGTGTGCGGTCGCCTCGAGCATCGGCGTCGGGCCGCAGGCGAAGATCTCGACTTCGGCGCGGCGCTCGTGCGGCAGCGTGTGCAGCCACTCGTCGGCGAGTTGCGTGACGAAGCCATCGTGGCAGCCCGGAAATCCCGCCTTGCTCGCGAGCCGGCTCGGCACGCCGATCGCATCGAGGGACGGCATCGCGGCGATCACGCCGTCCGGCATTCCGGGCACGATGATCGTCGAGGGCCGCGTGTCGAACGGGAACGGGATCTCCGAACCCATCAGCACGAGCGGCTGCCAGGGGGCATCGTCGCGTGCGGCGAGCCGTTCGGCGAGGAACACCATCGGCGGAATGCCGACGCCACCACCTATAAGAAGAGTCAGCGGGTGGGCCGGGTGCGGCTCGAAGCCGTGGCCGATCGGGCCGAGCATCGAGAGCGTGTCGCCCACCTTGCGTTCGGCGAGCGCGGCGAGTCCGTTGCCGACCACCTTGAACAGCAGGTCGATCCAGCCCTTGTCCGGATCGGTGCGCATGATCGACAGCGGCCGGCGCATCGGGATGTCGGGATCGCAGCTGATATGCACGAACGAGCCCGGCGTCGCGCGCGCGGCGCATCTGGGCGCTTCGAGCCGCAGGATGTACTGCCCGCCGGCGAACGCCTGGCGCGCGAGCAGCCGCGCGTCCTCGAGGCAGATCGTGCCGCGGTGCGCCCGGTCGGCCGTGAGCGCCGCGCTCACGCGGGCCGCACCACGGTGGCGAGCACCGCCATGCGCACCGCGACGCCGTTGCGTACCTGGTCGCGGATCGCCGATTTCGGGCCGTCGGCGACGTCCGAGGCGATCTCGACGCCGCGGTTCATCGGCTGCGGGTGCATCACGATCGCGTTCGGGCGCGCGAGCCGCAGCCGCGCGCTCGTCAGGCCGAATTCGCTGAAATAGGCCGCGGCGTCGAGCTGCGCCTCATCCTGCATGCGCTCGCGCTGGATGCGCAGCGCCATCACGACGTCGGCGTCGCGCAGCCCCGCTTCGATGTCGGTATGGCGGCTGCAGCCGCGGAACTCGTCATCGCCGGGCAGCAGCGCGGGCGGCGCGACGATGCGCACTTCGGCGGCGCCGAGCGTCGTCAGCGCCTGATGCGCCGAGCGCGCGACACGGGAGTGGCGCACGTCGCCGACGATCGCGATCGTGAGGCCGTCGACATGGCCCTTCCTCTGGCGGATCGTCAGTGCATCGAGCAGTCCCTGCGTCGGGTGCGAGACGCTGCCTTCGCCGGCCGACAGCACGCTGACGTGCGGCGCGACGCTCGCGGCGACGAGGCCCGGCACGCCGGCCTCGGCATCGCGGATCACGAACGCATCGACGTGCAGCGATTCGAGCGTGAAGATCGTGTCGAGCATGCTCTCGCCCTTGGCGCGCGAGGACAGCTGCACCTCGAGGTTCACGACCTCGGCGCCGAGGCGTTTCGCGGCGAGCTCGAAGGAGACGCGCGTGCGGGTCGACGGCTCGGTGAAGAGGTTGGCGACCGTGATGCCGGCGAGCTCGTCGCTGGTCGCCGGGCGTGCGCCGAGCGGGCGCACGTACTGCTGCGCGCGATCGAGCAGCCGCTCGATTTCCCCGCGCGAGAGGCCCTCGAGGGTCAGCAGGTGGCGCAGCGTGCCGTCTGCGCGCGTCTGTCTCGTCATCGCTCCCCTTCCAGCCAGCGCTGCAGGATCACGACCGCCGCCGCGCTGTCCACGTCCGCCTTGCGCAGGCGGCGGCGGCGCGCGCCGCTCGCGCGCTGCGCCTTCAGTCGCTCCGTGGCCTCGATCGAGGAGTAGCGCTCGTCGACCAGTTCGACGGGCAGCGCGTAGCGCGCCGCGAGTGCCGCGGCGAACCGGCGTGCGTGGGTGGTCATGTCGCTGTCGTCACCGGCGACATTATAAGGCTTGCCGACGACCAGTACCTGCGGCGCGCTGTCGCGCACCAGGCGATCGATGGCCGGCCAGTCGGGGCCGGTGGCATGCGCGGGCACGGTCGCGCGCGCGGCGGCGCTGCCCGTGAGCGTGTCGCCGACCGCGACGCCGATGCGCCGCAGGCCGAAGTCGAAGGCGAGTGCGACGCGTACCGCTTCAGGCGTGCCCGGCAAAGGGGGTCATCTTCTCGAGGTCGACGCCGAGCAGCCGCCACACCGCGGGCCAGCGGTCCTCGTAGGGCAGCCCGAACACGATGCTTTCATCCGCCGGGATCGACAGCCAGGCGTTGTCGAGCATTTCGCGCTCGAGCTGGCCCGATTCCCAGCCGGCGTAGCCGAGCGCGATGAACGCATCGCCCGGGCCCTCGCCGTTCGCCATCGCGGCGAGCACGTCGCGCGAGGTCGTGACCTGGATCAGTTCGGAGACCTGGTGGCTCGAGTCCCAGTGGCCGCCCGGCCGGTGCAGCACGAAGCCGCGGTCGGTGTGCACGGGGCCGCCGCGCAGCACCGGGCGCTCGCCGATGCGCTCATCGAGCGGATCGAGCTTCATCTGCGAGAGCACGTCGGCGAGCTTCATCGGCAGCGGCTTGTTGACGACGATGCCGAGCGCGCCGCGGTCGGTGCTGTGCTCGCAGATCAGCGTGACCGTCTGCGCGAAATTCGGATCCGCCAGCGAGGGCATCGCGACCAGCAGGTGATTGGTGAGTGTCGATGCGCCCATGCGGGGAAGTATGGGCACTCGCGCCGCGTCGCGCTAGCGAGAATCGGCGGGCGCCGTCACGGTTCCGCTCGTCGTGCCGCCCGCGGCGAACTCCCAGGCGTAAGCGAAACGCAACACCCGGTAGTTGGCCGCGAGTTCGCGCGGGAACGGCTCGAACGGGCTCGCGAGACGCAGGATCGAGATCGCCGCCGCATCGAGCTCGGGCGAGCCGCTCGAGCGCTGGATCACCGCCGAGGCGAGCTGGCCCTTCGAGTCGATCGCGACTTCGAGCACCGGGCTCGTCGCGCCGGGCGCCTGGCGCGCCGCGGCCGGGAAATTGAGCGTGCCGAGGCGCTCCACTTTGCGCCGCCAGGCATCGAGGTAGGGCGCGAGGCTCGACTCGCGCGTGTCCGGCGTGATCCACAGCTCCTTGCGTTCCTTGCCCGCGAGCTCGCTCGCCTCGAGATCCTCGCCGGCGATCGCATCGGGCAGCGCGACGTCGGGCAGTGCGGGCGGCCGCGGCTGCTCGTGCGGCGTGGCGATCGTGCCGATCCAGACCATCGTGCTGCGCTGCACGTTCGCGGTCAGCACGCGCTCGCTCGCTTGCGCGCCGGCCTCGCCGGGCGGCTCGGGCGGCTGAGCGCTGCCCGGGCGGGCCTGGCTGCGCGGCGTGTGCACGGCGTCGCCCGAGCCGGAGCCGAGCTGGGTGCGCTGCGCGAGATAGGTCGCGTCGTCGTTGCGGTCGGCCTCGGGCACTTCGGTCGAGACGAGCAGCACCTGCAGGCCCGGTGCGGTGCCATTGCCGCCCGGTGCGCCGAACGTGACGCCGAGGATCACGATGCCGTGCAGCAGCGCGGCGAAAAAGCCCATCGTCACCAGCCGGTCGCGGACCGGGGCGATGCCTTCCTTCACGGCGAGCGATGCGGCAGCCACGCGGGGATTATAGGCGCCGCTCGATCGCGTCCATGAGAACTGCGCCGATGTTCAGGCCGAACTGCTTGTCGAGCTCGCGGATGCCGGTGGGGCTCGTCACGTTGATCTCGGTGACGAAGCCGCCGATCACGTCGAGGCCGACGAACAGCATGCCCTCGGCGGCGAGCTTCGGGCCGATCTCGGCGGCGAGCCAGCGGTCGCGGTCGTTCAGCGGCCGGCCCTGGCCCTTCGCGCCGGCGGCGAGGTTGCCGCGATGGTCGCTCGCCCCCGGAATGCGTGCGAGCGCATACGGGATCGGCTCGCCGTCGACCAGCAGCACGCGCGAGTCGCCCGTCTCGGCGATCTCGGGCAGGTAGCGCTGCACGATCGCGAAGCGCTGGCCGTAGTCGGTGAGCGTCTCGAAGACAACGTTGGCGTTCTTGTCACCGGCTTCGAGCACGAAGATCGAGCGTCCGCCCATGCCGTGCAGGGGCTTGGCGACGATCTTGCCGTGCCCGGCGAGAAAGGCCGCCATGTCGGCCATGTCGCGGGTAATGAGCGTTGGCGCACAGCACTGCGGGAACCACGCCGTGTACACCTTCTCGTTCATGTCGCGCAGGCCGCGGGGCCGGTTGACGACCAGCGCGCCGGCGAGTTCGGCCCGCTCGAGGATGTACGAGGTGTAGATGTATTCGGTGTCGAAAGGGGGGTCCTTGCGCATCAGGATGCAGTTGATCTCGCCGAGGCGCAGGTCCTGCGGCTCGCCGAGTGTGAACCAGCTCACAGGATCGGCACGCACCGTGAGCGCCCGTGCGCGACCCCATGCGACGCCGTCGCGCAGTGAGAGATCATGCTGCTCCAGGTACCACAGGTCCCAGTTGCGGGCTGCGGCAGCCAGCAGCATGGCCAGAGTGGAGTCTTTGGCGTACTTGATGTCGGCGATGGGGTCCATCACCACGGCGAGGCTCGGGCGGACGGTCATCCAGGGCTCCTTGGGTCCCGCTGTTTGCCGGAAACGTGACGCGCCCGGCATGGCGGGGGGTATACCGATATGTTAAAACGCGCGGCAGCTTGCCTGTCGATTCTGCGCGAAAATGCGCCGGGAGTAGTGCTCAAGTGAATGGCGCCAACTCGAAGCTCGGGGGCCTCAAGGTCCTCGTCATCGATGACAGCAAGACCATCCGTCGCACGGCCGAAACGCTGCTGACGAAGGAGGGCTGCGAGGTCTTTACCGCGATCGACGGGTTCGATGCGCTCGCGAAGATCGCCGATCACCAGCCCGACATCGTGTTCGTCGACATCATGATGCCGCGGCTCGACGGCTACCAGACCTGCTCGCTGATCAAGCACAACAAGGTCTACAAATCGATTCCGGTGATCATGCTGTCCTCGAAGGACGGCCTGTTCGACCGCGCCCGGGGCCGCATCGTCGGCTCCGAGCACTATCTCACGAAGCCCTTCACGAAGGACGAGCTGCTCGCGGCGATCGAGTCGCATGTCGGGAGATGATGGCGATGGCGCTGATACTGATCGTGGACGATTCGCCGACGGAAGTGCACGTCTTCCAGAAGGCGCTCGAGCGACACGGCTACAGGACGGCCACCGCCACCGACGGCATCGAGGGCGTGCGCATGGCCAGGGAGATCCGGCCCGACCTGATCTTCATGGACATCGTGATGCCGAACATGAACGGCTACCAGGCGACCCGCGCGCTGACCAACGATCCGCACACGCGCACGATCCCGATCGTCATGGTGACCTCGAAGGGCCAGGAAACCGACAAGATCTGGGGGCTGCGACAGGGCGCGGTGGACTACATGGTCAAGCCCGTATCGCCCGACCAGCTCGTCGCCAAGGCGCAGGCGACCCTTGCCGCCTGACATGACCGAAGCCGTCTCACTCAGGAGCCTGCGCGACCGGCCGTACGAGCTGCTTTCGGAACTCGACCGGCGCGGGCGCGCGGTCTCGGCCCAGGTGGCGCAGGAAGGCGCGGCCGGCCGCGAATGGGTCGGCGTCGCGATGCGCATGGCCGGCGAGCTGTTCCTGGTCGCCCGCGAGGAGACCCGCGAGGTGCTCGGCATGCCGGGCTCGCTGACCCGCGTGCCGGGCGCGAAGAGCTGGGTCAGGGGCCTCGCCAACGTGCGCGGGCAGCTGTTGCCGGTGCTCGACCTGCGCCAGTTCCTCGGCAGCGGCGTCACGCCGCTGACCCGCAACGTGCGCATCGTCGTCGCGCATCACCGCGAGATACCCGCGGGGCTGCTGGTCGACGAGGTGCTCGGGTTCAGGCGCTTCGCCGAGGCGGAATTCTCGGGCGACGTGCCGCCGACGGTCGTGCGCTGCGAGCGCTACCTCGCCGGCACGTTCCGGCGCGGCCAGGAGCAATGGCCGGTACTCAGCCTGCGCACTCTGATCGAGAGCCAGGCGTTTCTCGATGCGGCGGCCTGACAAGGCACAGGGATGACGACCCACGACGACCAGACACTGACACGCAATGCACGGGGACTCGGCCGCTACGCCGCGGCCGCCGCCGTGCTGGCGCTGCTTGCCGCCGGCGCCTTCTTCGTCGGACGCAGCGCATCCGGCTCCGGCGTCGCCGCGACGGCCCTGCAGAGCATCGCGATCGATTCCGCCGCCGCGGCGCGCGGCGATGCGGCGGCGTTGCGCGCGGTGGCCGACAACGCGAGCGCGCTCGCGCGCTTCGCGAACGGCGCGCCGAAGGCCGCCTGGGTGCTCGACAAGCGCTGGGCGAGCCTGCAGGCCGACGCCGCGGCGCTCGCGCAGGCGGCGCCGGCGCTCACCGGCGCGGCCGCGGCCGTGGACGAGGTGCGCACGATCGCGCCGGCAATGGCGGCCGAGCTGTCGCGCATCCAGACCGCGGTGCCCGGCGCGGCAGCGAGCGCGCTGATCAGCCGTCCGCTCGATCTGTCCGCCACCGCGCTCGCGCGTATCGAACTCGACGTCGCGCAACTCGGCGCGGCGGCGGCCGGGCAGAGCGAAGTCGCAGCGCGGCTCGCCGAGAACACCGATTACCTGGGCCGCGTCGTCAAGGGCCTCACCGGCGCCGATGCGACCCTCGGCCTGCCGCGCGCCTCGGGCGCCGATGCCGAACGGCGTGCGCGCGGCCTCGCCGACGAATACGGGAAGCTGAGCGGCGCGGTGACCCGCGTCGTGAACGCCACGGCCGCGCTCGACACCGGGCGCACGACCGCCGGGCGCATGGCGAGCAGCGCCCGCGCGCTCGCGAACCTCGCCGCGACCGGCTCGGCCCGTGGCGGCATGCTCGGCTGGTTGCCGCTCGCGCTCGCGCTCGCCACGCTGGTCCCGCTCGCGCTGCTCGCGCTGAAACTCGGCGCGCTGCGCCGCGGCGTCGAGCGCCAGCGGACGCTGGCGGATGCGCAGAGCCGCGACAACGACCGCAACCAGCAGGCGATCCTGCGCCTTCTCGATGAGCTCTCGAGCCTCGCCGACGGCGATCTGACCGTGCAGGCGACCGTCACCGAGGACATCACCGGCGCGATCGCCGACTCGATCAACTACGCGATCGAGGCGCTGCGCGGCCTCGTCACGACGATCAACCACTCGTCGATCCAGCTCGACAGCGCCGCCCGCCAGACGCAGGCCCTCTCGCAGCACCTCGCGAAGGCGAGCGTCGCGCAGTCGCGCCAGGTCGCCTCGGCGTCCGAGTCGGCGGGCGCGATGGCGGCGAACACCGAGGAGATTTCCGGCAATGCCGAGCGCGCCTCCGACGTCGCGCGCCATTCGGTCGACGTCGCGCACAAGGGCGGCGATGCCGTGCGCCGCACGATCGACGGCATGAACGCGATCCGCGAGACGATCCAGGAGACCAGCAAGCGCATCAAGCGCCTCGGCGAGAGCTCGCAGGAGATCGGCAACATCGTCGAGCTGATCAACGACATCGCCGAGCAGACCAACATCCTCGCGCTGAACGCCTCGATCCAGGCGTCGATGGCCGGCGATGCCGGCCGCGGCTTCGCGGTCGTCGCCGACGAGGTGCAGCGCCTCGCCGAGCGCGCCGCGCTCGCGACCAAGCAGATCGAAGTGCTGGTGCGCACGATCCAGACCGACACCAACGAGGCCGTGGTGTCGATGGAGCGCAGCACGACCGACGTCGTCGGCGGCGCGCTGCTCGCCGAGAACGCGGGCGCCGCACTCGAGGAGATCGAGCAGGTGTCGAACCAGATCGCGAGCCTCGTGCAGAACATTTCCGGCAGCTCGCGCCAGCAGGCGAGCTCGGCGCAGAGCATCGCGCGCAACCTGCAGGTGCTGCGCGAGATCAGCGCGCAGACCGCCGAGTCGACCAGCGCGAACTCCGTCGCGATCGCCAAGCTCGCCGAGCTGTCGGCGGGCATGCGCAAGGCCGCCGCGGGCTTCCGCCTGCCCGGCGCGCCCGATCCGGGCCTCACGATGCGTGGCCTGAAACGACCCGACGTGCCCGCGGAGCTCGCGCGCCGCGTCAAGGCGAGCTGAGACGATGTCCGAGATCGCCATCCAGACCCTCGAGCTGGTCGGTCGCGAAGTCAACGCGACGCTCGGCGAGGCGCGCAGCGCCGTCGAGGCCTTCGTCGAGCAGCCGGACAATGTCGCGCTGCTCGAGCGCGTGGCGGCCGACCTGCACCAGGTGCAGGGCGTGCTGCGCGTGCTCGAGATCTACGGCGCCGCGCTGCTCGCCGAGGAGATGGAGCAGGTCACGCGCTACCTGGTCGCCACCTCGGCGGAGCGCAAGAACCAGGCCGAATCGCTCGATGCGCTGCTGCGCGCGATGGTGCAGCTGCCGGGCTATCTCGAACGCGTGATCGCCGGCGGGCGCGACCTCGCGCTGGTGCTGCTGCCGCTGCTGAACGACCTGCGCGCCGTGCGCGGCAGCCCGCTGCTGTCGGAAGGCACGCTGCTGCTGCTCAACCTGAAGTCCGACCGGCAGGCGACGCCGGTCACGCCGACGCCGGGCGAGCAGCCGCTGACGATCGAGCAATGGGCGCGGCGGCTGCGCACGCGCTTCCAGGTCGGCCTGATCGGCTGGATCCGCGGCGAGCGCATCGACCAGAACCTCGAGATCCTCGCCGCGGTCGCGCACAAGCTCGAGCAGGTCGCGACGCGCCAGCCGGTCTTCCAGCTCTGGTGGGTCTGCGGCGCGCTGATCGAGGCGCTGCGCGAGCGCGGCGTCGAGGGCGGCGTGTCGATCAAGCGGCTGCTCGGTCTCGCCGACCGCGAGATCAAGCGCCTGTACGAGCAGGGCGAGGCGCGTTACTGCCAGAACCCGCCGATCGAGCTGCTGAACAACATCCTCTATTACATCGCGCGCGCCGAATCCTCGGGGCCGAAGGTCTCGGCGGTGCGCGCCTCGTTCCGCCTCGGCGACCTGCTGCCGGTCGACGAGGCCGTCGAGCAGGAGCGCGAGAGCCTGTCGGCGCCGAGCGTCAAGCTGATGCGCACCGTGGGCGCCGCGATCCGCGAGGACCTCGCGAAGGTCAAGGACGTGCTCGACATCTTCGTGCGCCGCGGCGGCGGCCAGGCCGGCGAGCTCGCGCCGCAGGTCGAGCTGCTGCGCAAGATCGGCGACACGCTCGGCGTGCTGGGCCTCGGCGATCTGCGCAACCGCGTGCAGGGCGAGATCGGCCGCCTCGAGGCGATCGTCGCCGGCAGCGCGCAGGCCGAGGACGCCACGCTGCTCGAGATCGCCGCCACGCTGATCGGCATCGAGGATCATCTCGACGACCAGCTCGTCGGCATGATCGTGCCGAAGGCGAAGAGTGCCGCGGAGCCCACCGCCGACAACGATTTCCAGCAGGTGCAGGCCGCGGTGCTGCGCGAGTGCATGCTCAACCTCGCGCGCGTCAAGGAAGCCGTCACGCAGAGCATCGGTGGCACGCTCGACACCGCGAGCCTCGACAGCTGGAGCGAGCTGATGCGCGGCATCAAGGCCGGCCTCGTGATGCTCGGCAAGACGCGCGCGGTCGAGATCGTCGACGGCATCGCCGCACACCTGAAGCGCGTGATGCGCCCCGGCGTGCCCGGCCTGCCGGCCCATCTGCTCGACCGGCTCGCCGATGCGATCGTCAGCGTCGAGTACTACATGGAAACGCTGCAGGCGCGGCGCAGCGAGCCGTTCTACATGCTCGACAACGCGCAGACCTGCCTCGATGCGCTCGCGGCGGAGCCCGATCCGGCCGTGCCGGTCGTGCCGCCGCTGTCCGAGACGACTTTCGCGCGCACCCTGCGCATCGCGCCGCCCACCACGGCGAGCGGCGCATACCGCGTCGTGCATGGTGCCGACGACGATCACGCCGCCACCGACGCGCCGGCGAGTCCGCCGACGCTCGCGGCGGTGCCGCCCGGGCCGCCACCCGCGGCACTCGCCGATCCCGAGCTCGTGAGCCTGTTCATCGAGGAAGCGGGCGAGGAGGTCGCGAAGATCCAGCGCGAGTTCCCGCGCTGGGACGAGAATCCGCTCGAGGACGGCGCGCTCGCCACCGTGCGCCGCTCGTTCCACACGCTCAAGGGCAGCGGCCGCATGGTCGGCGCGCGCGAAATGGCGGAGTTCTCGTGGGCCATCGAGAACCTGCTGAACCGGCTGATCGACAAGACGCTGACGCGCACCGGCGAGATCCTCGTCACGCTGCGCGACGGCGTGCGCGCGCTGCCGCAGCTGCTGCTCGCGCTCGAGAGCGGCGCCGCCTGCGCGATCGACACCGCGCCGATCATCGCGCGCGCCCACGCGCTCGCCGCGCGGCAGGACAGCGAAGCCGCGCGCGGCGACGGCGGCGAGACCACCTCGGCCGTGCAGGTTTCGGAAACGAGCCTCGATGCGGCGGCGCGGGCCGCGGCCACGACCACCGGCGCTGCGGCCCCTGCCGACACCGATCCGGCGCTGCGCGAGATCTTCAGCCGCGAGACCGCGACGCACATTGCCACGGTGCGTTCTTTTCTCGCCGGCGAGCGGGACCGGACCGGACCGCATCTGCTGACCGAGGACGCCTACCGCGCCGTGCACACGCTGAGCGGCAGCTCCAAGGCAGCCGTCGCCCGGCACGGCATCCGGCTCGCCGAACCGCTCGATCACTGGCTGCGCAAGTCCTTCGACAATTCGGTCGGGCTGACCGGCGACGAGCTCGGCCTGGTCGACGACTGCATGCGCGAGATGGAGCGCGTCGCCGGGCACCTCGACGAAGGCACGGGCTTTTTCCAGACACACGACCAGCTTCGCGGACGCATCGCGCGTGCCGAGAGCAGCCTCGACCAGCGCATCGCGGCCGCGATTGCCGCCGCCGAAGCCGAGCAGGCCGCGAGCCTGCCACCGCAGGCGGCAGCGGTTGAGGTCGTGCCCGCGGCAGCGCCCGAGCCGGCGCCGCCCGAGCCATCGATACCCGAGCCACCGGCCCCCGCCGTGTCGGCCGACTACGATCCGGAGATCGCCGGCATCTTCGCGGAAGAGGCCAGCGAGCTGATCGACAGCGCCGAGAGCGCCCTGCAGTCATGGGCCGTGGATCGCGGCAACGGCGCGCACCTCGATGCGCTGAAGCGGCCGCTGCACACGCTGAAGGGCGGCGCGCGCATGGCGGGCGTCGTCGCGATGGGCGATCTCGCGCACGAGCTCGAGACGCTGGTCAACCAGATCGGTCTCGGCACGATCCAGGCGAGCGATGCCGCGCAGTCGGTGCTCGTCGCGAGCCTCGATGAAATCGCGCGCATGCGCGATGCGATCATCGGCGGCAGGGGCGTTGCGCGCGCCGATGCGCTGGTCGCGCGGATCCGTGCGCTGGATCCCTCGAATGCGGCGGCGGTACCCGCGCCGGAGCCGGAGTCTTCGGCTGACGCCGAGCCGGAAGAGATCGAGATCGTGCTGCCGGGCTCGCTCGAAGGCGAGGACGAGGCGGACGTGCAGATCGAGCTGGCCGGGGCGCCGCCTGTGGCCGAACCCGCCGCACCGCTGCGCGCCGTCGCGCCGCCGCCGATCTTCGGGCCGACACCCGCCGTCGCCGGCTTCGTCGATACGCCCGCGCCGCCTGCGCCGGTGCCTCCCGGCCGCGAGCCGCGGATGCAGGGTGAGCGCCAGGAGCTCGCGCGCGTCGACGCCGATCTCCTCGACCAGCTGCTCAACTACTCGGGCGAGGTCAGCATCGGCCGCGCGCGGCTCGAGCAGCAGATCGCGTCGATCGATTTCAACCTCGCCGAGCTGTCGCGCACCGTTACCCGCCTGAAGGAGCAGTTGCGCAAGCTCGAGATCGAGACCGAATCGCAGATCCTGCACACGCACGAGGACGAGGCCGGCCACCGCGCCGACTTCGATCCGCTCGAGCTCGACCGCTACTCGACGATCCAGCAGTACTCGCGCGGCCTCGCCGAGACCGCGAGCGACGTCGCGAGCATCCAGCAGCTGCTCGAGACGCTGACGCAGGACACGCAGAACCTGCTGCAGCACCAGGCGCGCACGATCACGGAGCTGCAGAACGGCCTGATGCGCACGCGCATGGTGCCGTTCCAGCGCCACGTGCAGCGCCTCGCGCGCATCGTGCGCCAGGCCGCGTCCGACACGCACAAGCGCGCCGAGCTGATCGTCGAGGGCGCCGCGGGCGAGCTCGACCGGCAGGTGCTCGAGCGCATGCTGCCGGCCTTCGAGCACATCCTGCGCAACTGCGTCGCGCACGGCGTCGAGCTGCCGGCCGAACGCGAGGCGCGCGGCAAGCCGGCCACCGGGCGCGTCACGCTCGCGCTGCGTCGCGAGGGCGCCGAAGTGATCGTGCAGGTCAGCGACGACGGCGCGGGCATGAACCTGAAGGCCATCCGCGACAAGGGCCTCGCGCTCGGCCTGATCCGGTCGGGCCAGGTGCTCGCCGACGACGACGTGATGCAGCTCGTGCTCGAGCCGGGTTTCTCGACCGCGGGCAACGTCACGCAGCACTCGGGACGCGGCGTCGGCATGGACGTGGTCGCCGACAGCGTCAAGAAGCTCGGCGGCGCGCTGCACATGGATACGAAGGAGGGCGAGGGCACCTCGTTCACGATCCGCCTGCCGTTCACGCTCGCGATCAGCCACGCGCTGGTCGTGCGCGCCGGCGACGAGTTCTATGCGCTGCCGCTGCCGACCGTCGAAGGCGTCGTGCGCCTGACGAAGGACGAAGTCACCGCGCATCTCGGGACCGAAGCGCCGCCGTTCGAGCACAACGGCCAGCGCTTCCGTTTCCAGCATCTCGCGACCTACGTGGGCCTCGAGCCCTCGCCGCTGCCCGAGCAGGACGTGACGATCCCGGTGATCCTCGTGCGCGCCGGCGAGCATTCGACCGGTCTCGTCGCCGACGAGCTGGTCGGCAGCCGCGAAATCGTCGTCAAGTCGGTCGGCCCGCAGATCTCGGCGATCCGCGGCATCTCCGGCGCGACGATCCTCGGCGACGGCCGCATCGTCGTGATCCTCGACATCAACGCGCTGGTGCGCGCCGAGTGGCGCGGGCGCGGCGAAACGGCGCTGGTGCCGCGCGACCGCACCGACAAGCGCACGCTCGCGCTGGTGGTCGACGATTCGATCACGGTGCGGCGGGTCACGCAGCGGCTGCTCGAGAGGAACGGCATGCGCGTGCTGACCGCGCGCGACGGCGTCGACGCGATCGAGATGCTGCAGGAGCACCAGCCCGACATCATCCTGCTCGACATCGAAATGCCGCGCATGGACGGCTACGAGGTCGCCGCGCACGTGCGCGCCGACGAGCGCCTGAAGGACATCCCGATCATCATGATCACCTCGCGGGTCGGCGACAAACACCGCGCGCGCGCGATCGAGATCGGTGTCGACGACTATCTCGGCAAGCCCTACCAGGAAGCGCAGCTGCTCGAGGCGATCGAGCCGCTCATCTCGAAGCGGCGTGAGCCGGCCGCCGCCTCGGGCGCGGGCGGGAGGCGCTGACGATGGCCGAACGCGTCAGTGAGATCTACAGCCTGCTGATCCCGCTCGTCGACGGGCGGCTGATCGTGCCGCGCGCCTGCGTCGCCGAAGTGATCGGCTTCCAGCCGCCGGCGGAAATGACCGGCGCGCCGCCGTGGTACCTCGGCACGGTGCCGTGGAACGGGCGCACGATCCCGCTGGTCTGCTTCGAGGGCACCTGCGGCCAGGGCGTGCCGCCGGCGACCGGGCGCAGCCGCATCGTCGTGTTCCACTGCCTCGGCTCGCGGGTCGAGGGCGGCTACTTTGGTCTCGTCTCGCAGGGCTTCCCGCAGCTCGTGCGCGTCAGCTCCGACGTCGTGCGGCCCGACAACACGCGCTCGTTCCCCGAGCGCCATCCGGTGATCTGCCAGGTGCGCATGATCAACGAAGTGCCGCTCGTCCCCGACATCGAGATGCTCGAGGAGATGATCGCCGAGGAGACCTCGGTCGCGGCGTGAGTGGTGCGGGTAGGCCTCGTCACTGCATTGCTGTTGGTCGTGGCTTTCGCCGTCTTCTCGCTGCTGTCGGGCGCTGCCTATCTCGAGTTGCCGCTGCCCGGCGGTCTGCCGTTCGGCAACGCGCTGATGGCCGCCGGCTTGTGCGCCGCTGCCTGGGCGGCCCTCACGCTGAGTCCACGCGGTAGCGCGCGCTCGATGCTGGCGGCCTGCGCGTTGCTGGCCGCGATCGCCTGGCTGCCGTTGTCGATCGCGCTCGCCGGCAACCTGGCGCTGAACTTCGCGGGCGGACGCGGTTCGGCCTGGCTGCTGCTGAGCCTCGGGATCGTGCTGCTCGTGCTGTGCGCGCTCGCGCTGGCACTCGTCTACGCGCTGCTGCGCAGCTCGAGCAACCGGTAGGAGCTGTCGAGCACCGCCCAGTCCATGCGGCACAGGATGCGGTCCTCGCCGGTGATCCACATCTCGAGCGGCGTCCAGTCCTTGCGGTGCGGGTGGATGCGGAAATGATCGCAGTCGAAGCGTCCGGCTTCGACCTCGATGGTCTCCCGCCGCACATGTTCCATCACCTTGGTCGTGAACGCCGGCCACGGCGCCGAGCCGCCGTCGGGCTCGAGCGAGCAGGTCGCGCTGTGATAGGTCTGCCGCCGCGGGCCGGCAGGGTCGAACGCCGCCGACTGCCAGCCGTCGAGGATCAGCGGATGCGGCGCGAACACGGTGGGTTGTGGATCAGCGGGCACGCGTGCACCATGGCGCCGGCCGGCGGCGTCGACGCCCTCGAACACGATCGCGCCGGGTTCGAAGCCGAACCAGCCCGCGCCGGCGCTGCGGCCATCGAGCATCAATTGCACGAAGGCATGGCGCGGGCGCCAGGCGGCATCGACCGTGCAGGTGACGTCGCGCAGCAGCGCGAGATCGTGCATTTCGCACAGCGCGCGCGCAGTGCGGCTGCCGTCGCGGGCGGTCGAGATGCAGAACGTCTCGCGGCCGGTGAGGCCGTGCTCGCGATGGAAGTAGCCGATCTCGCCGTGCTGGATCCGGTAGGGTGGCATCTGCCGGCGATTCTGCTGCAAGTTCCGGCATCGCGCACGCGCATCCGGCGCCCGCCCGCCGTGGTGGACCGCGGATGCGGACCCATGGTTTTCGCTCCCTACGGCCCTATGCCCGGCCATGCGTCGCGCGCAGCATCGACACGCTCGGATAGCCGCGTCAGGGGGGCGCCATGTCCTGCCGTCCGTTTCACATGTTGTTCGCGTCGTGCTGTGCCCTGCTGCTCGCGGTGGCGACCCTGCCGGCGCAGGCCGATATTCCCGATGAAACCTTCACCGCCCTCGGCCTGACGCGCGACGCGACGCCGAAGCAGCTCTATGACGCGCTGGTCGAGCGCTACCACGACCCCAAACAGGGCCACGGCAAGGGCGCCTTCGGCGATCTCTGGGAGCCGACCGCGTTTACCCGCTACCTCGAACCGAAGACCCTCTACGAGGCGCCGGCCGAACTGGATTTCGAGGTCACGCGCGGGCAGTGCGTCGAATGCCACCAGGCCCTGACGCCGGGCTGGGTGCACTCCTGGCGCAAGAGCGTGCACGGCAATCTCGACGAGATCCGCAAGCTGCCGGCGAGCGATTCGCGCGCCTACAAGCAGGCGCTGATCACGCAGGCCGAAGCCAACCTGCATTCGCTCGGCCTGCTGGCCAGTGGTAAACCGCTGCGCGAGGTCGGCTGCATCGACTGCCACATGGCGGTGGGCGCCGAGAACGGCAATCACAAGGCGGATCTGCACATGCCGGACTCGGCGGCTTGCGGCCAGTGTCATCTGCAGCAATTCGCCGAGCGCGAATCCGAGCGCGACACGATCACCTGGCCGCAGAAGCAGTGGCCGGACGGGCGACCGTCGCATGCGTTGTCATGGCAGGCCAACGTGGAGACCGCGATCTGGGCCGGCATGGCGCAGCGCGAAGTGGCGGACGGCTGCTCGATGTGCCACACGATGCAGAACACCTGCAATTCCTGTCATACGCGCCACGAGTTCTCGGCGGCCGAGGCGCGCAAGCCCGAGACCTGCTCGACCTGCCACAACGGCGTCGACCACAACGAGTTCGAGGCGTTCAGCCTGTCGAAGCACGGCGTCATCTATGCCACCCAGGGCGCTTCGTGGGACTGGGAGCAGCCGCTGTCGGCGGCGCTCGGCGCCGGCGGGCAGACTGGACCGACCTGCCAGACTTGCCACATGGAATACCAGGGCGAGTACGGTCACAACCTCGTGCGCAAGGTACGCTGGGGTTTCGAGCCGAAGCCGGAGATCGCCGACAACCTCGACCACGAATGGTTCGAGCAGCGCAAGCAGGCCTGGCTCGGCACCTGCGCGAACTGCCATTCCCGATCGTTCGCCGGCGCCTATCTCGACATGATGGACGAGGGCACGAAGCAGGGCATCGAACTGGTCAAGGAAGCGCGCGGCGTCATGGACAAGCTGTACGCGGACAAGCTCCTCGTCGGCCAGACCAGCAATCGCCCGGCGCCGCCGAAGCCGGACGCCGACAGTCCGGGCGCCTTCGCGGGCCTGTTCTTCTCGGCCGGCAATTTCCCGACCGCAATCGACTACGAATTCGCCGAGATGTGGGAACAGCACATCATGAAGCACTTCAAGGGCCTCGCCCACGTGCATCCCGGCGGCTTCACCTACTCGGAAGGCTGGTCGCGCCTGGTGCGCAGCCTCGCGCGCATCAAGGACACCGATACGCAGCTGCGCGAGAAGCATGCGCTGCTGCTGAGGGTCGAGGCGCTCGAGGCCGGCGGCACGAAGCAGGGCTGGCGGCTCGATCTCGACACGCCCGCGCGGCGCGTTGCCGCCGGCAGTGCCGGCGTGAGTCTCGCCGGCCTCGGACTCGGCGTGATGTTGCTGCCGGCCTTCCGGCGCCGCCGCCGGCGCTGACGGAGCGCTCGTGGCGGGCTTCGGATGGCGCGCAAGAACCGGCGTCGCGGTCGGCGCGGGCCTCGCGCTGCTGGTGGCCGGGGCGCTGCTTGCGGCCTATGCCTTCATCGGCAACCAGCCGCCGGCTCCATACGTCTATGAATGGCCGGCTGCGTCCGGCGCACCCGCTGCGGGCGCCGCGGACGAGGCCGGCCTCGCACTCGCGCAGCGGGTGCCCGGTGCCGAGCTGAAAGCTGTCGGCCTGCGCTCGCGTGCGACCGGCCGGTTGCTCGCGAGTGGTGCAGTGCTGGCGCGAGCCGATGCGCCCGACCTCATCATCGCGTGGCAGAGCGGGGTCGGCGAGCCCGTGCTGCGCGCCGACATCTCGGCGGCCGAAGAGCAGGCCCTGGTGGCGGCGCTCGAAACGCATCTGCCTGCCGACAGCCTCGTGTTCGCGATGCCGTCGCTGTCGTACCGGCTCGCTGCGATGGTGCCGGCGCGTTTTCCGCTCGCCGCGGCCGACGACAGTGCGATGCTGCGCACGCCGGATCCCTGGGCGGGCGCGAGCCGCGCCATCACCGCGATCGAGAAGCGCTGGCGGCCCGCGCCCGACCGGCAGGCCGACCGGCTGTTCGAATCCTTCCTCGAAGCGCTCGCCGCCGATGACAGGCGCGGCATCGCCCGCCTGCAGCTGATGGCCGAAACGCGGCCGAGCTACGTGATCCTGCATCTGCGCGACGCTTTCGGGATCGGACTCGCGATGCCGGGGCGCTTCGGCGTTGCCCACCGGGACTTTCCCGGCTCATCCGACGTCCACGACCTGACCCGGCTGGTGAAGACCTGGGCGCAGGATGCGGGCTTTCCCGCCTACGCGGTAATGCCGCGCGATGCCGACGCGGTGCGCGCCTACTTCCTCGACGAGACCGCCGGCGGTCCCTCGCTGCTCGGGCAGCTGCTGCCGTTCAACCCGGCGCGGATCGGCCAGATACCAGCGGCGCAGCTGGTGTTCCAGCACGGCGGCTACTGGGTATACCGGATTGCGGAGGTCGGCAAGGGCTGAGTCCGCTGCCCGGAACGCCGCGGCTGTGGCACCATCAGCGTCCTCCAAACTCGCTGATGCATGGTGCCAGGGGGCCGCGATGCAGGTCGTGCTGACGATCGATCCGGGTGATCCGCGCACGCTGCAGCGCCAGCTGTTCGACCAGGTCAGGGGCCTGATCCTGGGCGGCGAGCTGCGCGGCGGCGACCCGTTGCCGGCGTCGCGGGCGCTGAGCGAGCAGCTCGGCGTCTCGCGCAATACCGTCGTGCTCGCGTACGAGCTGCTGCTGAGCGAAGGCTATGTCGAGAGCCGGCGCAACGTCGGCACGTTCGTCAGTTCGAACCTGCCCGAGACCGGCATGTCGGCCCTGCGCGAGCCCGCGGCGGATCGCGGTCCGGGAGCGACCGGCTCGCGACGAGCAGTCGGCCGGCGACGGGACAGCGCGGGATCGCCGGCGGCGAAGCAGGGCGCCCATACCGTGATCAGCCCGAACCGCGGCCGCTTCGAACACGATTTCTGGATCGGCCGCGTGGATCCATCGACCTTCCCGGTCGGCGAATGGCGCCGCATCCTCGACGCGAAGATCCGCTACGGCGGCGTCCGCTTCGCCGAATACCAGGACCCGCAGGGCCTGCCCGAGCTGCGCCACGGCATCGCCGCGCACATCGGGCCGGCGCGCGGCGTCGCGGCGCGGGTCGAGGATATCGTCGTCGTCGGCGGCTCCCAGGACGGGCTCGCGCTGATTGCGCACGTGCTGCGCGGCCATGCGCGGGCCTTCGTCCACGAAGATCCGTGCTATCTGGGCGCGCGGGCGCTGTTCGCCAGCTGCGGTTACCGGCCGGTGCCGGTGCCGGTCGATCGCGAAGGCATCGACGTCGCCCGCCTGCCCGAGACGCGGCGCAGCCTGCTGTACGTGACGCCGTCCCACCAGTATCCCCTCGGCGTCACGCTGTCGCTCGAGCGGCGGTTGTTGCTGCTCGACTGGGCGATCAGGACCGACAGCTACATCATCGAGGACGACTACGACGGCGACTTCCGCTACGAAGGCGGTCCGCTGACGGCGTTGCGCGGCCTCGATCGCCGCGGGCGGGTGCTGTACCTCGGCACTTTCTCGAAGTCGCTGGCGGCGGGCCTGCGCCTCGGTTTCATCGTCGCGCCACCGGCACTGGTGCAGGCGCTGCGCGAATGGAAATCGCTGACCAGCAACGGCAACGCCTGGCTCGAGCAGGCGGCGATGGCCGAGTTCATCGGCGGCGGCGGCTTCGCGCGCCACCTGCGTCGTATCCGCGTGATCTACCGGCAGCGCCGCGATGCGCTGGTCGACGCGCTGCGGCCGGCTTTCGCCGACGCGCAGTTCCTCGGCATGCGCGGCGGCATGCACGTTTCGCTGCGCCTGCGGCCGCGGCACGGCGATGCGCGCGACATCGAGCGGCGCGCGGCGCAGCGCGGGGTCGGCGTGTACGTGCCGGGCTCGGGCGGCGCGTTCGTCACGCCGCGCAATCCGCGCGCGCGGGACACGCTGCTGTTCGGTTATGCGGCGTTGTCCGAAAAGAACATCCGGATCGCCGTGCGCCGCCTCGTCGAGGCGGCCGGGCCGGGCAGTGATGCGGCGCGCAGGCCGCCCGGCCGCGTCCGCTATCGGCGCTGATCAGCCGAGGTCGCCGGCCAGGGCCTGCAGCGCCGCGATCGCGGCGATCGCGGCGGTCTCGGTGCGCAGTACACGCGGGCCGAGGCGCGCGCCGCGAAAGCCATGATCGGTCGCCAGCGCAATCTCGGCCGGCTCGAAGCCGCCCTCCGGGCCGATCAGCAGTGCGACCGATGGGCCGGCGCTACGCGCCAGCGCCGCGAGTGCTGTCGCGTGTTCCTCCTCCGCTTGCGCCTCGGGCGTCAGCAGCAGTCGCAGTCCGGCCGCTGCCGCGAGTTCGAGCGCGGCGGGCAGCGCCACCGGCGCATCGATCACCGGCAGGCGGTTGCGCCCGCATTGCTCGCAGGCCGCCGCCGCGACCGCACGCCAGTGTTCGAGCTTGCGGTCGGCGCGGTCCGTGCCGGCGACGCGCACGACGCTGCGTCCGGCGTTCACCGGCACGATGCGCGCGACGCCGAGCTCGGTCGCCTTCTGTACGATCCAGTCCATCTTCTCGCCGCGCGCGAGCCCCTGCAGCAGCGTGATCGCGAGCGGCGATTCGCGCTCGATCGGCAGGTGGCGGCCGATTTCGACAACCGCCACCGCCCGGTCGATGCGCGCGAGCCGCGCCGCGTACTCGCCGCCGCGCCCGTCGAACAGCACGAGCGGGTCGCCGGGGCGCAGGCGCAGCACGCGCGCAACGTGCTCGGTCGCGGTGCGCGACAGCACGTGCTCGCACTGCGGCGCGAGGGGTTCGGCAGAGTAGACGCGCACCTGTCGCATCGCACGATTGTGGCATGATCGCTCCATGCCGCTCGACATCGACGCCGCCACGGGCCTGATCAAAGGTGTGCGTCAGGTGCTGTCACCGCATTTCGATGCGCGCCCGGCGGGCGTCGTCGCCGACCTGATCATCGTGCACGGCATCAGCCTGCCCCCCGGCGAGTTCGGCGGGCCCTGGATCGACGCCTTGTTCACTGGCGGCCTGCCTGCCGGCCGGCATCCGTATTTCGAGTCGATCAAGGGTCTGCGCGTGTCCTCGCACGTGGTGATCCGGCGTGACGGCGGCCTCACGCAGTACGTGCCGTTCACGCGCCGCGCATGGCATGCCGGCGCTTCCGAATACTGCGGCCGCACGGCCTGCAACGATTTCTCGATCGGTATCGAGCTCGAAGGCACCGATGAGCGGCCCTACGAGGCCGCGCAATACACCGCGCTCGCGGTGCTGGTGCGCGCGCTGCTCGCGAGCTATCCGTCGCTGTCGCGTGAGCGCCTCGTCGGCCACAGCGACGTGGCTCCCGGCCGCAAGACCGATCCGGGTCCGGCGTTCGACTGGGCGCGGCTGCGCACGCTGCTCGGATGAGCGAGGCGGACGCTGCGGAAGGTGGCGCGCGCGTGCGCCGCGCGTACTGCGATACGGCCGCCGGACAGGTGCATTACCGCGCCTGCGGGGCCGGAGACGCGCTCGTGCTGCTGCACTGGGTGCCGGCATCCGGGCGCATGTACGAGCATCTGATGCCGCAGTTCGCCGCTTGCGGCCATCGCGTGCTCGCGATCGATGTCTACGGCTATGGCCGCTCGGACAAGCGCGATGCCGGCTGGTCGATCGCCGACTACGCGAGCAACCTCGGCGAGGCGCTGCGCGCGCTCGATGCCTGGCCCGCGGCGGTC
>JAHCAN010000033.1 GCA_019634915.1 Steroidobacteraceae bacterium | reverse complement strand
CGATGCGACCGCCGTGCACGTACACGTCCTGCGGAGCCGAGAGCGTGGCCCGCTCGCTATCAAACACGCGGGCGCCACGGATCACGAGTTCGTCGCCGAGATGGTGCGCGAGCCGCGACTCGAGCGCCTCGAGCAGTTTCGCTTCGGCCTCTTTCTGCAGCGCGTCGAGCGGCGTCGCGGCCTCGCTCCAGCCGCGCGGCGCGACCAGCATGTAGCCCGGATACACGAACGCAAAGAGGCTCCGTTCTGCATCGTCGGTGAGCCAGATGAAGTCCGGCTGGATCGACGCGCCGGTCACGGCGTACAGCGCGACCGCGCGCGCCTCGTCGCCCCGGGTCACCGTAGTCGACGCGAGCCGCTCGATCGACAGCTGGCCCCCCGGCAGACCGGCGACGGGCTTGCCTTGCGCCGCGAGCAACGCGCGCGCGGCGACGGCGGCCGCCTCGAAGCTGCTGTCGACCGGCAGATACTGTGCGCTGCCCTCGACGCGGCGCTCGCCGCGGTCGGCGGACGAGCGCCACACGACGCGATCGCCGCGGCGGCTGAAGCGCTCGTCGACCTTCGAGCCGAAGGTCGACGTACCGGTCACGCGATAGGTCGCGAACGTGCCGTCGGGCGCGAGCACGATGCGCTCGTCGAGGTCCGGCCCGCGGCCATTGTTGCGATAGGACAGCGTCGTGCGGATGCTGCCGTCGGCGGCGATCGTGGTCGTCTGCGCGCCGCTCGGATGGCCGGCGAAGATCACGTCGTATTCGGTTGTATGGGCCGATTGTGCCGCGCCGGCCCACAGCAGCAGGACGCACAGCAGGCCCGTGTGGATTCTCGTCATGAGCGCTCCCCCGATGCATGCCCGATGGCAGGCGGGGAACGATGCCCTGTCGCGGGCGCGCGGGCAACCGCGTTGCGACGGGGCGCGCCGGCGCGGCGGCGGATCAGGCGTTGACGGCCTTCAGCACGCGCTGCGGCTGGGCGATGCCGTAGCCCTGCGCGTAGTCGACGCCGAGACCCGTCAGCATCTGGATGATCTCGGCGTTCTCGGCGAACTCGGCGATGGTCTGCTTGCCGGTCAGGTGCCCGATCTCGTTGATCGAGCGCACCATCTCCCGGTCGATCGGGTCGTGCAGGATCTCGCGCACGAAGCTGCCGTCGATCTTCAGGAAATCGACCGGGAAGTGCTTCAGGTAGCCGAACGAGGACAGGCCGGTGCCAAAGTCGTCGAGCGCGAACTTGCAGCCGAGCTCCTTCAGCGCCTGGATGAAGCGGTTCGCCTGCGAGAAGCTCGCGACCGCAGCCGTCTCGGTGATCTCGAAGCAGATCTTCGAGGCGTCGATGCCGCTCTTGCCGAACTGGTCGATCACGAACGGCAGGAACTTGTCGTCGCCGAAGCTCTGGCCGGAGAGATTGATCGAGCACATCGCGAGCCGCTCGCGCTCGTCGGCCTCCGAGACCAGCCAGCGGAACGCGTTCTCGATGACCCAGCGGTCGATGTTCGGCGTGATGCCGTAGCGCTCGGCCGCGGCGATGAAATTGTCGGGCGAGACCATGCGGCCGTTCTCGTCGCGCATGCGCAGCAGCAGCTCGTAGTGCGAGCCCTGGATCAGCGCCGACGGCTGCAGCGGCTGGATCGTCATGCGGTACAGCTCGAAGCGGCCCTCCTCGAGCGCCGAGTTGATGCGCGCGGCCCACTGCATCTCGCGGCGGCGGCGCATCAGCTCGATGTCGTTCTCGGCGAAGCTGTGCACGCGGTTGCGGCCGGCCTCCTTCGCCGCCGCGCAGGCGCTGTCGGCGGCCGACAGCACCGAGGCGACGTCCTCGTTGTCGGCGGTGATCGGCACGACGCCGATGCTGGCGCCGAGGCGGAACACGCGGTCCTCCCAGGTGAAGCGGAAATTGCGCAGCGATTCGCGCAGCGTCTCGGCGGTGCGCATCGCCTCGTCGAGCGAGCAGCTCTCGAGCAGGATGCCGAACTCGTCGCCGCCGAGGCGCGACAGCGTGTCGCGCCAGCGCACTTTCGACTTCAGCAGCGCGCCGACCTGGCCGAGCAGCGCGTCGCCGGCGCTGTGGCCGCAGGTGTCGTTGATGATCTTGAACTGGTCGAGGTCGAGATAGCACAGCGCGTAGGACGCCTCGCGGGCCTTGGCGCTCTTCAGCGCGCGCTCGAGGCGGTTCTCGAATTCGCGCCGGTTGACGAGGCCGGTCAGGATGTCGTGGCTCGCGTGGTACGACAGCCGCCGGTTCAGCTCGCGCGACTCGGACACGTCGTGGAACACCAGCACGCCGCCGCAGACCTTGCCGGCGCCGTCGCGGATCGGGGCCGCGGTGCTCTCGACGTACAGTTCGTTGCCGTCGCGGCGGATCAGCAGCATCGGCCGCACCGACTTGATCGGGCGGACGCGCCGCACCGACATCGTCAGCGGATTCTCGAGCGGCTCGCAGGTCTCCTCGTGGAAGGCCTTGAACACGTCGTCGACCGAGCGGCCCATCGCGTCCTCGAGCCGCCAGCCGGTCAGCTCCTCGGCGATCGGGTTGATGTAGTCGATGATCGAGTTCGCGTCGGTCGTGATGACACCGTCACCGATGGACTGCAGCGTGATCTGCGCGCTTTCCTTCTCGCGAAACAGCGCCTCCTCGTACAGCTTGCGCTCGGTGATGTCGAATTCCATGCCGACCAGGCGCAGCAGCCGGCCGGTGCCGTCGAGATGCGCCTTGGCGCGGCTGACGACCCAGCGCCACTCGCCGCTGCGGTGGCGCATGCGGTGGATGCTCTCGCAGATCGGCGCGCGGCCCTCGACGTGCTCGCGCATCGCCGTCTGCACGCGCGACATGTCGTCGGGGTGCACCAGCGCGCGCCAGTCGGTCGGGCCGGACAGGTCGTCGTCGCTGTAGCCGAGCATCTCCTTCCAGCGCGGTGAGAACGTGACGACATTGGTCTCGGTGTCGAAATCCCACATGCCCTCGTTGGCGGCCGCCTGGGCGAGCCCGACGCGCACCTGCAGATCATCGAGGCGCATGCCGAGGCGCACCCGGTCGAGGCCGGTGGCGAGACTCGTGCCGAGCAGCTTCAGCAGCAGCTGCACGTTCACGTCCCACGGCCCGCGCGCAAGCGTGTTCGCGAGCCCGAGCAGACCGGTCGGACGGTCCTGCGTGCAGAACGCGATCCACAGCACCGAGCCGATCCTGAGCGAGGCGAACAGGCGCGCCTCGGCCTTGTGCTCCTTGCGGGGCGTGGCGGTATCGCGCAGCTCGGACAGACGCAGGTGATCGAGGCGCGAGCGCAGCCACGGCAGCGTCTCGAGCGCGGTGCCGCGCAGCTCCTCGAGCCGGGCCTGCGCGAAAGGTCCGCGCGCGAGGTGCACTTCGGTGACCGACTCCCGGCCCAGCATCGCGACGAAGGCGGCATCGCAGGCGGTCGCCTCGCGCAGCGCCTCGAGGCTGCGTGCGATCACGGCCGGCATCGTCTCGCGCTGCATGTTCTGCAGGTCGACCGCGATCTTCGTGCAGGCGACGTCGATGCCGGGGGCGGGACGAGCGCCCCGCGCCGACCAGATCCCGGGAGCGAGGATGTCGGAGGCCGTGAATTCCGAAGGTTTGTCGGTCGTTACGCCGGGCACCGAGGTTCGATCCCCATGACTGCGAGGTCGGATTCTGACAAACCGTGTGCTCCCCTGCCGATGACGTGCCACTCACTTCACGCGCGTGACATCAGAGCCAGTTAGCGCCGGATTGTGTCACAGTCAATGAGGAATACAAGCTAAGCGCATGTCATATCGACGGTTATGCGCTCGTCGCACGCTGGAGATGCTACATATTCCGGCGGCCCGCATGCGCTCCCGCCGGGCACTCGCCCCGCGCATCGCAGGCCCTCAACCGGTGCCCGGCAGCTCGCTGCGCGCCTGCTCGAACAGGCGCCGCAGCTCTTCGGTCATCTGCTGCTGCCAGGCCTGCATGAGCGCCGCATCGAGCGTGCGCGGCACCCGCTGCGGCGCGCCGATCGCGATCACGACGTGCGCGAACGGCAGCGGGATCACGAACCGGTCCCAGTGGAACAGTATTGCCCGGCTCGCCGCATAGGCCATCGGCAGCATCGGGCGCCCGGACATCTGCGCGAGCAGGATCGCGCCGGGCTTGAACACGAAGCGCGGCCCGCGCGGCCCGTCGGGCGTGATAATCGGCGAGACCGCGCGTCTGACCAGCGCCTCGTAGTAGTCGCGCAGCGCGCGCGCGCCGGTGTGCGTCGAGCTGCCGCGCACCGCGACGCCGCCGAAGCGATCGACCAGCATCGCGCCGATCTCGCCGTCGACCGACGGACTGATCAGGAAGCCGGCCGTGACGCGCGGGCGCTGTTCGAGCAGCCACTTCGCGCAGAACAGCTGATGCTGGTGCCACAGCACCGGAATGAACGACGGCGCGATAGCGAGCGCGGCCTCGAGATGTTCGGCGCCGACGACCCGCGGCCGGCGCGCGATCGCCCAGACGAGGCGTATCAGGCCAGCGCCGACCGGCACGATCAGCCGGTAGGCAAAACGCCGCAACGGCGTCATGCGCCGCCTCGAGCCGCCGGCCGTCATGCGAGCCGGTGCACGTCGAAGCGCACCTCGCGTGCGCTCGTCATGATGCAGGCGGGCCAACGGCCGTCGAGCTCGATGCGGTAGGCGTGATAGCGCCGGCCGCGAAACCGCGCGCCCCGCGCATCGACACGCACGCGCGCGAGTTGCTCGACGGTGCCGCCGCCGGCCTTCAGCGCCGCCTCCTTCGCGATCCACACGGCCGGTACACCGAGCTGCGCGGCGAGCTCGCGCTCGGTGGCGTCGCAGATCGTCGCGAGCGTCAGGCGCCCGACCGCCGCGTCACACTCGAAGTCGAGACCGACTTCGCCGCGCGCGACCGCCGCACAGGCAACGAGCGGCGCGGAATGCGCGATGCTGAAGCACGGCGCGCCACGCACGAAAGGCTTGCCGCGCGGCGGGCGCTGGATCGCGGCGGCCGCGAACCCCGGCGCGAGCGCCGCGATGCAGGCGCGTGCGAGCGCGCCGCCGAGCCGCGACTCGTCCCGCGCCGCGCCCGCATGCATAGTCGAGTAGTATAGGACTCCGCGCACCATTGCCCGTGCCAGCTCCGTGAACGAAACGACCACCGCGACCCAACTGCCGCCCGAGGCTCCCGAAGCCTTCGACATCGGCGCGAGCGACGATTCGCTGCCGCGCATGTCACGGCTGTTCGGCGAACTCGGCGACATCTATCGCGTGTACGCGCCGTCGCGCCGTGCGCACACCTGGCTCAGCAATCACCCCGACGACATCAAGCGGGTGCTCGTCTCGAACCACCGCAACTACGTCAAGGGCATCGGCTTCGACCGGGTGAGGATTCTACTCGGTAACGGCATCGTGACGAGCGACGGCGAGCTGTGGCGGCGCCAGCGCTACATGATGCAGCCGATGTTCCACCGCCGCGTGCTGACGCAGTACGGCCGGATGATCAACGAGGCGAACGACCGCTTCCTCGCCGGCTGGGCGGCGCAGGCGGCGCGCGGCGAGCGCGTCAACGTCACCAACGACATGAGCGCGCTCGCGCTCGAGGTGATCCTGCGTGCGCTGTTCGGCACCGACCTCGACGTGCTCGCCGCGCAGCCGGGCGGCAACCCGTTCGACATCTTCACCGACGAATCGGCGCGCGACCTGAAATTCGCCTACCGCTTCCGGCAGCTGACCAGGCAGATCGCGCAGCTGATCGAGCGACGGCGCACCGAGCCGCCCGAGTCGCATTTCGACTTCCTCGGCATGCTGATGGCGGCACGCGACCGCGACACCGGCCAGGGCATGACCGAGCGGGAGATGATCGACGAGGTCACGACGCTGATCGTCGCGGGCCACGAGACCACCGCCAACACCCTGAACTGGGCGTGGTACCTGATCTCGCGGCACCCGCAGGTCGAGGCGAAGATGCACGCCGAGATCGACGCGATGCCCGAGGAGGCGGCGCCGGCGCTCGCGCGCATGGAAGAGCTGAAGTACACGAAGAACGTGCTCGACGAAACGCTGCGATTGTATCCGCCGGTCTGGGTGTTCTCGCGCCGCGCGGTCGGCGCCGACGTGCTGTCGGGCTACGCGCTGCCGGCCGGCACCGACCTGCTGCTCTCGCCGTATCACCTGCATCGCCACCCGCGCTACTGGCAGGCGCCCGAGGAATTCCACCCGGAGCGCTTCGATGCCGAGCACGAGGCCGAGCGCCCGCGCTTCGCCTACATGCCCTTCTCCGCCGGCCCGCGCCACTGCATCGGCGAGGCGTTCTCGTTCTTCGAGATGCTGATCCACCTGTCGAAGGTCGGGCGCCGCTACCGCCTGCGCTTCGAGCACGAGGGACCGATCGAGTTCGAGGCACAGGTGAACCTCCGCACCCGCCATCCCCTCTACATGACCCTGGAGCGCCGATGACCCGAGTCGAAACGCTGACCGAACTGATCGAATCGAACCGCAGCGTCGAGCGCTCGCTGGTCTATCTCGACGGCGAGAAGGACGAGCGCCGCGTGAGCTACGGCGAACTGTACGAGCGCGCGCTCGGCATCCTGTTCCATCTGCAGGCGCTCGGCGCGCGGGCGGGCGACAAGCTGATCCTGTTCCTGAACAACAACGAGCAGTTCCTCGATGCCTGGTGGGCGGCCGTCCTCGGCGGCATCGTGCCGGTGCCGGTCGCGCTCGGCATCAGCGACGAGCATCGCCACAAGCTGCTGCGCATCGCGCGCAAGCTCGGCGCGCCGTACCTGTACACCGACCGCAAGACCTTCGAGCGCATCGGCCAGTTCGCGGCGACCACCGCCGAGGGCCCGGTGTTCGAGGCGATGCGCAGTCGCAGCTTCTTCGCCGACACGGTCGACGACATCTCGCGGGCCGGGGCCGTGCATCGCGCGCGGCCCGGCGACACGGCCTTCATCCAGTTCTCGTCCGGCTCGACCAGCGAGCCGAAGGGCGTCGTGCTGACGCACGCGAACATCCTCGCGAACGGCCGCGGCGCGGGCGAAGCCGCCGGCTTCAATACCGACGACGTGCCGCTGTCGTGGATGCCGCTGACCCACGACATGGGCCTGATCGGCATGCACATCTTCATGTTCATGCACCGCATGAACGTGCACCTGATGCCGACCGAGCTGTTCATCCGCCGGCCGCTGCTGTGGCTGCAACACGTGTCGCGCAAACACGCGACGATCCTGTCGTCGCCGAACTTCGGCTACCGCCACTACCTGAAGGTGCTCGGCGATCGCAGCTTCGAGGACCTCGACCTCGCGTCGGTGCGGCTCATTTTCAACGGCGCCGAGCCGATCTCGGTCGACCTCGCCGAGGAGTTCCTCGCGCGCATGCAGCCGGCGGGCCTCGCGCGCACCGCGATGCTGCCGGTGTACGGCCTCGCCGAAGCCTCGCTCGCAGTCAGCTTTCCGCCGCTCGGCCGGCCGTACCGCTCGATCTGCCTCGATCGCCACCGCATGGGCGTCGGCGAGGCGCCGCCGCGGGTCGAACACACGAGCCGCGATGCGATGGAACTGATGGCGGTCGGCAGCGCGATCCCGTATTGCGAGCTGAGTCTCGTCGACGACGCCGACCAGCCGGTCGCCCCGGGCCACGTCGGCCACATCCTGATCCGCGGCGAGAACGTCACGCGCGGCTACTACGAGGACCCGGCCGCGAACGCGGCCGCGTTCACGGCCGATGGCTGGCTGCGCACCGGCGATCTCGGGCTGATCGACGACGGTGATCTCTACATCACCGGCCGCGCGAAGGAGATCATCTTCGTCAACGGCCAGAACTACTTCCCGCACGACCTCGAGAGCATCGCGCTGCGCGCGCCGGGGCTCGAGCTCGGCAAGGTGGTCGTCGCCGGCGTGCGCCCGCGCGGCGCGCAGGCCGACCAGCTGGTCGCGTTCATCCTGCATCGTGCCGACATGGCCGCATTCCTGCCGACCGCGACCGAGGTCGCGCGGCTGATCAACGAGCACACCGGGCTCGAAGTCGCCGAGGTCGTGCCGGTCAAGCGCATCCCGAAGACCACCAGCGGCAAGATCCAGCGGCACCTGCTCGAGGAAGCCTATGTCGAAGGCGAGTTCGCCGCGGAGCTCGCCGAGCTCGCGCGCCTGCGCGGCGCGCAGCGCGCGCCGGTGGCGACGTCGGGCAGCGAAATCGAGGCGAAGATCAAGGCGATCTGCGACACCGAGCTCGGCCGCGCGATCGGCCCCGGCGACAACCTGTTCGAGATCGGCGCGAGTTCGCTGAAGCTGATCGCGATCCACGAAGGCATCGACCGCGAGTATCCGGGGATGATCGACCTGACCGAGCTGTTCGACTACCCGACGATCACCGAGCTCGCGGCCTTCATCGCCGGCAAGCTCGCTCAGCCGGCGCCGTAGAGCGGCTTCTTCAGCTTCCAGCGCTTGTGCGACCAGAGCCAGTCGGGCGGCGCGGCGTGGATCTGCGCCTCGGTGAGCCGTGCGTAGCGTTCGGTGAATTCGCCCGCCTCGAGACGCTCGCCGGCGCCCGACAGCGGCATGAACTCGACCTCGTAATGACCGCGCCCGAGGCGCCGCATCGCGACGAACAGCGCGGCATAGCCGGTGGTGCGCGCGATCTCCTCGGCGCCCATGTAGAACGCCGTGTCGCGGTTCAGGAACCGGGTCCAGTGCCGCTTCTCGCTGCTGCGCGGCTCCTGGTCGGCGATCACCGCGATCACGCGCACGATGCGGCGGCGGCGGATGATATCGGGCAGCAGCTCCTTCGCCGGCACCAGATGCGCACCGAAGCGCGTGCGCAGCGTCAGCATTTCCTCGTTCGCCCACTTGTTCTTGAGCGGCTTGTAGGCGGCGTCGACCGGGTAGCCGGCCTGGCTCGCCATCGCGTGCATCAGCCACTCCCAGTTGCACTGGTGCGCCGCGACGACCAGCACCGGCCGCCCGGCGGCGAGGCATTCCTGAAGCAGCGGCAGGTTGACGAAACGCACGCGGTGCGCGATTTCATCGGGCGTGAGCGCGCCGGACTTCAGGATCTCGACGAACACCTGCGCGAAGCCATGGTGATGACGCCGGCAGATCGCCGCGCGCGCGCGCGCATCGAGCTGCGGGAAGGCGCGCGCGAGGCTCGCGTCGATGATGTCGCGCCGGTAGCGGAAGACGTGGAAGCCGAGCGCGCCGAGGCACCAGGCGAAGCCGTAGAGCGCACCGAGCGGAATGCGCGACAGCAGCGCGATCCACCAGACGGGCCGGCGCGGCGTCGCCGGCGCGGTGGCTAGCGTGGGCGCAGGCCCGGACAAGGCAGCATTCTCAGGCGACCTCCGCCGGCGGCGCGGCCGGCCTGCGCAGGTAGACCCAGATCGCCCACGCGGCGACCACGCCGTTCAGGATGCCGACCAGCATGAACGGCGAGGACGGCGCGACATGGTCGTACAGCAGGCCACCGGCCCATGATATCGCGAGAATGCCGAGACCTCCGCAAAAGGCCTGCAGGCCGAACACCGAACCGCGCACGTCGCGCGGCGCCTGCTGGCCGAGCAGCACGGTCGAGGCGAGCACCGTGCTCACCTGCCCCATGCCGAGCAGGATCAATGCCGGGATCGCCTCGATGCTCGCGACGTGCGGCTGCAGGCTGACCCAGCCGTAACCGGCGAGCGCCAGCGCGAACGCGATCGCGAAATGCAGCGTGCGGTTCATGTGATCGCCGATCAGGCCGAAGACCGGCGCCCACAGCATCGCGGCGAGCTGCGAGACGCCGATGACCAGGCCGACGCGCCCGGCGGCCTGCGCCGCGCCGAGGCCGTCGGCCGCGGCCGCCTGCGCGGCCCACAGCGCCAGGAACAGCGTGATCAGGCTCATGTCGGCGCGCGACGTGAAGCCGCCGCCATAGGCCAGCAGGATGCGGGGATTGCGCGCCGCGCGCACGCCTTCGGCAACCAGGTGCAGCAGCGGCTGGCGGGCCGCGACCCGGCTCGGCGGCCCGGGCTTCAGGCCGAGCATCACGAGCGCGGCGAGCACGGCGATCGCCGCGACCGTGAAGTACGCATAGCGGCCGGCTTCGAGTTCGGTCGCGCCGGCCGCCGCATAGACCCTGGGCAGCTGTGACAGCCCGGCGAGGAACACGACCGAGCCGATGCCGTTCAGGAAGAACGCGAGTCCGGTCAGCTTGCCGCGCGAGGAATCGAGCGGGTAATCGGCCAGCACGGTCGCGAGCATCGCGCCGAGCGCCGCGACCGCGCAGCCGAACACCAGCCGGTAGGCGATCAGCTCGGGCAGCGTGTCGGCGAGCGGATAGAGCACGTAGGCGATCGCGATCAGCACGAAGCCCGCGATGTAGACCGCACGGCGCCCGACGCGATCCGACGCCGCGCCCCACCAGCCGATCACGAGCAGGATGACGATCTCCTGCCAGGACTGCAGCAGTCCCGACGCCCGGCCCTGTTCGGCGTCGGGCAGCGCGAGATTGACCTTCAGCAGGTACGGCGTCAGCGCGGCAAGATAGGCGAACAGGCCGATGCTGACGAGCGCGGCGAACAGGTAGGCGAGCGCATGTCGCGGCAGTACGCCCGGCGCGAGTTCGATGAAGGCAAGCTTGCGGGGCGGCTCCGTGGTCACGCCCGCAGCATTCTCATGCCGTTCATCGTCACAAGCAATGTCGCGCCCACGTCCGCACCCACCGCCAGCCACAGGGTGGCCCAGCCGGGGATCGTGATCGCGATGAACGCGAGCTTCAGGCCGAGCGACAGCGCGATGTTCTGCTTGACGAGCGTACGCGTGCGCCGCGCGATCGTGAACGCGCGCGGCAGCAGCCGCAGCTCGTCCTGCATCAGCACGACGTCGGCGCTCTCCATCGCCTGCGCGGTACCGGCCGCGCCCATCGCGATGCCGACGTCGGCACGAGCGAGCGCCGGCGTGTCGTTGATGCCATCGCCGACCATCGCCACCGCACCGTGGGTCGCCTGCAGGCGCTCGATCTGCTGCATCTTGCCGCCCGGCAGCAGGCCCGCGTGCACCTCGTCGATGCCGGGCACCGCGCGCGCCACGCGCGAGGCGACGCGCTCGTTGTCGCCGGTCAGCATCACCGTGCGCAGCCCGGGCACCGCGCCGTGCAGCGCCTCGAGCGCCGCGGCCGAGTCCGCGCGCGGCGCATCGTCGACCGCGATCAGGCCGAGCAGCTCGCGGTCGCGCGCCACCAGCATCGTCGTGCGTTCCGAGCCGCGCACCGCGCCGGCGAGGCGCTGCGGCAGCGGCGCGGCGAAATCGCCCTCGGCGAACAGGGCCTCGTTGCCGATCGCGACGCGCGCACCGGCCACCTCGCCGACGATGCCGCGCCCGGAGAGTGCGCGGACGTTGCCGGCGCGCGGATAGCGGCGCGCGAGGCCCCGTGCACTGGCCGCGGCGCGGATGGCCTGCGAGACCGGATGCTCGGAAGCGTCCTCGACCGAGGCGGCGAGCGCGAGCACCTCGTCGCAGGCGCCGCAGTCGTCAGACTGGATCTCCCCGTGCGCGCAATCGCGGCCCTCGACCGTGGTCACGGCCGGCCGGCCGCTCGTCAGCGTGCCGGTCTTGTCGAACGCGACGACGCGCACGTCGGCGAGCGTATCGAGGCGCTCGCCGCCCTTGACCAGCACGCCGAGCTGCGCGAGCCGGGTCAGGCTGCTGACGACGGTCACCGGAATGCTGATCACGAGCGCGCACGGGCACGCGACGATCAGCAGCGCGAGCGCGCGGTACAGCCAGCCGTGGCTGCCGTCGGCGCCGTCGAGCAGCGGCTGGCCGAAGCCGAGCACCGGCACGACGACCAGCACGATCGCGAGCAGCACGACGGCCGGCGTATACCAGCGCGCGAAGCGGTCGATGAAGCGCTCGGCCGGCGAGCGCTCGGCCTGCGCGCGCTCGACGAGGCGCGCGATGCGCGCGATCGTCGAGTCGCCGGCGAGCCGCGTGGCCTCGATCTCGATCGCGCCGGCGCCATTGACGGTGCCGGCGAGCACCGTGTCCTCGACGCCCCTGGCGACCGGCATGCTCTCGCCGGTCACGGCGGCTTCGTCGACGTTCGTCTCGCCGGCAAGCACGCGGCCGTCGACCGGGATGCGCTCGCCCGGGCGCACCAGCACGCGCGCGCCGATCTGCACCTGGTCGACCGGCACCTGCTCATGGTGATAGTGGCCCTCGTCATGATCGCGGTGGTGGCCGTGCTCGTGGCCATGAGCGTGGCCATCGTCATGGCCACAGCAGTCGCCATGGTCGTCGGCGTGGTCGTGCCTGACGGCATGCCCGTGACCGCCGCCCTCGCGCCGGGCCTCGTGCCGGCCCGCGTGGTGGCGCATCACCGTCGCGGTCTGCGGCTGCAGCGCGAGCAGGCTGCGCAGCGAATCGCGGGCGCGATCGGCGCTGTACGCCTCGAGCGCCTCGCCGAGCGTGTACAGCAGGATCACGGTGACGGCCTCGCCGCCGGCATCGATCGCGAGCGCGCCGAGCGTCGCGATCGCCATCAGCAGGTCGATCGTGATGCGGCGACTGAAGATCAGCGCGCGCAGGCCCTTCGAGAACACGGGCATGCCGGCCACCAGCACGACCACGGCGTAGATGAGCGACAGGCCTCGCGGCGGCAGCGCCGCGGGCAGCGCATAGGCGAGCACGGTCGCGGCAAGCACGATGATCGCCGCGACGCTCGCGATGCGCAGCCGCGGCTGGCGCCACAGGAAGCGCAGGAAGCCACGCGCGCCGCGCTGCTCGGGCGCAACGGGCGCCGCCGGCGCACCGCCGCCCTCGCCGCCCTGGGCCTGCAGGCGGTAGCCGAGCTGCGCGAGTCGCTGCTCGATCAGTGCGAGCGGCACCTCGCCCTCGACCTGCATCGACTCGGTGGTGAAATCGACGCTGACGGCCGCGACGCCGGGCAGCTTCCTGATGCCGTCCTCGATCGTCAGTGCGCAGTTGCCGCAGTCCATGCCGGCGATCTTGAGCCGGGTCGCAGGAGTAACCATGCCGCGATCCTGCACCTTGAAGCAAGGTTCAAGGTCAAGTGGCGGATTCGAGCATCAGGAACAGCTGCGCGAACAGGAAGGCATTGGCGCCGCGCGCGCGCAGCTGCAGGCCCTCGTGGGTCGGCGTCAGGCGCACGTCGACGTGCACGTCGCAGCCGGCCTCGGCGGCGACCAGCCGCTCGAGCGCGGCCTGCACGGCCGCGCTGCGGTCGCGCACGAGGATCGTGTAGCCGTCGGCCTCCTTCCAGACGTGCATGTGGCGGCCGCGCAGCGCCGCGAACACCTCTTCCTGCTCGACCGTCGCGAGCGCGCAGCCGAGCCGCCGGATCAGCCGCTGCACGGTGGAGGGCGCCGCGTGCTGCGGCTCGTGCCCGCAGACATGGTCGACCAGCTGGCGGTAGACGCGCGCGGCGCTGCCGCCGGCGGCGCGGCCGACCTGTTCGGTCAGGTCGTCGATGAACAGCTCGAGCTCGTGGCGCAGCACGAGCAGCTCGGTCAGGCGCCGCTCGATCTCGATGAAACGCTGCTCGGCGATGCCGACCACATTGGCGCGGCGCCCCCGTGCGCCGCCGTCGAGCAGCAGCCGGATGTCGGCCAGCGAGAACCCGAGACGCTGCGCCCGATGGATGAACAGCAGCGGCCTGAGCGCGCTGCGCGGATAGAGCCGGTAGCCCGACGCCGAGCGCGCGGCGCGCGGCAGCAGGCCCTCGCGCTCGTAGAAGCGCAGCATCGAGGTGCTGACGCCGGCGCGCCGCGCCAGCTGACCGATGGTCAGTGACGGCGTCGCGGCATCGTCGGCTTTCGGCTCGCGTTTGGTTACCATGGCTTGACCTTGAACTCTACTTCAAGGTGCAGTATCTGCCCAGCAATCACGGGGAAGACAGTGCTCGGGATCGACAAGCGGCTGATCGTGGCGTCCACGCGCCGGTGGCTCGGCATCGGCATCGCGGCCGGCGTGCTCGGCCTGCTGGCGAGCCTGACGCTCTACTGGTTCATCGGCCGCGCGATCGACGCGATGGCGGGCGGCGGCAACCTGCTCGCCGCGTGGCTGCCCTGGATCGGCGCGCTGCTCGCGGCGAAATTCCTGCTGGGCTGGCTGTACCGGACCGCGCAGTACCGCGCCTCCTCGCTGACCAAGCTCACGGTCCGCGACCGCATCTACGGGCATGCGCTGCGGCTCGGCCCGGCGGTGCTCGACCGCAAGCGCACCGGCGAGCTGGTCAACATCGCGGTCGACGGCATGGACTGGATAGAGATGTACTACGGCATCTACTTCGTCCAGTTCGTGATCGGCATGGCGACCCCGCTGCTGCTGTGCCTGTTCATCGGCTTCACCGACTGGGTCGTCGGTGTCGCGCTGCTGGTCAGCGTGCCGCTCACGCCGCTGTTCCTCGGCATGATGGCGCGCAACTTCAGGAAGGCGAGCGAGCGCTTCGCACAGGTCAACGCCGAACAGGGCGCCCGTTTCCTCGATTCGATCCAGGGCATGACGACCCTGAAGATGTTCAACCTCGGCAAGCTGCGCGGCGCCGAGATGCACGCGGCGAGCGAGCAGCAGCGCGTCGAGACGATGCGCCTGCTGCTCGTGAACCAGATGATGATCCTGTTCGTCGACTTCGGCTTCGCGCTCGGCACCACTCTGGTGCTGACCGTCACCGCGCTGCTGCGCCTCGATGCCGGCATGCTGACGCCGGGCGCGGTCGTCGCGCTGGTGCTCGCGAGCGCCGAGTTCGCACGACCGTTGACCCTCGTCGGCCAGTTCTTCTTCGCCGGCGCGATCGGCCGCGCCTATGCGAAGAAGATCGCCGCCTTCCTCGGCGAGCAGCCGGGCGTCGCCGACCCGGAAGGCGTTGCGCCACCGCCGCTCGAGACGCGGCCGGCGCTGTCGCTCAGGAATCTCGTGTTCCGGTTCGCGGGCGCCTCGCGCCCGGCCGTCGACCAGCTGTCGCTCGACGTCGCGCCGGGCGAGACCGTCGCGCTGGTCGGCGCCAGCGGCTCGGGCAAGACCACGGTGACCAACCTGATCCTGCGCACGCTCGCGCCGGCCGCAGGCGCGATCACGCTCGGCGGCCGCGACGTTGCGACCGTGCCCGCCGACTGGGCGCGCGCGCACCTCGCGCTGGTGCCGCAGGATCCGTATCTCTTCCATGGCACGATCGCCGAGAACCTGCGCGTCGCCAGGCCCGACGCAACCGAGGAGCAACTGGTCGCCGCCTGTCGCGCCGCGAACATCCACGACCACATCGCGGCGCTGCCGGAGGGCTATGCCACGCGTGTCGGTGAGCGTGGCCTGTCGCTGTCCGGCGGCCAGGTGCAGCGCCTCGCGATCGCGCGCGCGCTGCTGAAGGACGCACCGATCGTGATCCTCGACGAACCGACCTCGCAGATCGACCTCGAGACCGAGGCGGTGATCCACGAAGCCCTCGAACACCTGACGCGCGAGAAGACAGTGTTGCTGATCGCGCATCGCCTCAGCACCGTCGCGCGCGCCGACCGCATCGTCGTGATGGGTGACGGCAGGGTCCTCGAATCCGGCTCGCACGCGGAGCTGCTCGCCCGCGGCGGCGTCTACGCCGGCATGGTGGCGATCGGTGGGAGCGCGGCATGAGCAACTCCCGGCTGCTTCGCCGCCTGCTCGCCTTCATGCGGCCGCTGAACGGCGTGATGTTGATCTCGGTCAGCGCGCGCACCGTGAAACTGCTGATGCAGACGGCGCTGATCGCGTTCGCGGCGGCGAGCGTCGCGCGCCACCTCGCGGACCCGGCCACCGGCGCGATCGGCGATGTGGTCCTGGGCCTCGTCGGGATTGCGTTCCTGCTCGGCCTGTCGAACTACATCGAGACCTACACGGGCCACTTCGTCGCCTTCCGCCTGCTCTCGATGCTGCGCAACGAGTTCTACGACCGCATGGAGCCGCTGGCGCCGGCGGGCACGGGCCAGCTGCGCTCCGGCGATGCCGTCTCGCGCGTCGTCAGCGACTGCGAGCGCATCGAGCCGTTCTACGCGCACACGATCGCGCCGGTGATCACGGCCTTCGTCGTACCGGCGATCCTGCTGTGGTTCCTGGCCCGTTACGTCCACGTGGACTACGCCCGGGCACTGCTGCCGTTCCTGCTGGTGATGGTGCTCGTGCTGCCGGTGATCACCGCGCTGTCGGGCGGCCGCGGCAGCGAGCCGTGGCGACGCGCGCAGGGCGAGGTGAACGCCGCGCTGACCGACAGCCTGCAGGGCATCCGCGATACCGTCGCCTTCGGCTACGGTGAACGGCGCCGCAAACTCATGTGGCAGATCGGCGAGCGCCTGAAGAGAGGCCAGGACACGATCACGCGCGCCGACGCGCTGCAGCGCGGCGTGACGGAACTGGTGATCGCGGCGGCAGCCATCGCGATGCTGTGGGTCAGCTGGGATCTCTGGCAGGCCGGCGCGATCGATCCGCTGCGCGACATCCCGATCGCGGTTGCCATCGCGATCACCGGCTTCAATGCGCCGCAGGCGATGAACAACGTGGTCGGCGATTTCCAGGTCGCGATGATCTCGGCGCGACGCCTGTTCGAGCTGATGGACCAGAAGCCGGCGGTCGAGGACCTGGTCGCCAAATCCCCGCCGCTGGCCGACGCCTCGATAGCGCTGCGCCACGTGAGCTTCGCGTACGGCGGCGCGGCGCAGTCCGCCGCGCCGGTGCTGCGCGACATCAGCTTCGAGGTCGAAGCCGGCCGGCACATCGCGCTGGTCGGCTCGAGTGGCGCCGGCAAGAGCACGATCGCCAACCTGCTGCTGCGGTTCTGGGATGCCGACGAAGGCACCGTGCTGGTCGGCGGGCGGCCGGTGCGCGACTACACACTCGAGGACCTGCGCGGCCACATCGCCGTCGTCTCGCAGCGCAATTACACGTTCAACACGACGATCATCGAGAACATCCGCATGGGCCGGCCCGACGCCACGCAGGCCGAAGTCGACGAGGCCGCGCGGCGCGCACAGCTCACGGACTGGATCGCCAGCCTGCCGCTCGGCTACGAAACGCAGGTCGGTGAAATGGGCAGCAAGATCTCGGGCGGGCAGCGCCAGCGCATCGCGATCGCGCGCGCGCTGCTGAAGGACGCGCCGATCCTGGTCCTCGACGAGGCGACATCGAACCTCGACGTCGAATCGGAACGCGAGGTGAATGCCGCAATCCGCGAGCTCGCGCAGGGCCGCACCACGCTGACGATCGCGCACCGCCTGTCGACCGTGCTCAACGCCGACGAGATCCTGGTGCTCGAACATGGCGGCATCGTCGAGCGCGGCACGCATGCCACCCTGCTCGCGCAGCGCGGCGTCTACGCGCGCCTGTTCGAGCTGCAGCAGGACGAGGTGGACATGCGCCTTACGGTCGCGCCGCTACCCGCGAAGTGACAGGAGCGCCCAGCCAGCAACTTGTGGGGACCTGCTGATGCGCAAGGTGGTGCTGGTCGTGGTCGGCCTCGTGTTCACCGCGCTGTCACTGCTCGGCGCAGTGCTCCCGGGCCTGCCCACCACGCCGTTCCTGATCGTCGCGCTGTGGGCGTTCGCGCGCTCATCCCGCAGGCTGACGCTGTGGCTCGAGCGCGTGCCGATCCTGCAATCGGCGCTGCGCGATGCGCAGCGCTTCGAGGAGCGGCGCACCTTGCGCCCCGCGGTCAAACTCGCGGCGATCGCCCTCGCCTGGGGCTCGGTGCTGTTCGTGGCCTGGTGGAAGCGTTCGCTGACCGAGCCGCTGGTCGGCATCATGGTGCTGGGGGCGATCGCCGGGACCGTGACGATGCTGTTGATTCCGACGGATCGGGAACGCGACTAGCCCGAACGATCCGTCGGCGACAGCATCGACATCCGTCTCCGCTCACTCGCGCGACCTGCCCGGGGTCTCCGCCAATCGCGGTCGACCGTCCGGTGCAAACCCGTCCGTGTGGCTTGTCCGGCGCTCGGTCCGGACATACTCTCGGGTGCAAATGAAGGCAACCACGCACGATGGTTCGCCGGCGGTGCTGCTGCTGCCGGCTTTGCTGCTCGCCATCGCCTGCGCGCATGCCGAGGAACCTCGGGCCCGTGCCCACGAGCTCGACTTGCGCTACGCGGTGCCGAAGGACTGGGCCAGCGATCGATGACCCGCCGCTACTTCGCCTGGTTCGCCTGCATCGCGTTCACCCTCCTCTGCATCACGCTCGCGCTCGCGTGGTCACCGGGCTGGTGGTGGCCGGCCGCCGTTGCCGGGGCATTGTCGCTGCTCGGCCTCGCCGACGTGACCCAGCGCGCGAGTACGCTGCGCCAGCTCTACCCGGTGCTCGCGCACTTGCGCTACGGGCTGGAGTCGGTGGGGCCGGAGATCCGGCAGTACTTCATCGAGCGCGACACCGACGAGGTGCCGTTTTCGCGCGAGCAGCGCTCGCTCGTCTACCAGCGGGCGAAACGGGTGCAGGACACGGTGCCTTTCGGGACGCTCCACGATGCCTACGGCAACAACTACGAGTGGCTCAACCATTCGCTCACGCCCACGCATCTCGCCGACTCCGACTTCAGGGTCACGGTGGGCACAGAGTCTGCGCGCCCCTACGAGGCGAGCCTGTTCAACATCTCGGCGATGAGCTTCGGCTCGCTGTCGGCCAATGCGATCCGGGCGCTGAACCTCGGCGCGAAGCGCGGCGGCTTCTACCACGACACCGGCGAGGGCTCGATCTCGAGCCATCACCGCGAGCACGGCGGCGACCTCGTCTGGGAGATCGGCTCGGGCTATTTCGGCTGCCGCGACGACGAGGGGCGCTTCGATACCGAACGCTTCGCGGCGGGCGCGAGCGATCCGCAGGTGAAGATGATCGAGGTGAAGCTGTCGCAGGGGGCCAAGCCCGGCCATGGCGGCATCCTGCCCGGCGCCAAGGTGACGCGGGAAATCGCGGCGGCGCGCGGCGTGCCGGTGGGCGTCGACTGCGTATCGCCGGCGCAGCACTCGGCCTTCGATACGCCGGTCGGGCTGCTGGAGTTCGTCGCGAAGCTGCGCAGTCTGGCCGGCGGCAAGCCGGTCGGCTTCAAGCTGGCGATCGGCCATGCCTGGGAGTGGTTCGCGGTCGCCAAGGCCATGCACGAGACCGGGATCCTGCCGGATTTCATCGTCGTCGACGGCGCCGAGGGCGGCACGGGCGCGGCGCCGGTGGAATTCGTGAACCACATCGGCGTGCCGATGCACGAGGCGCTGATGCTCGTACACAACACGCTGGTCGGCGTGGGCCTGCGCGAGCAGATCCGGATCGCGGCGGCTGGCAAGATCACCTCCGCCTTCGACATCGCGCGCACGCTGGCCCTCGGCGCCGACTGGTGCAACGCGGCGCGTGCCTTCATGTTCTCGCTCGGCTGCATTCAGTCCCGCAACTGCCACAACGACCATTGCCCCACGGGCATCGCCACGCAGGACCCGCGCCGCTGGAGGCATCTCGACGTCGCGGACAAGGCCGCGCGCGTGGCCCACTTCCACGGCAATACGCTGGCCGCGTTCCGCGACCTGCTGTGCGCGGCGGGACTGTCGTCACCGGCGGAACTCGGCCCCGAGCACATCGTGCGCCGTGTGTCGGGGCTGCACGTCGCTTCGCTGGCGAACGTCTACCGGTTCCTGCAGCCGGGCGAACTGCTTGCCGGCGTGCCGGAGCGACACGCGGTATTCGAGGCGTTCTGGGCGGTCGCGCGGCCCGACAGCTTCGGGCCGCCGCCGCGCGTGCTGCGGATGCGGGCCTCAAAGTCGTACTGAGCGCCGCCGCGCGGTTCAGTTGCCGTCGAGCGGTTCGACGTGCGTATCCAGTGTGATACCGGCGTGCAGCACCGCACGTTCGACCTCGTCGGCCAGATCGTGCGCCTGCGTGACGCTCCAGGACCCGGGCACGCGCATGTCCACGCGCGCGAAACGCATCGCACCGGCGGCCCGCGTGCGCAGGTTGTCGAAGCTGCAACCGCGCGGCCGGAACGACGCGAGCGCCGCCTCGATCCGCCGGAGATCGTCGTCGTCGAGCGCGCGGTCCATCAGGCCATCGGTCGACCGGCGCATCAGATGGAAACCTTCGCGCAGGATGTTGAGCGCGACCGCGATCGCGACCACCGGGTCGATCCAGTGCTGGCCGCTGGTCCAGGCCAAGCCGACGCCGACGACGACACCGGCCGTCGTCCAGACGTCGGTCATCAGGTGGCGGGCGTCGCCCTCCAATGCGATCGAGCGATGCGCGCGGCCGACCCGGAACAGCACGCGCGCCACCGCAAGATTGATCAGGCTCGCGATCACCGACAGCGTGGTACCCCAGCCGAGCGATTGCAGCGCCTGCGGATGCAGCAGCCGTTCGCCGGCCGCGGCGAGGATCACCAGCGCGGCGACGAAGATCAGCATGCCTTCGAAGGCGGCCGAGAAATACTCGGCCTTGCCGTGCCCGAACGGATGTTCGGCGTCGGGTGGGGTGTGCGCCAGCGTGACCATCAGCAACGCGAACGAAGCGCCCGCGAGGTTGACCAGCGATTCGAGCGCATCCGACAGGAAGCCGACCGACCCTGTCAGCCACCACGCCCCCGCTTTCAGCGCGATCGTCGCGAGTGCCGCGGCGATCGACAGCCACAAGGCCTGACGCGGACCAAAGGTCTTCATTTTGCGGTGGATACGATCTGGCCAGGGCCTGTCACGAACAGGCCCGCAGCATACGCCATGCCCGAAGTGCGCGCGCACGCCGGCAAACACCCGCCGAGGGTGCGACAGGCGATGTACACGATCGTACTGTCCGACGAATTGCAGAGTGGACACGCGCCTCGCCGATGCACCATCATCGGTGGCATGACACACGTTCACCTCGCCACGCGCGCCGCCGCCCTGTTTGCGGCAATCGCATCGACGCTGCTCGCCGGCCCCGTTGTCGCGCAGCAGACCGCAACGGAAGACAGCTGGGCTGCGACGGAAATCGCGCCTGGCGAGCTGCACACGCAACTCGCCGCCGATGCCGACGCGCCGCTGGTACTCGACGTGCGCAGACCCGACGAATTCGCCGCCGGGCATGTGCCTGGGGCCGTCAACATCCCGCACGACCAGATCGCGGACCGGCTCGCCGAACTCGAAGCGTCGAAGGACCGGCCGATCGTCGCCTATTGCGGCAGCGGGCGCCGGGCCGCGATCGCGCTCGCGATGCTGCACGAAGCGGGCTTCACGCGGCTTCTGCATCTCACCGGAGACATGCCCGGATGGGAGCGGGAAACGGCGGCAGAAGCAGAGGCAACAAAAGCAGAATAGCCGACGGCCAGCCGCTCGGGCGCAGGGCCGTCCCCGGTTTCACGGGCCGTTTCGTGCAGGCGCCCCGGCATGTGGCGCGCAGTCCGCGTCCCGGTGTACTGTAGTCGTGCCATGATATCGCTGGCCGGAATGAGCCGACTTGCACGGGGCGCGCGGGTCTTCGCGTTGCTTGCCTGTGCGGCGATCGTCCTCGGCGGCGCAGCCCACGCCGGGCACATCCACAAACAGACGCCACATGACGGGCACGACCACATTGCGTGCCAGTTGTGTCTGCAGTTCGATCGTGCCGCATCCGCCCCTCCGGAGGCGGTCGTCGTCGTCTCATCGACGCTCGCCACGCGAGTGTCGCCCTCGTCCCATTCGAGCGGGCACATCGCCCCCTTTCCGCGTCGCTACCACGCGCGCGGACCGCCGCTGCCGTAATCCCGGCGCTTCGGCACCGCCGATCCTGAACGCATCCCGGCCGACCGGTTGTCGCACACGACGTGCGCCGCCGGCGGCGTACGGCATCGGGGCTCTTCCATGCGCACCCGCCTGCGACGACCGACTGACCTGCTCCCGCTTGCGGCGACCGTTCTCGCATTGCTGAACGGCCTGCCGGCCGGCGAGGAGGAGTCCGCGCAGCAACGTGTCCACGAACACGGCAGCGTGACGCCGAACGTCGCCGTGGAGCCCTGCCAGTACTGATGCCTCCGACCATACCAGCATCGACCCGATGACAAACACAAGTATTCATCACCGCCGCACAAACCCCTGCTCGCGCATGAGCCTCGTGCTGCTGTGCCTGCTCGACTTCATTGCGCAGGGTACGCTGGCGCACGCCCACGTTCACCGCAGCGTGCCACCGCCGGAGCGCGCCGCGCTTGTCGTGGCATCGGCAGCCGTGATTGCGGCCACTGACCAGGCGGGCTCGGACCCTGCCTCGTACTGCCTTCTCTGCCAGTCCCTGCAGGCGGGTAGCGCCGCGATTCCGGTCCCGGCCTTCACCGCTCCCGCACCCGTGGACCCGGGCGTCATCCTGCCTGCCGACCGGGCCGTGTCGGGCTCGGTCGCGGCGGTCTCGTACAGCTGGCGAAGCCGCGGCCCTCCGTCGCGCTGAAGCTCCCTCGACTTGCCTTCAACGCACTCGGCCGCCGGCCCCGGGCCGGCGCTGCGAGCGCGTCCCGACCGACCTGATCAACATGGAACATCCGCTATGTCACGCAAACTTTTCCTCGGCGCCGCCACTGTGCTCGCGCCGCTGTGCCTGCCGAGCCCCGGCTTCGCCGCCGAGCCGGCTTCACCGCTGCAGACCGTCGTCATAACAGCCTCACCGTTGCCGCAGGATGCGGACCAGATCGCGACGATCGTGGAAACGGTCGAGCGCGACGCGATCCTGCGTCGCGGCGGCGCCAATCTCGCTGACGCGCTCTCTGGCGTGCCCGGCGTCACCGGAACCTCGTTCGCATCGGGAGCGAGCCGTCCAGTGATCCGCGGCTTCGATGCCAACCGGGTGCGCACGCTCGAAGACGGCATCGGCAGTTTCGATGTCTCCGACGTGGGTCCCGATCACGGCGTGCCGGTCGATCCCTATTCCGCGCAGCGCGTCGAAGTGGTGCGCGGCGCCGCGACGCTGCGCTATGGCAGCCAGGCGATCGGCGGAGTCGTCAACGCGATCAACGACCGCGTGCCGACGACACTGCCGGAAAAGCCGTTGAGCGGCGAAGCGACCAGCGGCTACGGCACGAACGCCGGCAGCCGCGAAGGCGCGGCGCTGCTCGACGCGCGGCTCGGCCGGTTCGCGCTGCACGCCGACGGCTTCGACCGGCGCACCAGCGATTACGACACGCCAGAAGGCAAGCTCGGCAATTCCTTCTTCCGCGGCGACGGCTATTCGGCGGGCGGCTCCTACTTCTTCGGCGAGAACCGCGTCGGCGCGGCCGTCATCCACTACGACTCGAAGTACGGCATCCCCGGCGAAGACGCGTACATCGACATGCAGCAGACCAAGCAGTTGCTGCGCTCGTCCTTTGCCATCGGCGCCGGCCCGCTGCAGAAGCTCGACATCGAGGGCGGCTATGCCGACTACGAGCACAGCGAGCGCGAACCCGACGGCACGCCGGCATCGACGTTCAAGAATCGCGAGTGGGATCTCCGGGCCGAGGGAATCCTCGGCGCGGTGGGTCCGTTCTCCGGCGCCGCGTTCGGCGCGCAGGCACAGCGCAAGAACTTCTCCGCGCTGGGAGAAGGCGAGGATTACCTGTTGCCGACCCTGACGAGAAGCGAAGCCGTGTTCGCGTTCGCCGAAGCCCCGCTCGGCGGGGAGACCCGCCTGCAGGTCGGTGCGCGCGTCGAGCAGGTGCACGTGCAAGGCACCCCGGCCTCCGACGAGGCGGTCGCGCACCGCTTCACGCCGGCGAGTGCGTCGGCAGGTCTCGTGTTCGACGTGAGTCCGATCGTACGGCTCGGCGTCACGCTGTCGAGCGCGGCACGTGCCCCGGCCCAGACCGAACTCTTCTCCCGCGGCGCGCACGACGGGCCGGCGACCTTCGAGATCGGCGACCCCACGCTCGACGTCGAGCGTGCCAACTCGCTGGAAGGCAGCCTGCGCGTCCGCACCAACAAGGTCCGCGTCGAGGCCTCCCTATGGGGCGCGAAGTTCGACAAGTATATCTTCGGCCAGCTCACCGGCCGGACCTGCGACGAGGGAGGCGCGTGCGTCGACGACGATTCGGAGGAACTGAAGGAGATGTACTACACGCAGCTCGGGGCGCAGTTCTGGGGCGCCGAGGGCAAGGCCACGTTCGATCTGCTGCGGAACGCACACGGGCTGCTGCAGGCGGAGCTGCTCGCCGACTACGTGCGGGCGAAGCTCGACGACGGTGCCGGCAATGTCCCGCGCATGCCGCCGTATCACGTGGGCGGCGGCCTGTCGTGGACCGGCCCGAGCTTCGACGGCGGGTTGCTGGTGAAGTACGCCGGCGCGCAGACCGACACGGCGACCGCCGAGACCCGCACGGGCGGATTCACGTCGGTCGACGCGCATCTTGGCTGGCGGCCACTGACGGACAGTCCCGAAGTCGAGTTCGTGCTGATCGGCCGCAATCTGACCGACTCCACGCAGCGCAATTCCGTCGCGCTGAACAAGGATGAAGTGACCCTGCCGGGCCGCGACATCCGTTTGCTGGTGCGGGCGGTGTTCTGACCCGGCACGCCGGAACCGGAGACACGGCATGAGCACGATGTATCGCAGTCACGTCGCGTGCATCGTGGTCATTGCCGTGGCTCTGGCCGGCACCGCACCTGCGCAGCGTACGGACGAGAACGCGGTGGCCGCCGCGCAGGACGCGTTCGGCACCAGCATCGGGCGCGAGAGCATCGGCCTCTACAGCGCCTCGAACGTCCGTGGCTTCTCGCCGACACGCGCGGGGAACGCCCGTATCGATGGGCTCTACTTCGACCAGGTCTGGGCCCTGAGCTCGCGCCTGCGATACGAAGAGGAGTTCTACAACGGCACGGACGCGCTCTATTACAACGCAGCGCTGTTCGCGCGCCTGCACCCGGCTCCGGACCTCGACATCCTGCCCTTCTGGAATCGCTCGGAAGGCAGGGACGACGAAGCCGGGCCTGTCCATGTTCCGGCGGGCCCCTTCCTTCCACCGCGCGTCGAGCGCCGCCGGTTCAACGGCCCGTCGTGGGCGGACTACCGCGGCAGTGCCGAGAACTACGGCGCGCTCGTGCACTACACGCCGGCGGATCGCTGGCATTGGCATGCCGGCATGTTCCGGTCGCTGTTCGATGACCGGACGTCTTTCGCACATCTGCTGGTGGATCTGCAGCCGGACGGCCGCGCACATGAGATCCTCTACGCGGATCCTCCGCAGTACCTCGCTTCGACCAGCGGTGAAGTGCGTGCAACGCGCTCGTTCGATTCGGGCCTGCGACGTCACACTTTCCACCTGAGCGCGCGCGCGGGATCGCTCGCGCGCCTACGACGGCTCCGCGTTGATCGACAGCGGTGAAACACGACTCGGCCAGCCTGCCGAATCCGGGCGACCCGACTACACGTTCGTCCAGCGCACGCTCGATGGCGTCCGCCAGCAGATCTTCGGCGTCGCCTACGAAGGCCGCTGGCTGCACCGCGGCGAATTCGGCTTCGGCCTGCAGTGGACGGACTACGAAAAGGAGGTGGCGCAGCCAGGCTTGCCCGTTGCGCGCACGTCGTCGCGACCCTGGCTGTACAACGCCACGGTTGCGGTGACGCCGACGCAGCGCATCGCGATCTACGCGAGCTTCACGCGCGGGCTCGAGGAGAGCGGCGTCGCACCCGAATCGGCGGTCAACCGCAACCAGGCACTGTCTGCCATCCCGACGCGACAGGCGGACATGGGTATCCGCCTCGCGCTGCGGCCGTCGCTGAAGCTCATCGCCGGCCTGTTCGACGTGCGCAAGCCCTACGTCGGCCTCGATGCCGACGGCTGGTATCGGGAGATCGGCGACGTCGTGCACCGCGGCGCGGAAATCTCGCTGGCCGGCGCCATCACGCCGCGGCTGGATGTCGCGGCTGGCGCCGTGCTGCAGCAGCCGCGGGTCGATGCGCACGACGAGAGACTGGAACGGCCCGGTCTGCGGCCGGTCGACCAGCCCGAACGGGTCCTGCAGCTGAATGCAGACTGGCGTCCCGCCAGGGCTGGCCCGTGGTCCTTCGATACGACCATCACGTATCGCAGCGTCGCGGTGGCAACGACCGGCAATGACGTCGAGTTGCCTGCGCGCACGCTCGTCGAGGTGGGCGCGCGTTACCGCTTCGCGATCGGCCGCTCATCGGCCATGCTGCGACTGAACCTCGAGAATCTCTTCGACGTCTTCGGTTTCGAGTCCCGCGGCAGCGGTGCCTACGACGTGCTGCCCGGGCGGCTCGCTTCGGCGTATGTCGCGGTCGACTGGTGAGCCCGGCACCGCTCATCTGCGGCGCGGTGGCAGCCGCGGCGGAAGATTCTGGTGCCGCTTGTCTGATTCGAACAGACGACCCCATCATTACGAATGATGTGCTCTACCAGCTGAGCTAAAGCGGCAACGGGGCGCGAATCTTAAAGAACTGCGCGGACCCGCTCAACCCGCCACCCGGGGGGCCGGTGGCGATCCCTGCCAATCTCCGACACCGGCACCTTAGATCCCGCTCTTGCCCTTCAAAACCATTCCGGAGTATGTTCCGGATTAGTTGAACTAATCTGGAATAGGCTCCTTAATGGAAAGCTTCACCCGGCGGCTCGATTTCACCCTTCCCCCCGGAAAATCGGCCTTTCTGTGGGGCGCACGCAAGACCGGGAAATCCACCTGGCTGCATGGGCGTTTTCCGCAGAGCGTGTACTACGACTTCCTGAAAACGGATGTGATGCTGGAGCTGACCCGGCATCCTTCCGGTTTGCGCGAGCAGTTGCTGGCCAGGGATTTGTCCACGCTCGAGAGCCCCATCATCCTGGACGAGGTACAGAAAGTGCCGCAGATCCTGGATGAGGTTCAATGGCTGATCGAGACCCAGAAACTGAATTTCATCCTGTGCGGATCGAGCGCGCGGAAGCTGAAGCGCGGCCAGGCGAATCTGCTGGGCGGGCGGGCCTGGCGCTTCGAAATGCATCCCCTGGTATCGGCCGAGATTCCCCACTTCAATCTGTTGCAGGCCCTGAACCGCGGGCTACTGCCAGCCCACTATGCGGATGATCACCACCGCCGCTCGCTGCGCGCCTATGTCCAGGACTACCTGAAGGAAGAGGTCCTCGCCGAGGGATTGACGCGCAACATCGCCGCCTTCTCGCGATTCTTCGATGCCGTGGGTTATTCCCACGGCGAACTGATCAACTACAGCAGCATTGCGAGAGATGCCGGCGTGGATGCCAAAACGGTGAAGGAGTACTACCAGATCCTGGTGGACACGCTCCTGGGCACGTTCGTGGAGCCTTTCAAGCGCCGCCAGTCGCGGCAGGTCATCAGTGCAACGCCGAAGTTCTATCTATTTGACGTGGGCGTCGCCGGCATTCTGACGCGCCGGCAGATTCCGGAGGCACGCGGCGAACAGTTTGGACGCGCCTTCGAGCATTTCATCCACATGGAACTGCACGCGCATCGCTCATACAGCGAACTGGAATATCCCATTCACTTCTGGCGCACCAAGAGCGGCCTGGAAGTGGATTTCGTACTGGGAGATGGCGAGGTGGCGGTCGAAATCAAAGGCGGCGCCGGACGGGTGGCTGGAAAGGAGCTGAGAGGAATCGCTGCGTTTGCAGAGGAGTTCGAGCCGCGCCACGCGCTCGTGGTGTGCACTGAAAAGGAAGAGCGGGTGGTGGGAAAGCTGCGTATCGTGCCGTGGAAAACGTTTCTGCAGCGGCTGTGGGCGGGAGAATACCTCGGGTGATCCGCCCTATCCGCAAGGCCGGCGGCGCAGCCGGATCACCAGATCGATGCCGGCCACTTCCATGCCTTCTGGCGGCTCCGGCAAACGGCTGAACTGCACTTCGGGCACCGCCACGTCGGTGAGCGTGCCGCCCTCGACGTCGTGGAAGTGGTAGTGCGCCTCGACGTTCGAGTCGAACCACGCGCGCGTGCCATCCACCGACAGCGGCCGGATCAGGCCGCGGCTCGAGAACAGGTTCAGCGTGTTGTAGACGGTCGCCTTCGACACGCGCGCGCCGTCCGCCTTCAGCTGCGCGAGGATCTGCTCGGCCGACAGATGCTGCGGCGACGCGAGCAGCACCGCCGCGATGCGCAGCCGCTGCGCGGTTGGCAGGATGTCGTGGGCGCTGAGGTGCTCGGCTAGCTCAGTCTGGGTCATCGCGCAATTATATGAATCTACACAAACGCATAGCAAATGCGACTCATTCTCGGTTGCAGGGACGTGCATCCTCCGCCCCATGCGCACCCCCACCCCGCCTTCCCCACCCCGCCCGCGGCCTGCCGCAGCCCGACCCGGGGGTCGCGGCATCTGCCGCGGGTTCACGGCGGCCGAGCTCGCCACGGTCCTGGCGATCGTCGCGATCCTGGCCGGCCTCGGAACGCCCGATTTCCTGCGCCTGAGGGCCTCCGCCGCCACCGCCTCCGGCGCCGACCGGCTGCTCGCCACCCTCCACTTCGCCCGCAGCCGCGCGATCCTGTCGGGCCGGCCGGTGGTCGTGTGCCTGTCATCCGATCTCGAAAACTGCCTCGGGCGCGGGCCGCAGGCCGCGCAGGGTTGGATCGTCTTCGAGAACACCCGGGCCGAGTTCACGCCGGAGCGCGACCCCGGCGAGCCGATCCTGCGCACACACCGGCTCAGCCGCCCTGCCGCGCTGCATGCGACGCGCGCCGCCGTCACTTACTGGCCCACGCCGCGGGCAGCCGCCACGAGCACTTTCGAATTCTGCAGCGAGGTCGCGGGCAGTACGCCGCGCGCCGTCATCGTCAGCCAGACCGGCCGGCCCAGGCTGCGCACCGGCAGGCCGGGTGGAGCGTCGCTGTGCAGCGGGGCCTGAGTCTCGTCGAGGTGCTGGTCGCACTCGTCGTGCTGCAGGTCGGGCTGCTCGGCATCGCCGGCCTGCTCGTCGAGGGCCTGCGCGCCAGCCGCATGGCACTGCTGCACACCCAGGCCGTGCATCTCGCGGCCGACATGGCCGAGCGCATCCGCGCCAATCCCGCCGCGCGCGCAGCACACGCCACGTCGAGTTATGTGCCAGCGCCAGCGCGACACGACTGCGCGCCCTCCACGGGCACACCGGGCCACAGCTGCAGCGAGGCACAGCTGGCCGAAGACGAGCTCGCGCGCTGGCGCGAGGCCGTGGGCCGCGCACTGCCGCCGCCCTCCGATCCCGCCGCTGCGGCGCGGGTGGAGTTCGAGCCGGGCGCAGGCGCCGACCTGCCCGACCGCTACACGATCCGCATCGCCTGGCAGGGGCCCGGCGCGGAACAACGCGAAGTCGGGACCTCGCTGGTGATGCTGCCGGCATTGCCGCCATGAGCGCGCGCCTGCGCCGCTGCGGGTTCACGCTGGTCGAGCTGCTGGTTTCGCTCGCAATCGGCTCGCTGCTGATCATCGGCGTCGTGCAGGTGTACTCGCGCGGGCACGCCGCCTACACCGTCAACGAGAACGTTGCGCGGCTGCAGGAAAGCGCGCGCTTTGCGCTCGCCGTGCTCGAGCCCGACATCGAGCTCGCCGGCTATTACGGCTACACCAGCACGGCCGACGCGATCCGCTTCGTCAGCGGCACCGAGCCGGGCATCGTCCATGCGCTCGCAGCACAGCTGCGCCAGCCGGCGGCAACCGCAGCCAGCTTGCCGCTCGCGCAACTGCCCGCTTCCGCGCATCAGTGCGGCAGCAATTTCGCGGTCGACGTGCTGGTCCCGGTGCAGGGTGCGGACGATCACTACGCGCTCGGCCCGGCACGCACCGGCTGCAATCCCTATGGCGCAGGCGCGGTTCCGGGCGCCGACACGCTGACGATCCGGCGTGTCGGGACGGCCGGGGCCGCGCCCGAGGCGGGCCGCCTGCAGCTCTACGCATCGCGCCTGCACAGCCAGTCGGCACAGCTGCTGTTCGCCGACGGCCACGCGCCCGGCCCCCTCGACGACGACCACGACGTGCGCGACCTCGTCGTGCGCGCCTACTACCTGTCGCGCGATTCGGTCGAGCGTCCCGGCTTTCCGGCGCTGCGCGTGAAATCGCTGACCACCGTCTCGGGCAGCGCGCAGTTCGTCGACAGCGAAGTGATGCCCGGCATCGAGGACTTCCAGGTCGAGTTCGGCATCGACACCGGCGACTACGACGGTGACGGCCTGGCCGATGCCGACGCGGACGCGGACGCCGGCACGGATCGCGGCGGCGGGGCCGTCGCGGGAGCCAGCGGCCGCGCCACGCGTTACGTGAGCCCCGGCTTTGCCGATCTGGCGCGCTGCCAGATCGTCGCGGTGCGCGTCTGGCTGCGGGTGCGCGCCGACCGGCCCGAGCCCGGCTTCATCGACGACCGCATCTACCGCTACGCCGGCGTGGACTACACGCCGTCCGCCGGCGCCGCGCACTACCGCCGCCTGCTGCTGTCGCGCACGATCACGCTGCGCAATGCGCGCCCGCGATGACGCCGCGTACGCGCCCGTTCATCGCCCTGCCCCGCCACCGTCGCGGCGCGGCGCTGGTCATCGGCCTCGTGCTGCTCACGATCCTCACGCTGCTCGCCGCCGGCGGCATCGGCACTGCGGCGACCGAGCTCGTGCTGGCCGGCAACGAACAGTACCGTCGGTCGGCTTCGATGGCCGCGAGCGCCGGCATCGAGCAGGCGCTCGCCGCGCTCGCCACGGTGCCCACCGTGCCGGGTGCTGCGCCGACGATCGTGTCTGGCGTGCTGGACCGCGGCGCCACGGGCGTCACCGTCGACCACTACGACACCGCGACACGCTACGTCGGCGATGAGCAAGGCCTGCCCGGATCGAGCATCGGGCGCTTCGTCGGCCTGCATTACGAGATCGACAGCCGCGGCAGCTCCGCGCGCGATGCGCACGAGCAGCAGGTCCAGGGCGTCATGGTGATCGCGGTCGCGGGTGGAGCCGCGCGGGTCGGCCGAGTCGGCGGCGGGTTGGGCGAGGCCGGGGAATGAAGTCCTCGCGCGCACTCGTCGCCTGCACCGCAGCGGCGGTCACGGCACTGTCCGGTGGCGCAGTGCTCGCCGACGACAGCGAGATCTACGTCGATCGCTCGCGCGCCGTGGCGCCGAACGTCCTGCTGATCATCGACACCTCGTCTAGCATGGCGAACGCCGATGCCGGCGGCACGACGCGACTGCAGGCCGTGCAGGCAGCGGCGAGCGCGCTGGTCGATTCGCTCGACGGCGTGAACCTCGGCCTGATGCGCTTCAGCAGCAACGGCAGCGGCACCGGTGATGCGGCGGCCGAAGGCGGCATGGTCGTGCACGCGATCGAGCCCATCGCGACGGCGCGCGACTCGCTGCGCGCGAGCATCGCCGCGCTGACCGCCGCCGGCCTGACGCCGCTCAGCGAAACGCTCTACGAGGCGGGCCAGTACTTCGCCGGCCGGGCCGTCGACTACGGGCAGCGTTCGGCCACCGCGGAAGGCGCCGTGCCGCTGCCGAGCGTGCCGGCCGCGCGCGATCCGCTCGCGCCGTCGCGCTACGCCTCACCGATCACGCATCCCTGCCAGCGCAGCTACGCGGTGCTGCTGACCGACGGCGAGCCGAGCGCCGATACCGGCGCGAGCGCACGGATCCGCGCGCTGCCGGATTTCGCGCGCATCGTCGGCGACGATTGCAGCGGCATCGGCGAAGGCGCATGCCTTGCCGACATGGCGCAGTACCTTGCCGAGGCCGACCTGGCACCGGACCTGCCCGGCGCGCAGCACGTGATCACGCACGCGATCGGCTTCGGGCCCGCGGCGGCCGACTCCGCGCGGCTCGCCGAAATGGCCGCGCGCGGTGGCGGGCGGG